>JAAURK010000098.1 GCA_012032275.1 Tabrizicola sp.
GTGGCAGCCGGGGGATGTGATGGCGGCGCTTGCCGCACGGGATCGTGCCGCCTGCGGCCCGGTGGCACCACCGCAGGGGCTTTATCTGACCGGGGTCAGCTATCCGTCCGACCCGTTCGCGGCCTTGACCCCGCCAGGCCGCGACCCCGCGCAGGTCAGTTGAGATCCTTCAGCAGGCGGCCATGGCGGCGCACCTCGGCCAGCACCGCGCCGAAGGTGGCGAGGCTCCGCCCGGCCAGCATCGGGATCAGCTTCAGCAGCGCATCCGCCGTGGCAACGGTATCGCCGATTGCCGTGTGGCGTGCCTCTTCGGGAATGGTGATGCCAAGCCGATGGGTCAGCGCATCAAGGCTATGCGTTTCGTGCTGCCCGTAGATCACCGCCGACAACAGCACTGTGTCGAGAATGGGCATGTCGAACCGCAAGCCGATCGCCGCCTCGGTCTGGCGCAGGAAATCCATGTCGAACGGGGCGTTATGGGCAACCAGAACCGCGCCTTCGGCAAATTTGTGAAACGCGCGCGCGACCTCGCCCACGGGCGGGGCGTCGGCCACCATCGCATCGGTGATGCCGTGAACCTCGGTCGCGACGGCCGGGATCGCGCGGCCGGGATTGACGAGCGTGTCGAACACCTCGCCCGCCACACGCCGCCCGTTCACGATCCGCACACCGGCGATCTGCACGATCCTGTCGCCCTGCCGTGGCAGCAGGCCGGTCGTCTCGGTATCGAAAACCACATAGGTCAGCCGGTCCAGCCGGGCATCCGCGAGACGGGCGGCCCGTTCGGTGAACAACAGTTCGAAGTCATAGACGACGGGCCGTTTCACCGGCTGGGCACGGCGCACCGCGCGGCGGGCATGGCGGATGGGCAGGCAAAGCGCCTGCATGCCATCCGGCAGGGTCTCGGGCCAGACCTCGGTCGCATGCGCGGCGAGAACGGCACGAAGCGGGCGATCCCCGGCGGGCGCCAGCGGAAGGTCAAGCCAGCGTTCCAGATCGGCAAGCGGCAGCGGCGCCCCCGCCACAGAAGCCGGATCGCCGCGCCGCTTTCCTCCTCGGCGATGGCAAGCTGCAATCCGTCACCGAAGCCCCGCTTGCCAAGCTGCCGCGCAAGGACGGCGAGGAAGGCGACCATGTCGAACCCGTTGCAGCGCAGCAAAAGATCGGCCACCTCGGAGCGAAGGGCCATCCCTGTCTGGGAGAGTTGCGCCGAAAGGCCATCGGCCAGGTCGGAGGCGCGGGTCTGGGTCAGGGGCCAGGCGTTGGTCTCCGCCTCGTCCCGCTGGCGGCTGAACCCGGTGACGATAGAGGTCAGTCGCCGGGTTTCGTCCCGCAAGGCGCGTGCGACCGGGGCCGGCAGATCGGCATCGGGCAGAACCTCGACCAGGGTCGCAAGTCCGGCGCTTGATCTGCGCAGGCTGTCCAGCGCGGCTTCCACCGCCGCCTCCTGACGCGCCCGATCTTCTGTCTCGGCGGTGACATCGTGGAACGACAGCACATAACCCGGAACCGCCCCGGACAGCGGCACAAGCCGCATCCGCGCCGCCAGAAGGCGCGCTCCCTGCCGGGTGGCGCACAGCAGGTCAGAGGCGGCTTCGGGATCGCCGGTCGCGATCAGCCGATCATGGGCGTGCCGCACCGGCGCGTCGTCGAGAAAGTCGAACAGCGGCCGGTCCAGCCCCATGACGATATCGGCCGCCAGCACCTCGGCCGCGGGGCCATTGTAGAAGACAAGCTGATGGTCGCCGGAACACAGTAGCACCCCCACCGGCACATCGGCCAGCAATGCCTCCAGCCGTTCCTTTTCGACAGAGAGGCTGGCGGTTTCGCGGGCAACCGCCTCGGCCAGCGCATTGCGCGTCTCGGCCAGATGCTCGGCGGCGGCAGAGGCGGCAGGCGCGAGATCGCCAAGATAGCGCGCGACATCCGTCTCCAGCCCGCCGCCGACATCGGCATGGGTCCGCGCGCGCAGGGCAGCGGCCAGGCCTTCAATCGGCTTGGCGAGGTTGAGATCGAAAAGGTACCAGACCCCCGTCACCAGACCAAGGATGGCAAATCCCGCGATGACCCCGGCCTGCACGAAAGCATCGGTGCTGTCGGGTTGGCCAAGGCGCAGATGGCCAAGCCAGAGGCCAAGCCCCAGCGCCGCCAGTGCCCCGAGCGCGAGCGCGGCGAAGAACAACAGAATCCGCAACCGAAGCGAAAGGCGCGTCAGCATCCTATGTCTCCGGGGTCAACAACCGCCGCAATTCATCGCGCAGTTCCTTCAACTCGAACGGTTTGGAAATGAACCCGTCCGCACCGAGCGCAAGCCCTTTCCGCCGTTCGATCGCGGAACCGCGCGCGGTCATCATCAGCACCTTCACACCGGCCAGATCGGGATCAAGGCGGATGCTCTGGCAGATTTCGTAGCCCGACATTTCAGGCAGCATCACATCGAGCAGCACAAGATCGGGATGGGTATGACGGATGCGGGGCAAAGCCTCGGCGCCATTTGCCACCCGGTCGTGATCATAGCCTTCGCGCGCCATCAGGAAATCGAGCGCGATGGCGATGTTGTCCTCGTCCTCGACGACGAGGACGCGCTTTCTTGCCGGATCAGCCATCCGCTGCCCCCCGGCATCGCCGCCTTTTGCAGATCATCCGGCACTGTCACCGATTGCCATTCGGCACCGACAAGCTGGCCTTCCGCCGTGATCTCGGCGCCCTGGACCAGCATCACCCGTCGGTCGCCCGCGCAATCGACCGCCATCATGGCATCTTCAACCGGGCGCCATCGGGCGAAATTGTAAAGCTGCACGATCCGCAGGCTCGCGATCGTCGGATGCACGACAGGCTGGCGTGCATCAATGGCGGTGAAGCGGGTGGTGATCGGGGCAAGATAGGTCCAGGGCCGCAGGGGCTGGGCCTCATCGGCGTGCCAGACGACCTCGATCCCCGGCGGCAATTTGCCCGAGACGCGGCCGAACCAGTCATATTCGCTCCAGACCGTGAAGCCGATCAGGCCAAGACCGGCCGCCAATGGCACCGACCATTTCGGCATCCGCTCTCCCAGGTGCCGCCTGAGCGCCCAGGCGATGAGGCCGAGGGTGATGGCGGCGATAATGGCGGCGACAAGTTCCAGTGCCATCCGGCGTCCTACTGTCTGGCGCCGCGGGCCTGACCCACGGCGGATTGCATGGTGCGCACGACGACGAAGGCATCGCGCAGATGAGAGCGGTCGAAATCGGAAAGATCGGCGGGGGCGACGAAATTGTCGGGCGTGCGGCCCGATTTCACCAGCCACGCCTGATGTTCAAGCCTGGTTTCCGCGATCAGATCATAGGCATCGATCAGATCGCGGGCACCGGAGGCCGAGATCACTCCGGCAGCCCCCGCCGCCTCGACCCTGGCGCGGGTGTTCACGGATTGCAGCCTGCCGATCAAGGCGTAGACCCGGCCAAGATCGACGACCGGCACGACGCCATTGTGCTTGAGATCGATCTGGTTCTTGTGTTCGCCCGACCGGATCGTCGCAAAGCCGCGCAAAAGCCCCAGCGGTGGAGAGTGACTGAGGCTGTTGCCGATCATATGGGCCACGAAGATCGAGTTTCTTGCGGCCATATCAAGCGTTTCGTCCTGAAGACGTTCGAAAAGGCGGGCCGCGCCGCCAATCGGGCGAAGGTCGAACATCACGCTGGCCAGCATCTGCGCCATCGGATCGGGCACCGCCACCCATTTCCGGAAATAGGCGCGCCACACATGCAGGGGCTGGCACCAGTCGGGGTTCGTGGCCATCATCTTGCCGGGCAATAGACATAACCGCAGGCATCGAGGCCGTCCGAGGTGAACCTGGCCAGCGCCTGGAAATAGGCCATGTCCGCGTCGCTCACCGCATCGTCGAGGATCAGGCAATTGTCCTGATCGCTGACCCCGGTCTGCTCGCGCCGGCCCTGACTGCCACAAGCGAGCCAGAGATAGGGCACCGGCGGCGGGCCAAGATCGGCCTCCGCCATCGCCAAGAGACGGCGGGTCACGGCATCGGCAATGTCGGTGACAAGGCGGGTCACCACCTCGTGGCGCGCGCTGCTGCCGACAAGCTGCATCAGCAGATCGGGGATCCGCGCCGTCACCGCGGCAAGTTCCGCGACCGTGCCAGACCGCGACGCATCGCGGACAAGTAGCGCCGAGGAGACCGCCTGAAACCGCGTGAGATCGGTCTGCGTGATGATGCCGACAAGCTGGCCGCCGTCGACGACGGGCAGGTGCCCGATGCGATGTTCCAGCATCAGGTGAAGAATGTCCGTGCCCAGCGCATCGGGGGCGAGAGCGACCGGATCGGGTGTCATCACGGCAGAGACCGGGGCGGCGGGATCCATCCCTGCCGCCAGTGCCCTCGTCGCCAGATCGCGGTTGGTGACGATGCCGACAAAGCGCGCGCCATCGATGACACCGAGGCTCGAGACGCGGCTGTCGCGCATCCGCTCTGCCGCCATGCGGATGCTGTCGGCGGGGCCGATGGTGATGAGCGCGCGCGTCATCAGCTCACCGACCTTCCGCGTTTCGATCCCGGCTTCGCGGGGTTCGGCCCGGCGCCCGCGCTGGAAAAACCGGTCAAAGGCCGGAACCGTTGCCGCAAGCTCGCGGAAGAGATCCGCCGGAAGCAGAAGGAGGCTGCTCTCCTCGACGGCGCGGGCGGTCGTCGCCGCCAGCCCGTCGCGCAGAAGGCCACGCTCGCCAAAGCTGTTGCGCGGCCCGAGCAGAGAGACAAGGCTGCCCGACGGTTCCAGAACCTCGACCGAGCCGCGCTCGACAATGAAAAGCCCGTCCAAGGGAGTGCCTGCCTCATAGATCACCGATCCAGCGGCGGCCGTCCTGCGGCGGAAGGAACCGGCCACCCGTGCCAGTTCGTCCTGCGGCAGGCTCATGTAGGGAGAGACGGTTTCCAGGAAATCCTTGATCGTCTGAATGTCGTGATCCATCCGACTGGTCCTGCATCGACGAAACTGGCCCCCGGGGTGACCCCCGGGGGCGCAAGGCTTGCTCAGTGCGACTGGGCCGCACCCGCGCCACGCGGCACGCGGATCGATTCGACCAGTTCCACCACATGCTGCGGCGGGGCCTTCGTCGCCATCGATACCACGAAGGCGACGGCGAAGTTGACCACCGCGCCGATCGTGCCGATCGACAGGGGCGAGATCCCGAAGAAGTGGTTCGCCGGCACGTTTTCGTACACGTTCGTCCCCGGCACGAAGAACCAGCCGAGGTAGAGGAAGATGTAGACCGACGTGAAGACAAGACCCGCGATCATGCCGAGGATCGCGCCTTCCTTGTTGATGCGGGTCGAGAAGATCCCCATCATCAGCGTCGGGAAGATCGTGGCCGCAGCCAGACCGAAGGCAAGGGCCACCACCTGCGCGGCAAAGCCGGGCGGGTTGAGGCCAAGGTAGGTCGCCACGATGATGGCGCCGGTCATCGCGATCCGGGCCCACATCAGCTCTGCCTTTTCCGAGATGTTCGGATTGATCGAGCCCTTGATCAGGTCGTGGCTGATTGCCGACGAGATGGCGAGCAGAAGACCAGCCGCCGTCGACAGCGCGGCGGCCAGCGCACCAGCCGCCACGAGAGCGATGACCCACCCCGGCAGAGCCGCGATCTCAGGGTTCGCAAGAACCATGATGTCGTTGTCGACCTTGGTCAGCTCGTTGCCCTTGAAGCCAAGCTCGGCCAGCGTCTTGTCACCGAGCTTGCCCTCTGTCAGCGATGCGTCGAAGGCGGTCTGCGCTGCGACAACCGCCGCTTCCAGCGGTGCCTTGTCGGCATCGGCAGCGGCCTCGGCCAGGGCCTTGTTCGCTGCGGCCAGTGCCTTGCCCGCATCTGCAACGACCTTGGGTTCGCTGAAGTACTGGATCAGGCCGTCGCCGTTCTTGTCGGACATCTCCAGAAGCTTGGTCTTCTCCCAGGTGCGGATCCAGCCAAGGTCCGGGTTGCTGTCGATCTCGGCGATCGAGAGTGCCGGGGCCGACAGGGCCGTTCCAGTCACCGCGCCGGGCCAGAAGGTTGTGGAGAGGTTGAGGCGTGCCATCGAGCCGACGGCCGGAGCGACCGTGTAGAGAAGCGCGATGAAGACCAGCGCCCAGCCCGCGGACAACCGGGCGTCCGACACCTTGGGCACCGTGAAGAAGCGGATGATGACATGCGGCAGACCCGCGGTGCCGATCATCAGCGACATGGTGAAGAGGAACATGTTGAACATGTTCGCGCTGTCCGAGGTGTAGGCCTTGAAGCCAAGTTCTGTCACCACGCTGTCCAGCTTGGCCAGCATCGAGATTTCGCCACCCGTCGGTGCATAGCCTCCGATCAGACCAAGCTGCGGCAGGAAGCTGCCGGTCAAGGACAGCGAGATGAAGATCGCCGGAACCGTATAGGCGATGATCAGCACGACATACTGCGCCACCTGGGTATAGGTGATGCCCTTCATCCCGCCCAGAACGGCGTAGATGAAGACCAGCGCGCCACCGATGTAAAGCCCGGTGTCGGTGGTGACGGTGAAGTTCTCGGATGTCAGGAAGCGCGAGAAGGTCACGCCGACGCCACGCATCTGCCCGATCACATAGGTGACCGAGATGATGATCAGGCAGATCACCGCAACAAGGCGCGCACCGCCGGAATAGAACCGGTCGCCGATGAATTCCGGCACGGTGAACTTGCCGAACTTGCGCAGATAGGGGGCAAGCAGCAGCGCCAGAAGCACATAGCCGCCGGTCCAGCCCATCAGGAAGGCCGACTGTTCGTACCCGCCCGCCGGGGCAAGCGCGATGATCCCGGCCATCGAGATGAACGAGGCGGCGGACATCCAGTCCGCGCCGGTGGCCATGCCGTTCATGATCGGCGGAACACCCTGGCCTGCGGCATAGAATTCCGCGGTCGAGCCCGCACGGGCCCAGATCGCGATCCCGATGTAGAGGGCGAAGGTCAGCCCCACCACGATCAGGTTGAGAGTAAACTGATCCATCTGTCCCTTTCCCCCTACTCTTCCACGCCGTGTTCAGCGTCGATCTTGTTCATGCGCCAGGCGTAGAAGAAGATCAGCACCAGAAACACGTAGATCGATCCGTTCTGGGCCATCCAGAACCCGAGATCCGCGCCGCCGACCCTGATGCCTTCCAGCGCCGGCCGAAGTAAGATGCCAAGCCCGAACGAACAGACGAACCAGATCACCAGACAGAGGGTGATGAGCCTGATGTTCGCTGCCCAATAGGCGTTGGACGATGATTTGTCCGCCATGAGTGCTACTCCCGTTGTTGTTTCCCTGTCCCGCGCCCCCTTGACCGGGGATGCGGGGCCCTCCCGTCAAACTGACACGGCCCCCACGATGGCGGCGAGACTGCCGCGGATGTCGTCGATGGATCCCATCGCCTCGATCCGCCGCAGCACCCCGCAGCCCTCGTAGTGGTCGATCAGCGGTGCCGTTTCCGCGTGATAGGCCTTCAGCCTTTCGCGCACCGTCACGGCGTTGTCGTCGGCCCGGCGCCTGAACTCCGTGCCGCCGCATTTGTCGCAAACCCCGGCCGCCGCCGGTGGTTTGAATTCGTCGTGGTATCCTTCGCCGCAGGCGCGCAGGTGAAACGGCCCGCGACACGAGCGACCATCGCCTCGTCCTCGACCTCCAGGCTGATCGCGGCGGTCACGCTCTGACCATTGGCCTGCAGCAGCCGGTCGAGCGCCGCGGCCTGCTTCCGTGTGCGGGGAAAGCCGTCGAGGATGACGCCGCGCGCCACGTCCGGCGCTTCCATCCGGTCCTTCAGGATGGCGAGCACGATCTCGTCCGACACCAGCCGACCCGCCTCCATCACCGATTTCGCGGCAAGACCGGCATCTGTCCCGGCAGCCACCGCCGCCCGCAGCAGATCGCCGGTCGAAAGCTGGATCAGCCCGAAGTCCTGCTCCAGCATCCGCGCCTGGGTTCCCTTTCCGGCCCCCGGCGGGCCAAGAAGGATCATCACGGCGGGCGTGCTGCGGCTTTCCTCCATCCGGCTCAATCCCTGTTCATCCGGTTGGCGATAAGCTCGTCCACCACAGCGGGATCGGCGAGCGTCGATGTGTCGCCAAGGCTGCCGTAGTCATTCTCGGCAATCTTGCGCAGGATGCGGCGCATGATCTTGCCTGACCGGGTTTTCGGCAGACCGGGCGCCCATTGGATCAGATCCGGTTTTGCGATCGGGCCGATCTCGGTGCGGACCCAGGCTTCCAGTTCCTTGCGCAGCGCCTCGGTCGGTTCCACCTCCCGCATCAGCGTGACATAGGCATAGATGCCCTGCCCCTTGATGTCATGCGGGTAGCCCACCACCGCCGCCTCGGCCACCGCCTCATGCGCGACAAGCGCACTCTCGACCTCTGCCGTGCCCATCCGGTGACCCGAGACGTTGATCACGTCATCCACCCGGCCGGTGATCCAGTAATCGCCATCCGCATCGCGCCGGCAGCCGTCACCGGTGAAGTAATAGCCCGGATACTGGCTGAAATAGGCCTCTTCAAACCGTGCGTGATCGCCCCAGAGGGTACGCATCTGGCCCGGCCAGCTGTCGGTGATGCAAAGCACGCCCTCCGTCGCCGTCTCGGTCTGGATCCGGGCGGTGGCAGGGTCGAGCACCACGGGCTTCACGCCGAAGAACGGCTGCGTCGCCGACCCCGGCTTGGCCGCGATCGCCCCGGGCAGCGGCGTGATGATATGCCCGCCGGTCTCGGTCTGCCAGAACGTGTCCACGATGGGGCATTTGCCTTTGCCGACATGGGTATCGTACCAGTTCCAGGCCTCGGGATTGATCGGCTCGCCCACCGTGCCAAGCAGCTTGAGGCTCGACAGGTCGTGCTTTTCCACCCATTCCGGCCCAAGCCCCATCAGGCTGCGGATCGCGGTCGGTGCGGTGTAAAACTGGGTCACCCCGTGCTTGGCGCAGACCTCCCAGAACCGCCCGGCATCGGGGTAGGTCGGAACGCCCTCGAACATCACCGTCGTCGCACCATTGGCCAGCGGGCCATAGACGATATAACTGTGCCCCGTCACCCAGCCCACATCCGCCGTGCACCAGAAGATATCGCCCTCGTGATAGTCGAAGGTCATCTGATGCGTCATCGAGGCATAGACGATGTAGCCGCCAGAGCTGTGCACAACCCCTTTCGGCCGCCCCGTGGACCCCGAGGTATAGAGGATGAACAGCGGATCCTCCGCCCCCATCTCTTCGGCCGGGCAGACCGGCGAGGCGGCGTCCATCTCGGCCTTCACATCGATGTCGCGGCCCTCGATCCAGGTGGTCTGGTCGCCGGTATGCTTGACGACAAGGCATTTGACCCGGTCCGAACAGTCGAAAAGCGCCTTGTCGGCGTTCGATTTCAGCGCCGTCTTGCGGCCGCCGCGTGGGCCGTAATCGGCGGTGATCACCACTTTGGCCGCGGAATCGTTGATCCGGTTGGCCAGCGCATCGGGTGAAAAGCCTCCGAAGACCACCGAGTGGATGGCCCCGATCCGGGCGCAGGCCAGCATTGCATAGGCGGCTTCGGGGATCATCGGCATGTAAAGGACCACGCGGTCACCCTTGCCGACGCCATGCGCCTTCAGCACATTGGCCATCCGGCAGGTCCGATCCAGCAGTTCGGCATAGGTGATGTGCAGCGCCGGTGTCTTCGGGTCATCCGGTTCCCAGATGATCGCGGTCTGGTTGGCGCGGGCGGGAAGATGGCGGTCGATGCAGTTCGCACTGACATTCAGCGTGCCATCCTCGAACCACCGGATCGATACCGCTCCCAGGGCAAAACTGGTATTCTTGACCCTGGAATAAGGCTTGATCCAGTCCACGCGGCGCCCGTGTTCGCCCCAGAAGGCATCCGGATCGGCGACCGAAGCGGCATACATCGTGGCATAGCCTTCCGCCGTCACATGGGCATTGGCCACGAAAGCGGCGGATGGCGGATGGCGTTTGATATCGCTGGGCTGACTGGTCATTTTACCCTCCTCAGCGCGACTGGACCCCGGACGCGCCTTTCTCTGATCACAGCCCGGAGCCACAAACCGGCACCGGAGCTGCGTCTTCCCCCGAGGCATATCGTAACATCGAGTCAATTTTTACGTAAGTCATTTTTTTCACTATATTTTTTTGTAAATTTCTTAACAGGAGCGCCGTCAATCCTGTCAATCCGTGAAAATCAGCGCCAAATTCGGCGATAGATTTCAATGCCCTGCATCTTCACAGCGGCGTGAATGTGGCGCGTCTGGCCGGGCGGGGCTGCGAAAGCCCGGTTTTCGCCCTTCTGCAGGAAAATCGCCGGGACTGCCGCGAATCGGGCTGTTTCAGCCCGCCGTGGAAAGGGCTGCATCCACCGCGGCAAGATCGGGCAGGTACCGCACCAGGGCTCGCCCAGACCCTGCGCCTGCAGATCGCGCCGCACGTCGGGCCGCACCCCGATCAGATAAAGCTGCCCGCCGCGCCGGTGCAGTTTGCGGCCCAGCCGGTCAAAGCTTCTTGCGCCGGAACTGTCCACCATCGGCACGTCCGAAAGATCGATCACATAGGCCGCGGGCGTATCGGCGATGCGGTCCAGAACGCCGCCCAACTGCGCCGCAGCGCCAAAGAAATAAGGGCCATGAAGGTGATAGACCACCCGGTCCTGACGCGCGATCACCGAGGCGTCATACTGCCCCTCGACCGCCGCGTGCCGAACTTCGGCGCGCCCGAGATCCGCTTGATGAAGACGAGGCCGCCCAGCGCAAAGCCCACCACGATGCCCTCGATCAGATCGCGGAACACGACCAGAAGGAAGGTCACCAGCACCACCATCGCATCTCCCCGCGACGACCGGATGAGAGCCCACATCTCCTCCTTCTCGGCCATGCCCCAGGCGACAACGGCCAGAACGCCCGCCAGTGCGGCCAGCGGCACATACGAGGCAAGCGGCGCCGCGATCAGCAGGAAAAGCAGCAGAAACAGCGCATGCAGCATGCCTGATACCGGCCCGTGGCTGCCCGCGCGTACATTGGTCGCGGTGCGCGCGATCGTTCCGGTCACGCAGAACCCGCCGAACATCGCCGATCCGATGTTGGCCACGCCCTGCGCCACCAGTTCCGCGTTCGACCGGTGCCGTGCGCCCGACATGCCATCTGCAACCACCCTGCTTGGCGTGTCTGTTGTGCTAGTTGTGACCCACGCGTTTTCAATGTAATTATTGGAAACATTCGTCGATCTCTTCAACCCATATTGCCAACCACCTTGCTTAATGCGTCTGTAGTGCTGGTACCGACCAAGACGCTTTCGGTGTAATTCAGTGTAATGGTAACATACGTCGATTTCACCTTCCCACATGCCCCCGGCTCAGGATCTCAGATCTTCTAGGACGAGTCTGAAGGTCGTCCACCCTGTGGAGAGCCATGTGGCGACGTTCATACTGGCGCCATCATATTCGAGAACAACAGAGGCGTGCGTGCGACCTGCCTTGCTGCTGTGACTATGACAAAGGGACATCGATCACTTTCTTCCTACCACCTAGGATTCCCACTTTGCTGGCACAGTTACGGAGGCAGAGATGTGCGGAGACATGTGTCATACCCATTCCAGTGCCGATTGGCACACACCAGCTTATTACGATCACCATCACTCGCACGACCTACTCCAGCAGGCTCTCAAGTCAATGGGCCGCAGGGCTGCAAGCACGGAACCGGCACGGCGCGCACCTTGTACAACCGAAGCTGCCGGTGCTGATCAGGGTCGGGGAAGATGTGGGCGACGAGTATTTCGACGACGAGGATGAAGATGCGGACGACGGTGACGAAGGCGAAGAGTGGCGAGCCGGCGCGGGTGACGACGACGAACCCGACCCGTCGGAGCAAGTGCCGCAGCCGAAACCGCGGGTGAGCGTGCCCGCCGCACCGATCTGACCAGGCTGCCGCTACTCACCATCGACCCGATCGATGCCCGCGACCACGACGCAGTAGCCGATGAGCGCAAAAAGTAGCGCCCCGTAGAACGTGCCGACTTCGGCACCCCAAGCCCTGCCGAACAGAACGAATCCTGCAATGATCAGCAGCCAGCCGCCGAGCAGAAGATGGGCCTTGAAGCCGTGTCGCTTGCGCCAACTCGCACTCAGCAGCGCAATGCCACCGGTCAACAATATCGCGCCTGCGAGTACCTCAACTGCTCCGGTCGGCAATGTCTTCCCCGCTGTCCGAGACCGGAGTTGAGCGTCCGCCCGCTCGATCCGGCCGATTTCCGATCAGAACTTGTGCGTGAAGCTGGTGATGATCGTGCGCCCCTGCCCGACGCCACAGTCCCCGCGGGTCGTGCAAGTAACCACGTGATATTCATCCTCGAGGTTGGTTCCGGTCAGCTGCCAGCGCCAGTCCTTGGTCTCGTAGGCGACCATGGCATCAAACAACGTGAAAGACGGTGTCACGACCTCGCCGAGATTGCCGGTCACCAGCATGCCGTAGTCCGAAGTCGAGCCGATGTGGCGAACGCCGGCACCAAATGAAAGGCCCGTCCACGCGCCCACT
>JAAURK010000099.1 GCA_012032275.1 Tabrizicola sp.
CGGCCACAACTGCCACATCCGCAGAAGATCAAGGAGGCTGCCCCGTGGCCCCGGCGGCAGGCGCGCAGGTCGGACGCCATCATGCCGCTCTCGCAGGCATTGCAGAAGATCAGCCACGGCAGACCGGCGCTGCCATAGACGTCCTCGCCGCGCAAAATCTCGCGTCCCGCGCAGACGAGACCGCTCTGGCCCGGTGCATCCTTGTCGAAGAAGGCGTGGCCGGCATAGTGCACGATGTCGAAATCGCCCGATTTCAGCTTCTCGAAGATGGCTTCTCGGGTCGCCTGCGCGCCGAACAGCGCCTCGACGGCCAACGCATTGTTGAGACTCAAGACCCTCTCCAGCACTTCGATCTCGTTACGCGCGCCGCGCAAATCGCCGGTCGGGTCGCCGATCAGCAGCACCTTGATCTTGCGCGCCTCGTTCTTCTTGCGCTGACTGACGATCATCGGCTGCTTGTCGGCCAGATAGAGCCGGCTGATGCCGCGTTCCAGCGCGAGCATGCAATCGTTCACCCTGGCGATCTCCCAAGGCACGCGCGAGGTCTCCCGGTCGTGCCGGATGATGAGATAACCGTCCTCGCCATCGGCGAAGCAGTCGCCGAGATCGGAGCGGATGCCGTCATCGAGCATCAGGGCCGAGAGCTGATCGCCGGCGCTGTCGGAGATCGCCGCGCAGCGCGACAGCTCGGCGATGATCGCATTGAGCCGCTCGATGTCGCTATCGGCGAACTGCTTCTCCCGTTTCGCGATGGTCGCGCGCGGGCGGTTATTGAGGAAATCGTAATGGAGCCTATGGCCCTGATATTCGCTGTCTTTGCTCCGAGAGACGGTCAGATAAACCGGATCGGGCTCCCATGTACGGGCCACACCCGCGATTGCCCCCGGCGTATCGCTTGCCACCTTGGCCTCGCGGATGACGATGCGGATCGGGTCGAAATAGCCGCTCTTGTGCAGCGAGTAGATCGCGCGCGAAATCTCCTGATAGCGCTGCGTCTCGAACTCGACAACGTCGATGCGCTGGAAATCGTGATCGCGGTCCATGCGGTCGAGGCCGCGCAGCATGCCGCGCGAGGCGTGCTTGACGAAATCGAGCGGATCGCTGCCGACATTGAGGCTGATCGGCACTGTCGCGAAGGAGGTCAGCTTCGCCGTGATCAGCACGCATATCAGCTTCTCGAACACGCTTTCGAGGAACTCGACCTTGAAGGAGCCGATCGGCCCGAGCCCGGCGAACACCACCATGTCGGTCAAGGAACGCTGCCGTGGTGTCGGCAGGATCGAAATCTCACCGAGATTACCGCCGAACATCCGGCCCTCGATCAGCGTGTTGAGCGCGCCGCCGAGCGCTTCATCGACCGCGCGCGCCGCGCCCGTCGGGTTCACCTGGTCGAAAATGCCGAGCACATAGGCCGGCGATGGAACATTGACGATATTGCCCTGGATCAGCCGCAAATCGACGGTCCTGGCGGGTTCCCGGTAGCCCTCATCGGCAATACTGGTGACTTCCGCATTCATGACCGCCGCCTCCCCCTTCGCCATATTCTCCGGCCGCGCCTGTCTCGTTCCCTGGCATCATTGTTCCGATGAGGTCTGAACGGAAGCTGATTTTGCGGAAAGAGCGCGCTTCCAGGTCTCATGCATTCACAGGATTGCGGACGGGCCTCGCTCAAGGGTAGAAATGGATAAAGAATAAGCCGATAAACGACACGCCTGCCGAAGGACCGTCCATGTTCCAGAAAATCCTGATCGCCAATCGCGGCGAGATCGCCTGCCGCGTCATCAAGACCGCGCGCAAAATGGGCATCAAGACGGTCGCCGTCTATTCGGACGCCGATATCGATGCGCTGCATAAGGAGATGGCCGATGAGGCGGTGCATATCGGGCCTGCGCCGGCCGCCGAGTCCTATCTGGTGATCGACAGGATTATCGAGGCGGCCAAGGCGACGGGCGCCGAGGCGATCCATCCCGGTTACGGCTTTCTGTCGGAGAACGCCGCCTTCGCCGAAGCGCTCGCCGCCGCCGGTATCGCTTTTATAGGCCCCAATGTTGAAGCCATACGGGCGATGGGCGACAAGATCGAGTCGAAGAAGTTCGCCAACAAGGCGAAGGTGAGCACCGTGCCGGGCTATCTCGGCGTGATCGGCGATGCGGGCGAAGCCGTCAATATCGCCGAGGAAATCGGCTATCCGGTGATGATCAAGGCATCGGCCGGGGGCGGGGGCAAGGGCATGCGCATCGCCCGCTCGGCCGAGGAGGTCAAGGACGGCTTCACCTCCTCCAAATCTGAGGCGAAGTCCTCCTTCGGCGACGACCGCGTCTTCATCGAGAAATTCATCGAGAACCCGCGCCATATCGAGATCCAGGTGCTCGGCGACAAGCATGGGAACATCGTCCATCTGTTCGAGCGCGAATGCTCGATCCAGCGGCGCAATCAGAAGGTGATCGAGGAGGCGCCGAGCCCGTTTCTCGATCCCGCGACCCGCGCCGCCATGGGCGAGCAGGCCGTCGCGCTTGCCAAAGCCGTCAATTACGAAAGCGCCGGGACGGTCGAGTTCATCGTCGATCAGAACCGCAATTTCTATTTCCTCGAAATGAACACGCGCCTTCAGGTCGAGCACCCCGTAACGGAGCTGATCACCGGCCTCGACCTCGTGGAGCAGATGATCTGCGTTGCGGCGGGCGAGCCCCTGCCCTTCAAGCAGAGCGACCTCTCGATCAAGGGCTGGGCCATCGAGTCCCGTGTCTATGCCGAGGACCCCTTGCGCAATTTCCTGCCCTCGATCGGGCGCCTGGTGCGCTATCAGCCGCCCGCCGAAGGCACGCGCGGCGATCTGACGGTGCGCAACGATACCGGCGTCTATGAGGGCGGCGAGATATCGCTCTATTACGACCCGATGATCGCCAAGCTTGTCACGCATGGCCCTACGCGCGAGGCCGCCATCGCCGAAATCGGTCCGGCCCTTGGCGTGACGCTTGGCTTCAACGCACAGGACGGGGATTGAGATGACCAGCCGGCGCGCCTTTCTCGCGGGGCTGACCGCCGCTGCGCTGCCCCGCCTTTCCTGGGCCGATGCGGGCAGCCCCGCCTATCTTGCGGCCGGTGCAAGCGGGGAAACCTTCAGCCTGCATGGTCTTTCGGCTGCGGGTGAAAGCCTTTTCACCTGCCTCTGCCGGCGCGTGGCCATGCCGCTGCCGCCCATCCCGTGCGGCCCGAAGCGGTGGCCTTCGCCCGCCGCCCCGGCGCCTACGCGCTGGTGATCGATTGCGTCGGGGGCAGGCTCCTGCACCGGCTGACCCCGCCGGAGGGGATGCAGTTCAACGGCCATGGCGCCTTTTCCGCCGATGGATCCTTGTTGATGACATCCGAAGTCATCGGCGAAACCTCGGATGGCCGCGTCGGGCTTTGGGAGGTTCCGGGATATCGCAGGATCGGCGACTGGCCTTCGGGCGGGATCGGGCCGCATGACCTGAAGCGCCTTGCCGATGGCCGGATCCTGGTCGCCAATGGCGGTATCGCCACCGATCCGGCCGACCGCACCAAGCTGAACCTTCCGACGATGCGGCCGAACCTGACCCTTCTGTCGGCGGAGGGCGCGCCGCTCGACCAGATGGAACTGCCCGGAGAACTGCGCCCGAACTCGATCCGCCATCTTGCACTGGCGGGCGATGAGGTGGCCTTTGCCATGCAATGGGAGGGCGACCCGTCCGAACCCGTGCCGCTCCTTGGTTTCTGGCGGCCCGGCAGCGCCCCGCGCCTCGCCGAGATGCCGGTCGAGGAGGCGTTCGCGATGCAAGGCTATGCCGGGTCGATCGCGGCCACCGGCGCGCAGGTGGCGATCACCTCGTCGAGAGGCGGGGCGGTGGCGATCTTCGGGCTGGGTGGCGCGCACCTTGCCACGCACCACCGCGCCGATCTGTCGGGCGTCGCCCCGCGTGGCGCGGACTTTCTGCTCACGGACGGGCTGGGTGCGACCTGGCGCTGCGATGACACGACGCTGCAACCTCTGATGCGCGGCACGACGGCCTGGGACAATCACCTCGTGGCGCTGGCCTGACCACGCCCTGCCGACCAGCACATTGGCTGGCCTTTGCCTCAGCGCGCCGGTTCGCCGCCGAGTGCCGCGGCAAAGAACGGCTCGGGGCTTTCCACCTCGGTCAGTGCACCGGCCCTGATCCACCAGAACCGCGTGCCCGTCGTCCGCACGAAGCTGCGGTCGTGGCTCACGATCAGCGCCGCCGCACCATGGGATGCGAGCTCCGTCTCCAGCGCCTCCTGGCCCTCGATGTCGAGGTGGTTCGTCGGCTCGTCCAGAAGGTAGAAGTTCGGCTTCGCCAGCCGCAGCATCAACATCGCCAGCCGCGCCTTCTGGCCGCCCGAAAGGTGGCGGATCGGCTTGCCCTGCAAGGCGATGGCGATGCCTGCCCCGGCCAGCAGTGTCCGCGCCGGTTGATCGCCGATGTCGAAGCGGCCCGCGATAAGGGCATGGGGCGCCACTTCGCCGGGCAGCGCGGTCAGCCGCTGGTCGCTGATCCCGGCCACGACCGACGGCGCGGCCCGCACCGGACCGGGCGCACCGCGCAGCCCCTCGATCACCAGATCCAGAAACCGCGACTTGCCGACGCCATTCGCGCCCAAAAGCACAACGCGCTCGCCCGGCCCGATCCAAAGCTGCGGCGCGCGGAAAAGCCGCCTTCCGTCTGGCGCAAGGACCGCCGTGGCCTCCACCGCGATCAACGCCTTGGCATGGCTGCCGCTGTTGCCAAGACGGATCGCCCCGGCGCTGCGTTGCTGATGCGCGGGCAGCGCTGCATCCTCCAGCCGGGCCGCGCGTTCATTCAACTGCTTGGTCTTCATCACCAGAAGATCGCTTCCCGAATTGATCCCGATGTTCTTCAGCTTGGCCGCCTGACGCCGAAGCTGCCGCGCCGCGCGCAGATCGTTCTGATACTGGCGGTCCTGCGCCGCATCCGCCTCGTCCAGCGCCACCAGCGCCGGGCCGTAGGGCAGCGCGAAGACGGCCGAATGATCGGGCCGCAGGAACAGCGTATGGGTGCAGACATCGTCCAGAAACGCCCGGTCATGGCTGGCCACGATCAGCGCCGTCTCGCGCGGCAGGGCCCGGATCCAGCGTTGCAACAGCCCGATCCGGGCCAGATCCAGCTCGTTCGTCGGCTCGTCCAGCAGCAGCACATCCGGTTCCGTCACCCAGACCCGCGCGAGCATCGCGAACCGCTGCCAACCGCCCGAGAGCGCGCCGACCGGCCGGTCATGCAGCTCTGCCGGGATCGACAGATCGTCCAGCGCGATATCGGCGCGCCAGCCTTCGCTTTCCCGCGCCTCGGGTGACAGCGCCGAAAGAACTGCGTGGCGGAGCGGCTGCCTGGCAAGCGTATCCGGCACGTCCTGCTCCAGATATCCGGTGATCAGCCCGCGGCGGCGGGTCAGGCTGCCGGATGTCAGGTCTCCCTGCCCCGCAAGCGCCCGCAGGAAGGTGGACTTGCCCCGCCCGTTGGGGGCGACGATCCCCATCCGGTTGCCGGGATGCAGCGTCAGGTTCAGATTGGAAAAAAGCGGTGCGCCAAGCGTGATGGCGGCGTCTTTGAGGCTGATGAGGGTCATGATATCTCACTGATCCGGAAAAGGCGGCAGGCCGCCGTTCGGGCAGATCAGAGAAACAGAACCGGTTCCCGATCAGCCCTGCACTACACCATGCAGGGCAAGGACAGGTCCGGTCGTCATATGGTGGTTGGCGCGCAAGATCACCGGTCACCCCTCCATCCTTCTGTCCGCCAGAGTAGAAGTCCCGATGCGGCCGGTCAAGCCGCACTCGCCTTGGCCGGGCAACGCGCTATCTTCGCGTCAGCAGCAGATGGAGACGGCGATGCGGGTTCTGGCATTTGCGGTGGCGGGAGGCCTGATGGCGGCGGCGGTTTCGGCGGAGACGCACAAGGGATATGAAACGCCGCCCTACAGCGTCGAGGCGGCAGAGGGGGCGATGGAGCTTCGCCGGTACGGCGCGCATCTGGTGGCCGAGGTGACGGTTGCGGGCAGCCGCGAGGCCGCGATCAACACCGGGTTCCGGATGCTCGCGGGCTATATTTTCGGCGGCAATGCAAAGGGCGAAAGCATCGCAATGACAGTCCCGGTTGCCCAGTCGGCCGTGGCAGAAGGCACCTGGACCGTGCGTTTCATGATGCCCGGAGGCTCTGACGCCGCAACGCTGCCGCAGCCCGGGGATGACCGCATCCGCTTTGTCACGGTCGGGCCGGAGCGGCAGACCGCACTGCGGTTCTCTGGCCTGCGCGGCACCGAAACGCTGCAGGCGAGGGCCGATGAGCTGCGTGCCTGGACCACGGCACAGGGACTGACGATCACCACAGGCCCGCATTTCTACTTTTACGACGGCCCGATGACGCTGCCCTGGATGCGCCGCAACGAAGTGGCCTTCACCGTGCAGTGATCCCGTCGCCCTGGGGCATCACCGCCTCCAGCAGATCGCCCGGCTGACAGTCCAGTGCCTGACAGATGGCGGCCAGCGTCTCGAACCGGATGCCCTTCACCTTGCCGGATTTCAGCAGACTCAGATTCTGCTCGGTGATCCCTATCCGTTCGGCAAGCTCGCGCGACCGCATCTTGCGCCGCGCCAGCATCACATCCAGACGGACCACGATCTCCATCAGACGAATCCTTCGTTTTCGGCCTTGATCCGCGCGGCCTCCCGCATCACCCAGCCGATCAGAAACAGCAGGCCCGCCGACATCAGAAACCCAAGCGTCCCGCTGTCGATCCCCAGTTGCAGGATGCGGTGGCCCGGCGGGCTTGACCAGCTGAGGATCAGCAACTGGATCGTTGGCACCAGAAGTGTGGCCGCTGCCAGAAACAGCATCGCACGACCGATGCGCAGGATATCCTCCGCGCATCCGTCCGACAGAATCTCGCCCCTGCGGTACCGGCTGAAGAGGCTGGTCATGGCGAGGAACGCCCCGATGAGCGGGAGGACCGCAACCAGCGCCACGATGGCCGCCAGCGACGCCTGCAGGGCGCTGACCTCTGTTTGCGGGGCAATCTGCGGATAGGCCTGCAGGATCGTCTCGGGCCGCAACCACCCCCGAAGCACGGTGACGAATACCAGAAGCGGCAGCACATAGGTCAAGACGACGGTAGCCCAATAGGTCAGGTTCGACAGTCGCTCGATACGGGAAAGGTCAGACATGATTTCCTCTTTCTGCGGATAAAATTTAATGTAATACAATAAAATTTATCTGTCAAAGGAGATTCGATATGAGATCTGCACTGCTTCTTGCGTTGGTCCTTCCGGCCTGCGCCTCGCTGGTACCGTCGACGGTCACGCGGCTCGCGGCGCTTGATCCGTTGAGCGCGGACCCGGGCGATATCGCGGTGTCCATCATCCTGCCGCCGGGGCTTGCGGTGACCCCGGGATCGGCACGGCTGGAACTGGCCGCAACACGCGGTGATAAAACCATCAGCGGCAGTTACGCGCTGATGGATCGCCCCGCGATACCGGGCGCCACCGCGGCAGAAGGTGCGGAGGCGGTGATCTACGAACTGACCGAGACGGATGCCGCCCGCATGCGGAACTTCAGGCCCGGATCGCCCGCTGGAAGGCCGAGGGCGATGCCAGGGGCAGCCTCGGTCTTGCGATCGGCGGTTGCGCCAAGGGCGGCGGGCCTGCGGCGGATGCCCGTGGTTCGGTTTTCATCCGGCTTGCCCCCGATGCCCCCTTCCTGCCGCTGATCCGGGACGGCAGATTGTCGGATCTGCTCGGCCGCGAAGGAATGGCCACGATCCAGCCCTGCGCGGGTGCCGGATGAGAGCGGAGGGCACCCCGAGGCGGGAAAGCGCACTGGCGCAGGTCCGTTCGGAGACGGTCATCCGGCCCGCGACGGGCCGACCGAACTTCGGCCTTGCACTGGCGAGGGATAGCCGCTATCCGCCCGACCCTTGGCCAGGCCCGTTGAGATTGCCCCTTGCGGTGGTAGCCTTGGGCATGCTGCCCGGCGCGGGGGCCGATCCCGCGCGCATTGCCACGGAGGACAATGTCCTGTCCCATTCAGACCCTGCGACCGGCCTGCCGGTCGGCCCCCGGGCGGATCGCATGACCGGCCCGGAAAGCTATACATCGGAAGAGGTACTGGCCGCCGTTCTGGCATCTGTCGAGGATGACAAGGCCGAAGACGTCGTGCAGATTGATCTGCGCGGCCGGTCGGATGTGGCCGATTACATGGTCATCTGTTCCGGCCGCTCGTCCCGTCAGGTGGCCTCGATCGCGGAAAAGCTGGCTGACCGGCTGAAGCAAAGCTTCCGCATCTCTGCCCGGATGGAGGGGAAAGAGGCTGGCGACTGGGTTCTGATCGACGCCTCCGACGTCATCGTGCATGTGTTCCGCCCCGAAGTGCGGGAGTTCTATCAGCTTGAAAAGATGTGGCTTCCGGCGGGTGCCACGCAGGCCGCAAAGGCCTGATGCGGCTGCACCTTTGCGCCGTCGGACGGTTGCGCGCCGGGCCAGAGCGGGCACTGGTGGACGATTACGCCCGCCGCTTTGACCGGACGGGGCGACCGCTCGGCCTTGGCCCGCTGACCGAGCACGAGGTCGAGGACCGCAAGGGCGGCGGCATGGCGGCGGAAGCAGAGCTTCTGGCTCGCGCCATCCCGGCCGGTGCGATCCTCGTCGTCCTCGATGAACGCGGCAAGACCCTCACCAGCCCCGATCTCGCCGGTCAGCTCAGCCGGTGGCGCGACGCGGGCCGACAGGATTGCGCCATCCTGATCGGTGGCGCCGATGGCCTTGCGCCGCCACTCCGTGCCAGCGCGGACCTGGCGCTCAGTTTCGGCCCCATGGTCTGGCCGCACATGCTGGTGCGGGTGATGATCGCCGAACAGCTTTACCGCGCCGCGACGATCCTCGCAGGCGGGCCCTATCACCGGGTCTGAGCATGCCCGCACCGGCAGAAATCCGGGCTTTCCCCCGCCGCCGGTCCTGCCTATTCTTTGCCAGGGAAAAGGCGGGGACTTTCATGCAGCGCAAGGGCGGTGGCGCGGATCAACGCGGGCAAAGGGTGCCAGCCGCCGCTGTCCGGCGGCGCACGGCGAGACATGCCTCGTGATCCGCTGCGTTCTGATCCTGCTGGGGCTTGGCGGTCCGGCCCTTGCCGAAAAGGCCGCGCCCTCCGATGCGATCGCCTCTGTCGGCCCACTTGCAGATGAGGATTTCTTCCGGCTGGCCAGCTGCGGCGCGCCGCCGGGCGGCAAATGCCTTGGGCCGATCGTGCGCTGGCCGCAGCCCGTCGTCACCCTGTCGCTGGTGAAGGGTCACGATCCCGTGCCCGATGCGTTTCGCGAAGAGCTTTCCCAGGCGATCGACCATGCGCTTCGTGCCATCAACGATACCGGCGCCGGTGTGACCCTGCGCCGCGTCGAGGGTCAGGGCGCGGATATCCGCGTCACTCCCGTCGCCCGGCGCGAGGGCGAGACGATGCGCGATATCCCGGGGTTTTCGGCGAAAGGCGTCATGGGCGTGGGCTACATGTCGGTCTGGTGGAACAAGGATGACGAGATCACCGCGGCGTCGGTGCTGATCTCGACCTCGATCCTGCCGGTCGACCTGACCTCGGTCATGCTGGAAGAGGTGACCCAGACGCTGGGGCCGATCTATGACATCGACAATCCCTGGTACGAAGGCGTGTCGATCCTGTCGCAAAACTCGAACGCGACCAAAGTGCTGAAGGGCCAGGACGCGGCCCATGCTGAAATGGCTTTACCCGCCCGAAAACTGAACCCTCCGGACCAGATCATGACCAGACGAAAGACTGTCAAGGACTATATCCGCACCATCGTGGACTTCCCGCATGACGGGATCCTGTTCCGCGACGTGACAACGCTGTTCGCCGATCCGCGCGGTTTTCGGATGTGCGTGGACCAACTGCTCGCTCCCTTTGCCGGGATGCGGATCGACAAGGTCGCGGGGCTTGAGGCGCGCGGCTTCATCCTTGGTGGCGCGGTGGCGCATCAATTGTCGACCGGATTCGTGCCGATCCGGAAGAAGGGAAAACTGCCCGGCCAGACGATCTCGCAATCCTACACGCTGGAATATGGCGAGGCGGTGGTCGAGGTGCATGACGATGCGATGCTGCCGGGCGAAAGGGTGCTTCTGGTCGACGACCTTCTGGCCACCGGCGGCACGGCGGAGGCAGGCATCAAGCTGATCGAACGGCTGGGGGCGGAAGTCATCGGTTGCGCCTTCGTTGTCGACCTGCCTGATCTTGGTGGCCGCAAGAAGCTGGAGGGTCTTGGCATGGATGTCCATGCGCTGTGCGCATTCGACGGGCATTGATCGGCCGTTAACCAGTCAGCAACCGAATCGCCTTAAGTCTGGACCCTGTCGGTTCACCCAGCCGACATCACGCTGCTTGCAACACGTGAACCCTACCCACCCTGCACCCCGCTGGTCACCCCCGGCGGGGTGATCTCCTTGCCAACGGAGCGGAGCCGCGTTCCGCGGCACGGCTTCAGGTCGTCCGCGCGGGCAAGGCCCGCTTGTCTCCGCCGGGTCATTCCAGGGGCAGGACGGCGCCCGGGTTCATGATGCCGCGCGGGTCAAGCGCAGCCTTGATCGCCCGCATCGCCAGAAGCTTGCCGGGATCGCCATATCTTTGCAGATCGGAGGTCTTGAGCCGCCCGACACCGTGTTCGGCGGCAACCGAACCGCCCATCTGATTGACAAGATCGTGGACGCAGCGCTTCACCGCCTCGCGCTGATGTTCGTGGTCGGCCCGGCTGCGGCCCTTCACCGGAAAGACGTTGTAGTGGAGGTTGCCGTCCCCCAGATGGCCAAAGCAGTTGATCCGCCAATCGCCAAGCCGCGCCAGATCCGCCGCCCCGCGGCGAATGAATTCCGGGACAGCGCCAAGCGGCAGCGAGATGTCGTGACTGGAGACCGAGCCGATCCTGCGGTTCGCTTCGGGAATGCTTTCGCGAATGTGCCAGAGTGCGGCTGCCTGCGCCTCGGATGCCGCGATGACGCCGTCGGATACGACTGCCGCTCTGGCCCCCTCGTCATAAAGTGCTGCCATCACCGCCTCGGGGTCCAGCCCGGGCGGGAGGCCAAGCTCGACCAGCACCACCCAGTCCGGTACCGGATCGATGGGAAGCCGGATCTCGGGGCCAACTTCGGCAAGAAAATCGAACCCCATCCGGTGGATGAGCTCGAAGGCCGTGATCATCCCGGGAAGCCGCGCGGCGGCAAGCGACAGAAGGCCAAGGGCCGCATCGGGGCCGGGCACGACGAGCAGGGCGACCACCCGCGCGGCAGGGCGCGGAAAAAGCTTCAGGCTCGCCGCGGTGATCACCCCCAGCGTCCCCTCCGACCCGATCAGGAGGTGGCGCAGGTCATAACCGGCATTGTCCTTGCGCAGCCGGGTCAGCCCGTTCCAGATCGTGCCATCGGGCAGCACCGCCTCGAGCCCGAGACAGAGATCGCGCGCATTTCCATAGCGAAGCACATTCACCCCCCCGGCGTTGGCCGCGAGATTGCCCCCGATCCGGCAACTGCCCTCGGAGGCGAGCGAGAGCGGGAACAACCGGCCGATCCGTGCGGCTTCGGCCTGCACATCGGCGAGGATCATCCCCGCTTCGACGACAAGCGCGTCTTCCCCCGGATAGACGCCACGAACCGCTGTCATCTGTTCCAGCGACAGAAGAAGCGGCGCAGGGCCATCGGTCATGATCTGGCCGCCGACAAGCCCGGTCCCGCCGCCCCAGGGAACGACCCCCACCCGCGCCTCGTTGCAGGCACCGAGAATGGCCGCCACTTCTGCTGTCGTCCGCGGCAGGGCCAGGGCACCGGCCCGCGCGACGGAGGTCGGCCAGGTGCTGTACATGCGCGGCCTGGTGGCGGCGATGCTCTCTACCGAGGGCGTGCGCCGCGCTCAGGAGCGCTACGGCAAGGGCAAGTGGGTGAGCGGCGAGCAGGCGCGCTGGGGCTTCATCGCGCCGTCGCGCTTCGGCAGGTAGGTCAACTGATATTCCTCCTTGATGTCCGGTCCTCTTCGGCCGGTCATTCTCTCGAGGATGGGTACTCTTGCCCGTGCCAGTTCTCCCTCACGCAACTGCATGCCCTTTAGAGGCGCACCGTTCTTGCCGTGCTCGGCACGCTGCTGATCTCGGGACAGTTCAATCCCTTCAACGTCACGGGCAACTCGGACGCCGTCAAGGCACAGATCAACAACGGCTTCACGCAGCTCAACGACGCGTTCGATCATCAACTGCGCCGCGGGCTCCGACATCGGCTGCGGCAGATAGAGCAGAGCCTGCCGCTCGAAATCGAACGGGCTCTCGATGCGCATCTCGCGCAGCACCTCCTCGACCCGGCGCCAGTCTGAGCTCGGCCAGGCCGACCGATGCCCGGTCGCGACGCGCGGTCGGGCCGAT
>JAAURK010000100.1 GCA_012032275.1 Tabrizicola sp.
CGGACGCCCGGCTGGTCGTTGCCGACCTTGCGGTCGTCCCTCCGGGCGAGACGAAGCCCACCCTGCAACGCCTGAGCTTTGCGGTGGACCCCGGTCAGGCGGTCGGCGTCGTGGGGGAAAGTGCCTCGGGCAAGTCGTCGCTCGCCCGCGCGTTGGTTGGCCTCTGGCGTCCGGTTGCGGGCGAAGTGCGGCTGGGCGGGGCCCGGCTCGACCAGTATGAGGAGGATGCGCTTGCCATCCATGTGGGCTACCTGCCGCAGGATGTGGTGCTGTTTGACGGAACCGTCGCGCAGAACATCGCCCGCCTGGCCGAGACGCCTGATGCCGAGGCTGTCATCGCCGCGGCCAAACTTGCCGGTGCGCATGACATCATCCTTGGCCTGCCCAAAGGCTATGACACCCCAGTGGGCGCGGTCGGCACGCGCCTTTCCGGCGGGCAGAAACAGCGGATCGGCCTTGCCCGTGCGCTGTTCGGCAACCCGGTTCTGGTCGTGCTGGATGAGCCGAACTCCAACCTCGACGCTCCGGGGTCCGAGGCGGTCAACGCCGCGATCCGGGCGTTGAAGGCACGGGGCTGCATCGTTGTCATCATGGCCCACCGCCCGGCCGCGATTGCGGAATGCGACCTCCTCCTGATGATCAAGGCGGGCCAGAATGCCGCCTTTGGACCGCGCGACGAGGTGCTGCGCAAGATCGCCACGAACCACGCCCAGCTGACCCCGGCCGCAGCCCGCCCGGTCGCTGTTGCAGGGACTGACTTTGCCGGGTCCGCATCATGACCTGGAGCATCCGCGGCTCTGCCATTCTCGGCCTTCTGACCGTCGTGATCCTCACTCTGGGAGTCGGCGTCTGGGGCGCATGGGCCTCTCTCGCCGGGGCGGTCATCGCGCAAGGTCAGGTGCAGATCGAGGCCCGCGCCCAGATCGTCCAGCATCGCGACGGTGGGGTCGTGAAGGCGATCCTTGTCCGTGATGGCGACCGCGTGGCCGCAGGCGACCCACTTTTGGTGCTGGATGAGGCGGAACTGGCCACGCAAGCCAAGATCCTCACTGATCAGCTGGTCGAACTCCGCGCCCGTGCTGCCCGCCTGGCGGCAGAGCGGGAGGGGGCCGCCACGCTGACCCTGCCAGATGAACTCCAGGCGGCTGCAACAAATGATGCGGCGGTCGCTGGGATTATTGAAGGCCAACAGAACCTTTTTATAGCAAGGCTGGCGACACTGCGCGAGGCCATGCAATCTTACAAAGAGCAAAAGCTTCAGATCGAGAATGAGATGCTGGGACAAAAGGCCCAGATCGGCGCGTTGGACGAACAGATCATCCTCTTGGCGGACGAGCTTGCCAATGCCGAAACGTGCTTGCGCAGGGCTTGATTCAGGCTTCACGCGTGACGACCCTCAAGCGCGAGATGGCCAGCTTGACTGGCCAGAAGGGCGAACTTGAGGCCGCCGTCGCCCGCAACCTTGGCCGTATCGCCCAGATCGACGTCGAGATCGTCGGCCTTTCCGCCAAACGGCGTGAAGAGGCAGTCACAGAACTGCGCGACGTCGAACCAAGGATCGCGGAGTTAAATGAAGAGTTGAAGGCCTTGGAAACCAAACTCGCGAGGCTGACACTGACAGCACCAACTGAGGGGTTGGTCCATGATCTGCGGGTTTACAGCCTTGGCGCCATCATCCGACCCGCCGATCCGGTCCTCTACATCATCCCGCAGGAAGAAGAGTTGATGATCACCGCAAAGATCGACGCCTATCACATCGATCAGGTCTTTGCGGGCAGGCTGGTCATCTTGCGGTTTTCGGCCTTCAATGCCAGAACGACGCCTGAGATCAACGCCGAGGTCGCTCGCGTCTCCGCTGATGTCACCATCGACGAACGCAGCGGCATGCAGTTCTACACTACCGAACTTCGTGTAAGTCGCGAAGAAATTGCCCGCCTCGGCGACCAGCCCCTTCTGCCGGGCATGCCGGTCGAAGTCTTCATCCAAACGGGCGAACGCTCTCCACTCAGTTACATCGCAAAACCTTTTACGGACTACTTCGAGCGGGCATTCAGGGATTAGTTCATTAGATTGAACAGCACCCGAACGGGCGCTTCCATCTGGCAAGCCAAGGACCAGCATGAATCCTGTTGTTGCCACGGGCGTCTGCGATCTCTGCGGCAACCTCGATTTTCTTAGCAACTTTCAAATGCGATGATCGTCGGGGATCTGCCCTTCCACCAGCCGCAGGATTTCCCCCACATCCGCCCCAAGCGCCCGCGCAAGGACGACCAGCTCCACCACGTCGATCCGCCGCTGTCCGCTCTCGACGCGGGCGACGAAGGACTGGTGGCACTGCAGGCGTGCGGCAAGCTCGGCTTGGGTGAGCCCGGCCGCTTTTCTGGCATCAATGAGCGCCTGGCACAGCGCCTCATGGCCGGGGCTTCGGATGGTCCTGGCCATGCGCCGCGATCCTTTTCGCGGCAGCGCTAATCTACTTGCCAGATTATCTAAAAAGTAGATAAATAGGAGGGCTTAAGGGGCTGCACCCCCGACATGGGCCTGAGGCCGTTCCCCGCATCCGTCCGTTTCTTTTCAGGGAGCTTTGCCCGTGACCATCGCCGCACCATGGGGCACTGTGCCCGTCCAGTCCCGGCTTATTACCGTCATGACAGGCGCCGTCGTATCCCGTGGAGAAACGGTGACGGGCAGCGGGTCGGTCTACAATGGGCAGGGCGGCATCAGCGTCAGCAGCATCCCCGACATCTGGCTTCGCGATGACGACGGCCAGGAACACCATGTGCAGGACCATCTGATGGGCCATTGCCGCGAGGGGCACCGCGTGGCGGTCTTCTGGGAACGCCACGGGAAGCGGCGGCTGATCGCAATGGCGAACCTCTCGACGGACCAGTGGTATGGCAGGGCGAGCCTGATGGAAGACTCGACGCCAGGAACCATTCTCTTTGTCGGCTTCCTTCTGGCCATTGCCCTTGCCATTCCGGTGCTGGTCTTCTGGGCCTGGTTCGTGGGTGCCGTTACGGGGATCAACCTGTCGCAGGCTGGCATCCCGGACTGGTATTGGTCAGGCTGGATGATCCTCGTTGGCAGCAGCGCCCTGTTGCTGTCGTGGAAGATCCAGAGCGGCAATGACGAAAGGAGACGCGCCCTGCGGGTCGAGATCGGCACCGTGATCGACAAACTGAAAGCGAAGGAGGCCAGGACATGATACCTGCGCATCCTGTCGCCTGATGAAGAGTGCCTTTCAATGACCCACTGGTATACCGCCGACCTCCACCTCGGTCATGACAGCATCGTCAAGAACGCGAACCGCCCGTTCCGCGACACGGCGCACATGGACGCGCAGCTCATCGGCCAGCTCTGGGCCAGGATCATGCCGGAGGACGATCTCTGGATCGTGGGCGACTTCGCCTTTGGTCCCCAGGCGAAGGACGGGGATTGGCTGCTCGCGATGTTCGGCCAGCTCCCCGGCGCACGGAAGCACCTGGTCGTCGGCAACCATGACGGCCCGCTGACGCGGGCGCTGCCTTGGGACAGCGTGTCGTTGATGGTCGAGGTGGACGACGTCGACGCCGAGCGGCCTGTCACGCTCTGCCACTATCCCATGATGACCTGGAACCACGCCCGAAAGGGCGCGCTGCACTTCTTCGGCCATACCCACGGGAACTGGCGCGGCAGCGCAAACGCGGTCAATGTCGGCGTGGACGTGTGGAACTACGGCCCGGTCACATACCGGGAGGCCGCGCATCGGGCAAAGCTCCAGCCGCCAAACAGGCACTGGAAGGACGTGGAACCCCGCGCATGAAGCAGAAACCTGCTCGACGCCCGACCCATCCGGGCGAGCTGCTGCGTGAGGATATCATCCCTGCGACAGGCATGTCCGAAGAAGAGTTCGCGAGACGCCTTGAGCTTCCGGCCGGTGAACTGGCGGCGATCCTTGACGCATCCGCCCCAATCACCGAAGAGGTCGCCATGCGACTTGGGCGACTGTTTGGCAAAGGTCCCGCCATCTGGACCGGGATGCAGGATGCCTGGGATCGCTTTCCTGAGTCGATCCACCTGCGTCGATAGTCTTTGCATCCTCAGCGGGCCTGCATCAGGCGACAAGCAAGATGCCGTCTCCCCCACCGGGTTGCAAAGGTCTCGGACACTTCGAACCACCGACCGTCATCACCGGCCCCGTGGTTGGCTCCCATGCAGGAACACTGGCACTCATGCCCCTGGGCATTCCAGCAGGCGGGGGCACAAAAACCTCCTGCTCACGAAAGGGCTGGATGACATACAGCCTGCCGTAACGGCCGAGCGCTGCGCGGACAAAATCGTTGAACCACGCCTTCGGAAACTCCCAACACTTCTCCCCGGCATTCCACACCGGCTCCGTCCTGCGTCCGGCCTGAAGCCATGCGCGATTGTTTGCAGCATAGGGCAGACGGGCACGGATGCGCTCCCCCTTGCCGCTGCGCCGCAGGACAACAGGGATGTCCTTCTGATTCCAGACCAGGAGAAGACGGTCAGGAACCGTCATCGCAAGCTCAGCCTGGGTAGATCGGGGTCATCCATGTCGGACCGCGCCCAGTAGTCCCGGCAGAGCTTCAGGCCCGTCTCGGTAAGGCTGTAGATATCAGGGGCCTCGGCGCAGGAAGCGAGTAGCCCAAGGCGGACCAGAGGGCGAACCGATCCGTCAGCGACCGAGTGAACGTCCCGCTGCCCGTCAGCATCAATCCTGCGCCAGCGCGGCTTCCCTCCTGCCTCGAAGCATTCGATCCGGTCAGCCCGGTCCTCGGTATGGCCATGCCGCTTGCTGAACCAGAACGTCAGGCTTTCAAGGGTGGTCCGTGAGCGCGCCGGAACCTGAAGCCAGGTCGGCGCTGTGGCAACCTCTTCCTTTACGATCATCCCGCCCTGACGGCATCCATCCTGCCAGGCAGCCACCAACGCCCTTTCGATCTCGCCGATGGTGTTCTGCGACAGACCATACTTCCGGGCGGCACGGTCCGCGCTGACGATCCGGCGCGCCTTTTCCCTGTAGATCGCGCGCTGTTCTGGATGAACTTTGTCCGTCGTCATGCCGCTCCACCCTCTGCCGACTGCCTTACCCTTTGGCCGTGATCCACGGGTTCGTCACCACAAGGCCCATGGCCTCGAAGGGGGCGGTATCGCGTGTCGCGATTGCACACCCGCTGGCGACGACCGTGGCAGCGATCATGCCATCCTGAAATCCCACGGCCCGGCCCGCGCGCCGTGCCTCTGCCATGCGATCTGCAAAAGCCTGGGCCGCAGAGGCCGTGAAGGGAAGAATACGACCCGGAAACACCTGTTCCAGCATGCGGTCAAGGCGCAGGGAAAGGTCGGCCCTGGTCCGGCCCTCGTCCAGCCGGGCAATCCCGAACCGCAGCTCGGCCAGACTGACCGCTGTCAGGTGCAGGGTCTGCATGTCCTGTGCGTTCAGCCACCCGACAACCGCCGCGTCGGGGTGCGGGCGCATGAACTCCGACACCACGTTCGTGTCGAGGACGATCACGCGAAGTCCATGGGTTCATGGGGTGTCTTGTCGCGCTCGAATGTGACAGCCCAAGCGTCAACGTCCTTCCAGATGTCGAGCAGCAGGTCGCCAGCTTTCGGACGGCCTTCGGGCAGAACGGCACGGGCGATGATGTCACGAGCTTCCGCCTCGGCGCTCCGCCCATGCTCGATGGCACGGGCTTTCAGGGCGCGGTGGACCTCATCGGGGAGCTGGCGGACGACAATCTGCGGCATGAAGAACCTCCTGTCATCCGCAATGATAGCAATAACAGATTCTGCTATCAAGTGTCGCCGAAGCAGAACGCCTTCCCGGCCGGGTGGTGCGGAGCGCGGATTGACGGCTGGACGGCCCCCAGATGCTTTACCAATCTCCGCCCGGTCACGGTCGGGGAGTGGCGCGCTTGCGCGGCGGGGGATGTCTGGCCGTCAAAGCAGCCCTGAAGGTTCCAGCGCCCCGGCCCTGCCCCCTGCCCGCGCTCTGCGGGCGATGAGGGGGCGGGGTGGGGCCTGCCGCCCTCTCGGGGGGCGGCGCTGGAAGGGGTTGCGGCCCGCTCACGGTCGGTCGGGAAGGCGGTAGCAAAGGTGCCGGGTGTGAATGGTTTGCGATCCCGGTCAAGCCACGCGCCGAAGGCGGGACGATGACGGATCGCGGAACCGAAAACCCGGCACCGGAGCATCGCCGACACCGGATCAAAGTGACAGGCAACGGGACCTGGCGCCCGCTCGATCAGGCCGCTGCCCGCCCCAGCCGTGTGGCGGGTCGAGTGGGCAGACTCCGGAGGCGGCTTGGCAAAGGGCACCAACCCATGCGCCGGATCGGAGGATGTCGGGCAGCACCGGAGAAGGTGACGCGCGCAGTGCATCAGCGCCGCCAGCCCCGCATGGAGGGAGCGGGTCTGGGCTGGCTCCGCGCTCTGAAACCAGCAGACGTCGAGGCGGATGGGACAGGGCGCAGCCGCCACAGGCGGCTTCGCAAGGGGCGCTGGTCCGCAGGATCGCATCCCGCGCAGGCGGCGAAAGCACCAGCGGCCGCAGCCGGAGAGGTGGTGGAGATCGCCACCGGCAAGGCCCAGGAGCGGCTGTCGCCAACCGCAAACGAGACAAGAACAGCCATCGACGCCGACGACGTCACCGCACGCGATGGCGTTATTTCCGTCAACGGCGGCAAGCGTTTTTGTTTACAAAAAGACAGCTTGATATTCCTCTTTACGCCGCAGAGTTCACCGATATAGAGTCGACCGACATCAGCGAACTTCACTGACAACATGAGCGCCATGGCCGCACGCACAGAACAGGGATCGAAGAGTAGCGACGGCGACGACAGTCGGGATGTGGTGATCTCGACGCGCATCCCTCTAGCTGAAGCGGAGCGGATCAAACGGCAAGCGCGTGCAGCTCAGATAAGCGTGAGCCGGTATCTGAGACTAGCCGCGACCGAAGCGTGGGAGCAGCTGCGCATTACCCCGCCCAAACCGCGCAAGCTTCGGGCAAAGGTCGAGATGCAGGCCGTAAGCGAACTGAACCGCGTCGGCGTGAACCTCTGGCAGATCGTGCGGCATATGAACCGTGGGGGTGCTGTTGGCAGCCGCGAGTTGCACGACGCCATCGCCGAGGTCCGCGCGGCCGTGGCAAAGCTCGCCGGGGATGCCGACTGATGGTCCCGAACCTGTCAAAGGCCGGATACAGCTTCATTGGTGCCAAAGAATATTTTACCCATGACAAGCGCGGTCATGACCACGAACAGGTCAGGTCCAGCGAACGGGTTGACTGGACAGCGATACGCAACCTGATGACTGACGATCCAAACGTCGCCACCCGGATCATGGTCGCGACCGCCCTCGACGCCGACCGGCTGAAAGAGGCAGCAGGCGTCAGGAACACTGGGCGCAAGAGCACGGCCCATGTGCAGACCCTGTCGCTCGCCTGGCATCCTGGCGAGGTCGTCAGCCGCGAGGACATGGAGCAAGCGGCCGACGAGGTGATCGAGCTTCTGGAACTGCAGGACAGGCAGGTCGTGATCTGGGCGCACAACGACACCGCCCACCCCCACATCCATCTTATGATCAACCGGGTCTGCATGAACACAGGCCGCATGGCGACCCTCTCGAACGCCAAGCTGAAGCTCGACCAGTGGGCGAATAGCTATGAGAAGCGCCGGGGCAAAATCCTCACCCCAAAACGCGAGGAGAAGGTCCGCAGCCGGGAGGAAGCCCGCCAGAAATACACGCTCGAAGAGCGGCGGGCTTACGTTCAGGCTCGACGCAAGGAAGTCGAACGCACGCGCCAGCGCCCGGACAATCCCCGGTGGTCCCGCACGAGGGCTGCTGAGGCCCGCAGAGCCCTGGACGGGCTGGAAGCGGCCATGGATCAGAAAGTGGCCTCGGAGGCTGCCCTGCGGGCCTCAGCGGCTCTCCTGGACGCAGCCAAGGGGGTGCAGGCCGAACGCACTTACAGGTTCACCCGGCGAAGCGAGGCTGAAAAGCAGGCGCTGGAGACTGAAATCCAAGCGGCAGAGGAAGAAGATTGGGCACTCATTCCACCCTTCCACGCAGCCGAAGAACCCGCCGATGCTCATGCCCGCCGAGTGCAGGATCATGAGCGGCATGTGGAGGCAAGGATCGCGCAGACCGTCACAGGCTTCACGGAGACCCTGCCCGTCCGCCTGTCGTCAACGGACGGGCTATGGGCCATGTTTGCCGAGTTGCGCGTAGCCGCCGTGACCTTCGGCACGAAGCTGCGCGATTACCTGCATGGTCTCGCCGTGGACCATCTGTCCAGCCTCGGCCGCGCGCAGATCGCCGGGATCAGGCGCGAAGCCTCGAAGATCAGGGCCGAGGCAAAGCAGAACGACCAGCAAGCGGCAGCACTCAACACCGAACGCGCCAGCCTGGAGACAGAAAAGCCCGAACCTTCAAAGCCTGTGCCACGACCGGGGCCAACGTACGGCTTGTAGGACGGCATCCCTGCCTATCCCACTGAGCCGTGACTACGTCCAATTGCTTCGTCATGTGAGCCCGGCTGAACCCTGCAATCCCGCCGGGCTCCGGGTGTGGTCTCCTGCGGCCAGCCACACGCAAAAATTCGATGGCAGGAAATGCGGAATGTATACACGCGCCAAACGCACGCCGATGACAGAATGCGCATCATACTGGCAGCGCCGTTGCCAACCACGGTTCCGCCCCCCTGCCCTCTCGTGCACTTCCTCTAGCAGTGTGTAGGTTAATACCTGTGCTGATCCGCAGCGCCAGGGTTGTCACGTCAGCAAGACATTTTCTATGCGCTTCAAGCTGTTAGTAACAACGCAGTCCGGCAACATAGCCAATCAGCAGGACGCCAGCCGCAGTTTGGGCATGCTGGTCCGACAGGAAAGCCAAACTCTTCTGCGCCTGCGCGACGACATGGCAAAGGCGGGACGCTGGAAGAAGTGCGCCTTATTCATAGCATTCGCACGGCTGGTCCGGGCGCTCGGTCTCGGCATCGCCCTGCCCTGCTTCATCGCCAGCAACGATACTTCCTGCGCTGTCCTTGGGGGTGAGGTGGAAAGGGCCGTTTGGGTGTGTGTTATATGGTGTTAGAATCTGTGTTACGTCTTGGAAAAGGACTTTAATTATCTGATTAAAAAGGATTTTCGTGGCGCGCTGTGTGCAGAGTCACGAAAGAGCGTGTGTAGAGTCACGAAGAAACGTGTGTAAAGTCACGAAAGTGCCCTTGCCGTGGGTGAAATCACGAAAGGACTTGACGGCGTGGGTGAAATCACGAAATTAGGTGCATGGTGGGTGAAATCACGAATGAAACCAAGTCTCCGCTGCTGCCTGATCGGCTCGAACAGGCAGACCTGTTTGTTTGCGACATTTTCGACGCTGCTCCCAAGGGGGACATGGCCTCGATGGCGCACCCTATTTTCTCGCTTTCGACCAAGCCTGATCACCGCATCCGCCGATACGAAGACGAGACGGGCAAGAACTTCGTAGAAGTGAAACCTCGGCCGAGGGGCTGGCAACCATCCATGACCGCGATGTCTTGATCTACTGCATCAGCCAGCTGATAGCCGCGATCAATGAGGGGAAGACACCCTCCAAGACGCTGAGAATGAAGGCCTATGACTTCCTGAAAGCCACAAATCGCGTCACTGACGGTCGTGGCTATGACGCATTGCGAAGCGCGCTGATCCGGCTCCAAGCACACAGATAGAAACGAACATCGTAACCGGTGAAACGGAACAGCTCGACATTTTCAGCATCATCGACCGCGCAAAAATAGTCCGGCAGACTCGCGACGGGAGGATGCAAGAGATCGAGGTCCAGCTGTCAGATTGGGTCTTCAATGCGATCAGGGCGAAAGAAGTCCTCACCTTTCACAGGGACTACTTTCGCCTGCGAAAGCCGATAGAGCGCCGCCTTTATGAACTGGCGCGCAAACACTGCGGGCAGAAAAAGGAATGGCGGATCACCCTGCCCGTTCTGCAAAGGAAATGTGGGTCTTCATCGACTTTGCGAGAGTTTCGGCGCTTGATTCAGAACATCGTGGATCATGACGACGAACATGCCCACATCCCCGACTACGGCGTCCGAATGGACAAAGACATGGTCACCTTCACCAACCGTGGGACAATGCTGGAAGACCAGCAATCCGCAGGCGTTCCGGGCTTCGCGTCCGTACGCCTTAGCCCGGACGCTTTGACCGACGCGCGTTCGGCGGCCCCCGGCTGGGATGTGTACGTCCTTGAGAGCGAATGGCGCAGCTGGATGGCCGATGGTGGGCTCGATGCCCCCAAGAATCCCGACAAGGCATTCTTGGGCTTCTGCAAGAAGTGGTATGAACGTCGGGGTCGCCCTTAGCGTGCCTTGCCCTGAAGGAGCAGGTCCAACCCTTCCCAAAGCGTGACATTGTGCTCGTTGCAGAACGCACGGAACTGGTCGATGACCCGTTTTGGCCCTGGAATTGAAACCTTGTCCTGCGCCTCTGTTCGCTTTGGTCCAGGCTTGCGCTTGGTGGTCGGTTCCCGATTGACAAACCCAAGCGTCGTGCCCGCCTCGACGGCCTCCTTCAGTGCCTCCCGATCAGGAGCAAGACGCGGCTTTGGGCTGTCGATCTTGGGAAGCTCAATGCCGCCGCCAAACCCATACTTTCCGCTCATCCAGTTCTCGCTTTCGTAAGGGTATCAATGACGGCCTGGGCGTAGGTGCGGGCGTTCTCGATGGCAGACGCAACCTGCTTCTGGGCTTTTTCGACCGCAGAGGCTGTCTTCCCCTTCATCTCCTCGGCCACCAGATCGGGCAACTCCGCCAGCAGGAGGCTATCTCGGAAAATCCGAGTGTAGGGGGCACGGCGGGCAATCCGGACGGGCAAAGTGTTGACGCTGTTGCTCTCCATTTCCTGCCGAACGTCTCTTTCGTCGGTGGTCAGGAAGGCTGCATTTGTGCGCGCGAACAGCAATGTGTAGGCGATTGGGCTTCTGATCATTCGGGCCGTGGTTTCGACAAGTCGCACCGCCTGGGCCGCTTGTCGCGCTTCCATCGGCGAACCATCCATCGGAATGATGCACAGGTCCGTGCGGGACAAGGCAAAAGTGACGATCTGATCCTTCGACCCTTCCAGGTCGATGATGAGATAGTCTGCCCCTGCCTCCAAGCCGTCGATCAAGGCAACAGTGTCTTCCATCTGCGGACGGGCATGAACAGCAAAAGGCACCTCCCTGCCCGCTTCCTCACGCCCCCTTGCCCAAGCAAGGATGTTGGCGTTCGGGTCTAGGTCGAGAATGGCAACTCTACCGCCCGAAAGGGCGATCTGCTCGGCCAGCAGCATGGCGGAAGTGGTTTTTCCCGATCCGCCCTTCGGGTTTGCGAAGGTGATGACAAACATGGGCGAAGACTACGCGATCTATCAATAAAGTCAATGTTATCTTTAAATGTAACATTAATGCTAACTTTAGCGTTATAGTTATTATTATGCGCCACGCCCTTTTTCCCAAATCCTAAGCAGCCGGACAGCCGAAGAGTTGACTCTGGCCTTGCAGATCAATATGTGCTTAGATGTACACACTCGAACACAGGAAGCTATCATGCCTGCCAGCACAACGATGACGATCCGCATCAGTCCTGACGTGAAAGATAAGCTCGGGCGCCTGGCGCAGGGTACGCGCCGCAGCAGGGCCTTCTTGGCGAGTGAGGCCGTGGAGGCTTATGTGGATCGGGAACTGGAAATCATCGACGGGATTAAGCGGGGACTTGCAGACGTCGCCGCCGGTCGCACAGTTCCGCATGACGAAGCTATGGCTGAGCTTCAGGCGGTGATCGACGCCACCCGAGGCGGGAGGGCGTGAAACGTCCTGTCATCTGGTCACGATCTGCCCTGGACGACCTCAAGGCGCAGGTGGCTTACATCGCAGCCGAAAACCCGGCGGCGGCGCAACGGGTAGCCGACGAAATAAGAGCTACAGCCCTGGCACTCTCAGAGATTCCGACCGGACGCCCTGGTCGCGTGACCGATACCTATGAAAAGTCAGTGACGCGCATGCCTTACATCATCGCCTATGCGATCACCTCCAATCTGGCAGGAGAAGCAATCGCCATCGTTAGGGTGATCCACACGGCACGGGATTGGCCCGCCGAACAGTGGCCCGCGAACTAACCACCTGCGGCGTTGAAATTGTAGATTAAAGCGTTTTGCGTTTGACGTGAATCGTTGGGGATTCCCATGAGCTTGGTCGTGTGATTCACTTCTGTGAGGAGGTGTCGCATGGGCAGAGCCTATTCGCAGGACTTGCGGCGTCGGGTTTGTGACTATGTCGCGGCGGGGCATTCGTGCCGGGCGGCGGGGCGGGTGTTCGGGGTGAGCGCCAGCACGGGCAGTGCGGCTGGTGGCGGAGCAGCGGCAGGACCGGCA
>JAAURK010000003.1 GCA_012032275.1 Tabrizicola sp.
CCCGGCGCGCCCGGGGCAGGGGCGGCGCTGCCTGCCTCCCCACCCATATCCATGCTGGAGCGCAGGGCGACCATATCGGAATGGATCTGCGATTCCTTCAGGGCTTCGGCTTCCTGACGCTGACGGGCCAGCTCTTCTTCCCGGGCGCGCGCCGCTTCGGCCTCGCCATCGCCTGCAATCAGAGCCTTGGTTTCAAGTTCGGTCTGCAGCCGGATGTTCTCGCGCTCAAGATCGGACAGAGCTGCCGCACGGGCCTTTGCATCGGCATCGAGGGCCGCAACCTGCGCTTTGAGGTCAGCGATTGCTGCTTCGTCAGTCACGGTTACTGGGTTCGCTTTCAGATCGGCGATCTGGGCGTTCAACGCCTCGATCTCGGCCTGCAAGCGTTCCGTCTCAGAGGTGTCGGTCGTTGCCGGGACGATCTGCGGCTTTGGCCGTGAGACGCTGAAGCCGTCCGTGCCCGTGCCATCGCCCTGAAAATCGCTGACCGAAGCGGTCTCGATCGCGGGTGCCGGGGCAGGGGCATCGGGTGCGGCCAGCACCAGCCAGGCCCCGACGCCAACTCCAGCGACGGCCGTGACGGCGGAAAGCGCATATGGGTTTACACCGCGACGACGTTTTGGGGCCTCGGAAGGTTTCATACGCTCCATGCGGGCGGTGAGTTTTTCGGCTTGGGTCTCGTCACTCATTGGCTGACCCCCACTTCCGCTGTGACGCAGACGTATTCCTCGCCATAGCGCAGCACCCAACGCTCAGAGCGGGTGCTGACTGTGATGGTGGTGCCGCGGACAGAGGAATTGACCGAGTATTCCTGCCCTTTTGCATCGGCACGGAAGATCGTCGGCATCGGCGCGCCAGGCGGGATGACAAAGGTGGTCTTCCGCCCGTCATCCGAAATCGATACCGGCGCAAATCCGGGCAGGGCGCGGCCTTTTTTCATGATTTTGTACGTCATGGGCAGGGAGGGTGGGATGTCAGTGCCGGTTGCGGCCGCACGCGTGCTGCCCGGTACGGTGAACTTCACCGAATAGTTCGGGCTGCCCTTGCCACCTTCGGTTACCTGCAGAAAGTAGATGTTGCGCTGCGTCTCGACCGTGAGGTTGGTGGTGGCTCCGGCAACGACGGGCTTGATGATGAACAGATTAGCCCGCTCCAGCTTGTCGATCTTGAAGCTTTCGAGATCGCCGATGGCGATGGACTGAATCTTCTCGCCTTCACCCAGCTCGACGAGGGTCACGTTCCTGAGCCGGGTGTTGATCCGGTAAACCTGACCTTCTTGATAGGTGGCATAGGTCACACGCGCATCATGGCTGCCGGGTTTTGGCGCGGTTTCCGCATATACGGGCAGGGCCGTCATGCTTGCGATCATGCCGAGGGCAAAAACAAGTTTGGTGCGATTGGTCATGTCAGCCCTCCTGCGGGGTCAGGGTTTCCGCCGTGATGCGGTAGTCGGTCACCAGAAACCCGGTCGGGTTTTGCCAGACGAGATCGAGGGCCGTCTGTTTGGAAGGCTCAAACCGGTAGGTGACGGTGGCCGTGAATTTGCCTTCCCGATCGGGCACACCCTCGCCGTCCGAAACCCAGGTCTTGGTGAAGCGCACTTGGGCGGTTGTGTCCGTCACCGGGGTGATCGACAGCACATCGATGACGACGCGGGAATTCTCGCCGTAAAGCTTTGGCGGATAGTTGGCGTTGCCTTCCGTCCAAAGGCTGACCAGCCCTTGGCGGGCATTGCCTTCGGACCAGGTGTAGGCGCGCAGGATGCGGCTCTCATTGTCGTGCTGGTCATAGGTTTCGCGGTCGGTGACATAGGCGAAAAGCAGGCTCTGGCGGATGGCCTCGGCCTGTTCGATACCGGCCTTTTCCACCGCGACCACCCTTTCGGCGACGCCCGTGTCCTTGTCGACGATGGCGAGAAAGGCCTCGGTCTGTTTCAGGGGCAGGAGAGAGACGACAGCGACCATGCCCATGAGGCCGATAGCGAGCCCGCCGCCCGCGACCAGATAGGCGATGCGCTCGCGCTTCTTGACACCGTAGAACATCTCGGCTTCGAGAAAACTTCTCAATTCAGGGGGTGAACCTGTCATCGTCTTGCTCCGATAAATGGGAAAATGCGCGTCTGAGGAGCGCTATGTCAGGTTTCGCGGATAAATTGGTCTATGCGCTGACGCGCCGCCTGACCACGTTCTGCGTCAGAACGGGCCTGATCGCGCAGATGGTGGTGCTCGGTCTTGCCGTGCATAAGGCCCGAGCGGAACTCGTTCATCCGCCGCGCCGAATAGTCAGAGGCCTTTTCAAGCGGTTTGCCCGCGATCCGCAGCGCTTGCGGTGCAAAACTGGCAAGGTTGATCTGGCCGGTGATATGGGTCACGGCATTCGGGATCGCCATCAGGGCGAAAATCCCAACGAAGACGATGACAAAGAAACCGAGTATTGAGCCGAGGTCTGTGACCGCATCAGCGTTGCGGAAGACGTCATGTGCGACGGTGACGACCGCCACGATGACCCCGGCGGAAGCCACCGGATACATCAGATAGCCAATCATCGCTGAGAGCCAGGCTTCGAAAATCCCCTTGGTCTTCTCGAAGATCGTGGCGCCGATCGCGATCGGGGCAACACCGAGAAGGAAGGCAATCATCAGTTTCGAGAAGCCGACGATGAAGACATAAACCGCCATCAAGACGCCAAGGACGACGTAGAGGACGGCCGCCACAAAGCCGCGCATGATCGACGACATGGCCGAGGACACAGAATCCACGTTCCCGGCCATCATGTTCGCCATGTCATCCATCGCCGCCGTGGCAGAGGCACCAACACCGCCACCCCCGAGCCGGAAATATTCCAGCGCAAGAGCACTCAGCCCGTTGCTGGCGGCGTCATAGATCTGGGTGAAGTTGGACCAGGTCAGACCGAACATCAGGACCATGACGATGCGGAACGACAACTGCACCGCGTCGCGCATGGAAATGCGATAGACATTCAAGGCCGCATTGATCCCGACCATGACGAGCAGAAGGGCAAGTAGTGTCGTGTAGAGCGGCCCGATCGCACCCGCGGTCGCCTCGAAGTACTGCCGACCAGCGGCGGTGATCGCCGAGTCCAGCGTCGCCAGTATGGTCGAGACGCTGTCCATCAGAAGCTGCCCCCGCACATGGTTTCCGCGATCGGGAACAGGGCATTCGATGCCTCAAAGACCTCGAGTGTTTGTTGCCAAGTCAAACGTTCGACGCCTTTGGCAGTCCGCAAGTCGGCCGCCAAGGCTTCAACATCTGCCCAGTTCGCGACCTTGCCAGCACAAGAGCAGTCCTGCGTCTGAACCACATGCCTGACTTTGATGAACCCGTAGATGTCGCGATACGCACGCGCTTCAGAGCCCTTCTGCGAAACCTCATACTCTTCCGGCCAAACAGCCCGACAGTTCCGGAATTCCTCGTTCACCGCTCCCGGGATCGGCTGAACGTTTTCAGGCACATCGACCTTCGGCAGGACGTCGAGATAGGCTTCCTCCATTGCAGGATCGGTTGGAGCAGGGGTCTCGGCCCAGGCTGATGATGACAAGACCGCAATAAGCCCAATGGCCCCAACGAAGTTCGTCGCTTTGAACGCTTCGGTCATGCTCATTCTCCCCCAAGGACCTTGATGAACTTCTGCTCTTCGGCGGCGGTGGCGGCGTCCATGACCCCGGCCTCGCCCATGCCCATCAGTTGGGCGGATTCCATGTTCCAGATATTGGCGAGTGCGATCGACAGTTCTGCCGTGACGCGGGTGTTGAGGTCGATGGCCTCCTTCAACCCCTCGGTGTCCGGGATTTCCTGCACGAGATCATGAACACGCTCGAGGCTTTCGGACGCCTTGACCGAAGATGTCTCAGCCGCAGCCGAGAGGAAGGCGGCGGTGTTGGCTTGCGTGCCGATCCGCGCTGCGCCTTCGTCTTCACTATTCGCAAGGGTGTCGACGGTGGCCACATCCAGCCCCGCCGAGGCGAAGAACTCGGAGACATATTGCGCGGCGGGCTTGTCGCCGACCTTGCCGGAAGTGGTCATCAGCGAATAGCTGCCGTCTTTGGCCGCGATCAATCCGCCGGTCAGATCGGCAATATCGGGCAGGATGTCGTCAAAGAAGGTGTCAGGGTCTGGGATGCCCAATGCCTCCAGCGTCAACCCGTTGCGCAAAGCGTCGAGCTGCGCCTTCAGGGTTGCGATCTGTTCGATCTGCTTCAGGATCTGCTCATCGAGCTTTAGGTTCGACGCGATCATCTCCTTCACCTGCAGCTTGGCCTCGGTCAGAACCTCGCCGATCTTGGCGATGCTGGTGAGGTCAACCGTTGGCACGCCCTGTGCCAGGGCAGGAGAGACCAAGGCTGCGGAGATCACAAGGGGGCCAAGACCCCGGACGAGATTGCGGATCATTCGGAATCACCCTTCACTTTGATGAATGTTGCGTCGATGGCATAGGCTTGCAGCCAGAGGGCGTAGCGGGCCTGATCGACCTTTACGCGCGCTGCCTTGACCCGCTCGACCATCAGCCCGATCCGGACGGCTTCCGCACGGGCGTAGCTGTTGAGGTCGAGGGCCTCCTTGGTCGATTTGGTCATGGGAATGCGTTCGATGATGGAACGCAGCCGCATCAGCGACGCCTCAATCTCCAGAGAGGCGGCCATCCCATAGTGCAGGCCTGCATCAGCAGTGTTGCTGGCCTCGGCGATTGCCATGTCGCGCGGATCAAACGTGCCGACCTGATCGACGCCAGTGATCTTGCCCGCATAGGCGTTGAAGAACCCGGTGATACGGACGACGTAATCCTGGGTTTCTTTGAAAGGCGGGATGCCACCATATTTGGTGACATTGCCCGGACCAGCATTATAGGCGGCCAAGGCGAGCGGCACGGAGCCAAACTTGTTCAGCTGGGTCAGGAAATATCGCGCTCCGCCATCGAGCTGCAGCATCGGGTCATCATAATAGGCGGGGTAGATGCCGAGGCCCTTGGCGGTGTCTGGCATGACCTGTGTCAGACCAAACGCCCCAACCGGGCTGCGCGCCCCGATGGAAAACCCGGATTCCTGCTTCACGAGGCTCTGGAACCAGATGCGGAACTCAACCGGGTTCAGCCCGGCGCGGGCAAGGCCGGGGTGGCCCGCGTATTTCTGCGCGGTGGCCACAATCATTTCTTCAATGCTGGTCTTGGCATCGCCGAAAAGCCGGTCTGCGTAGGGATTGTTGTCCTCCACCGCATAGAGCACTTCCGCTTCAGCGCCGGGAATGACTTCGAGATCGCCGATCCATGGTGTCTGACCCGTCATCATGGCCAGCGTGGCGTCGAGTGCCTCAAGCTGATCTTGATGCAATGCATCAATGCGGCGCTTCTTGTCGGCTTCTAGCTCGCGCCCGCCGGTCAGATAGGACATCTGCGCGATCTCAAGGCCGTGCTGGATGATCGACTTCGGGTCGACAATGGGAACGCCCTGCGCCGCCGCCATGAAGGGAAGCGCAGCCGTTGCCAGAGCGAGAACTCTGGCCGAGCGTTGCAGGTTAGTTGCAGGGAATGACATCTGGGCTCGACGTGTTATTGCGTGAGACCAGGCCCACATCCGGGCTTGCACCCATGGTTGAAGTGGTCACAGTGGACCCAGCCGTCGCCCAGCAATTGGTCTTGGCGATGGGGACCCCGGCGCAAGCGGCAATGCTGAGGGATGCACCCATCATGACAGCGCAAAGGCGATATCGGATAATCATTCTTATGTAATATACTGATTTCATTGAACAATCATTCCTTCCAGAAGTTCGGGCGCTTGGCATAGTCAGCGCCGAAGGCGTTGAGACCTGCCTGACCACCGCCGAGGGCTGTCAGCAAAGGCCCGAGGGGTTTGAGATCTACATTCAGAACCGTGGAGCCACGCGGGTTGCGCGACAGCAAAAGCCTCTGGCCGGGGATCGGGTTCAGCACGAAGTCGAGTTCGCCATCGGTCAGGCGGAAGCTGTCGTAGTCGGCCGATGACGCTTCACCGTTCGGGAACAAGAGTTGGTTCGGAAGCGCTTCCAGGATCGACCGGGCTTTTGATCCCCGGATCTGGCTTGGGAACTGGGTCATCATCACCACGACAACATTCTTCTTCCGCGCCGTTACCAGCCATTCGGCGAGCTTTTTCGCGAAGTATTCGTCATCGAGCACCTTCCAGGCCTCGTCGATCAGGATCAGCGTCGGGCGCTTTTCCTCGATCAGCATCTCGATGCGGCGGAAGAGCGTGCCAAGGATGGCGGTGCGCTCCGTGCCAAGATCGAGGATTTCGGTGAGGTCGACCGCCGTCACGTCGTGGCTTGCGAAGTCCACGACCGGCTCAGACGCCTCGCCGAACACCCAACCATAGCGGCCGTCGGGCCCCCATTCGCGCAAGCGCTGCGCGAGATCGAGGCCGTCGCCGACATCGCCAAAGAGCTCCTGAATCGCCCGGAAGTTCCGCAGGCCGATCCGCGCTTTGCCGTTCTGGGCGATGGCGGATTTGAGGGCTTCGGATTGCAAGGGCGACATCGGCCCGGAGCGGCTCTCCAAGAGCGCCACCAACCAGTCGAGAAGCCAGGCCTCACCGCGCTCACCGGTTTCCGTGGCGAGCGGGTTCAGGCCTGTGGGCCTTCCGGCGCGGATTTCGGCATAGCGGCCACCAAGCGCATGCACGGCCATTTTGAGACCCGCTTCCTTGTCGAAGATGATAGTCCGGCCCCCTGCCCGCTGCGCTTGTGCCGCGAGAAAGGCGACAGTCGTGGTTTTGCCGCCGCCGGATTTGCCCAGGACGAGTGTGTGACCATTGGTCGGTTCCGCCGCCGGATCGCCCGGCTCATGGAAGCTGAACCGGTGCAGCGAGCCTTGCAGCGTCTGGAACAGCGTCAGCGGCGTTTGCCAAGGCAGGCGTGCGGCTTCGGTCCCGGTGTCCGCGGCGTGGAAGGCCGCCATGTCGGCGAAATTGACTGAGGACACCGTCATGTCGCGCGCCCGGTAATCCATATTGCCGGGGTGCATGGCAAAGTATGCGGCCTCGAGGGCCGTCACCTCACGCACCAGCCGCATCCCGTTCTTATGTGCGATGCCGCGAATACGGGCAACTTCTGTGTCGAGGGCTGCCTCTGTGTCCGCGAAGACAGTGATCGTCATCTGGTGGACACCAAAGCCGAGCGTGCCGCTTTCGGCTCTGTCTGCGGCCTCGAAGAGCTGGGCCTCAATGGTGGAGGCCATGTCTTCGGAGGCGCGCATCTGCGCCACGCGGCGTTTCACCCGCTCGGTGATGCTGCCCCGCTCAATCGGCGTGTAGCTGTGGGTGATGATGGTATCCTGCGACGCCCCGAGTGCGTCGAGCATGCCGGGCCAGGTCGCGGTGGCGTAGGATTTGACATAGAGGACAGCGGCGAGGCGAGACGTCGATGCCCCTTCCTCAATCGCGATGACGCCCTTGCCAAAGCGCACGGCCGCCCCGGCGGCGTCTTCCGCGAGAAGGCAGAACGGGCTGCGCGGTTGCATCCGGAGTTCGCCCGTCAGAAGGGACGCGAAAAAGCCGACCAGACTGCCATCGCTGATTTTCAGCCGTTTGGTCTTGATGCCAAGCCCAGTCTCGAGGATCGAGATGACCTCTCGCAGCTCTTCGAGTCTGCGGCTGGTGTCTTCGCCGAAAACCTTAGCCGCCGCCTTGCCAAAGAGTGGAACGGCCAGCGGGGCCACCTGCCGCCGCACGACCGTCAGGATCATCACAGACTCCTGCAGGTTCCGGCGGGCAAGGTCCCTGCCCCAGGCCCGGTCGATATCACCGGCAAAGCTTGACCCGTGGATCGGCGCGAGGCCGGTCTCGGTAGGCCGCATCATCCGGTGCAGATAGAAGGTGAACCGCTCGTCCAGCGTATCGAGGAGATGGGCAAACCCGGACCGAAGCGCGGAAACGGCTGCGTTCCCAGAGGTCACGCCGTCGATGCCCGTCACTTCGAGCGAGAGCATCAGCCCGTTGTCGCGGCTGCGCACCACCTCATCATCAAGTTCGATGACATAAGGCAGATGCGCATAAAGCTTTGGGTCCGCCGGGATCAATGCGCGCGCCCTGCCCCGATCCACATCACGCTCAAGAAACATGGCGCCTCCCTTTCTTGAGGATGGCGAGCGGCGTCACCTGCATCATGACGGCAAAGACATGATGGCCGTTCGGATTGACTTTGGTGGCCAGCCGCGCCAGCCCGTACCAGATCGGTGCTGTCAGAAACCACCAGACCGGCTTGAAGAGGATGAAGGGCAGCACGGTCATCGCTCCCACTGCCATGGCATAGGGCATCGGCAGGCCAAGAAACTTGGCTTGCCGCGAGAGCCCGAGGATGACCGCGCTTTTCTCCATGGTTTTTGCCCTGCCTCAGCTGAAGGACGAGCGCAGGTTTGCGACGATGGCGGGGCCGGCGAAGACGAGGAAGGCGCCGACCACGACCAGTGCGACCCAAGCCCAGGAAATCCGGTTGAAGGCCGCGAGGAACCCGGTCACCACAAAGGCAATGCCGAAGAAGGCGGTCGCAAGAGTGCCCCGGAACGAGGCCAGAACGCCAGTTGCGACAGTTTCCGCCTTGGTGAAGACCACCTGCGCCAAGGCGGGCTCAGACTGCGCCAGAAAAAGGGTGCAAAGGGTCAGGCCCAGAAGAGCCACGTTTTGGTTACGCATTGGGGGTTTGTCCTTCTTGGGTCAGAGTTCGGTGAGGATGCGGTCATAGACCGCCATCACCTTAACGATGTGGGATTGGGTCTCGGCGTAGGGTGGCACGCCGTCATATTTGCGCACGGCCTCGGGGCCGGCGTTGTAGGCGGCAAGCGCAAGCTCGAGGCTGCCAAAAGCGGCAATCTGTTCCAGAAGATAGCGCGCGCCGCCGTCAAGGTTTTCGATGGGGTCGGCAGGATCGACGTTGAGGTAGTCAGCCGTGCCAGGCATAAGTTGCGCGAGGCCAAGGGCACCAGCATGGCTGACAGCCCCTTGGGTGTAGTTGCTCTCGACCTTGATCATGGCCTGGAAGAAGGCCGCCCATTCGGCAGGCGACAGATCAAGCCGCGCCAGAGCCGGGTGGTCCTGATAGCGGGTGGCAATCAGCCGGATCGACGGAAGCACATCCCTTGGGGCTGCAACGCCCTTGGTGCTGTAGGAAACACCGGCTGTCGCTTGTGCCCCCTCCCCTTCCGGGGGCTCTTCCTCCGCTGGTTCCAGGCGGACGGGAACAATCAGCTGCCCCTGCCCGTCATAACGCAGGACGGATGTATCAAACGACGCAAGTTGGACGTCACCGCCCTGCCCTGCTGTTTCATTCCAGCGGATCACTTCCGCCTGGGCGGCTCCGCATGCCAGTGCAGACAGCGCCAGCGACAGCAGGCACGTCGAGATGGTCGAGGTTGAGCTTGCCAAACGCGAGACCGAACATGCCGATCGGTGAGTTGACGATGCGTTCCCGCGCCAGAGCCGTGACCAGCAGGAAGCGCTCACCCGCAGGGCTGACAACGTAGAACAGCCATTCCCCCGAGAACCGCTCGTCGGGGTTGGGCGCACTGACACACTCGATCTCAACAGTCGCTCCTTCGGATGCGGCCAGTTTGCGGAAGTCACGCTCCAGCAAGACAGGCAATGCGCGCCGTTTGGTATTCATGGGGTCCCCTCGGATCATCTGTTGGGAACATTGTATCGCAGATTTCTTTGTGAAGCGATGCCTAACAGAAAGTATGGCGCATTCAACATAAAAATGACAAACACATTAAAAGGAATGAACGAAATGGCCGATGACCCTGCTTCACACGCGCAATCAGGCTGCGTGCCGAGGTCGGTCCGCGGTCGAAGTTCCGAGTGAATTTGGAGGATGTGTCAGTGCGAAAACATCAAGAAAAATTGAGGTCTCGATCGCGTGGCGAGGATGCACGTCGCCCGGGGAAAGCCGTCGCATGTCTACTCTGAGGCTGCCCCACACTGCACTCGCCGCGGCACTTTGGGTGTGTCTGGCAACCGCCGCACAACCAGAGGCGATTCGCTGTCTGCCCCCGGAGTCCCGAGCACAGATCTGCCCGACGAAGTTCTTGTCGAGTACCGCGCCGAGATCGGTGCCGAGTTCGAGGCGTATTTCTCATCGATCACGGAACATATCGCCTGCCTCGATGAAGAGCGCGCCCGAGCCATGGACGAGGCCCGTGCTGCGACCGAGGCCTACACCCACCTCATCAACACCATCCCATCCAGAAAGGACCTCCCGTGAGACGTCACTTCCCTGCCCTGCTCCTCGGTCTCGGGCTATCGACTGCCGTCGTCGCACCTGCCGCTGCCTATCCGGTCGACTGCGCGATCCTGCTCTGTCTCGCGGGGGCTGGCCAGCCTCGGCCGAATGCGCCCATGCAAGGGCGGTCTTCATCCGTCGCATCACGCCATGGCCTGTCGAGCCGCCGCTGCAGATCTGGAACTGTCCGATGCGGGTGAGTTTCCGTGGCGAAGCGAAACCGATAGAGCGCCTGTTCGACATCGCTCTCCGCGGTAAGCCTGTGCCGCTCGTCTCGGTCCCGGAAACGCCGTGGGCGCTTCAGCTTGTCCAGGATCGGGCAGATATCGATTTCTCCGATCCGGCGTTTGACTTTGTCCGGTCAATCCGCGTGTTCGAGATCACCTACCAGCAGCGACGCAGCTCTGATGGCGACTGCAACAGCTGGGGCAGTGTCTACATGGGCAGCTACGGCGATCAAGGCGAATACAGCCGCCGTCGGACCAGCGTGTATGCGGTTCCGACTGCCTCAGACCTCGCGGTGCCGGCGGACTGTCGTAGCTATTGGCACCGGTCTGTCTTCGTCGAATGGCGCGACTATCAGGGCAGTTACGGACACGAAGAGGTTCATTACTGAGAGCCTGAACGACCGCGCATGCAACACTCGTCTAAGTCGTGTTGATTTGGCCGAGAAGTGAGCTGCCAATGATTATAGATTTCGGTTCAGTTTCATGTTGAGGTCAAGGGCGGGTTTGTCTCCTTCTTTTTTCGGGCTGCAGCGGCTGAACTTGCCTTGATGCGGAAGCTATCGTTGCCGGTTTCGAGTATGTGGCAGCGGTGGATGAGGCGATCGAGCAAGGCCGACTTGTCCGACCCCGTACAGCCCTTCGTCTTTGTGGATACGGATCAGGACAGGATACCATGACACACGGATATCTGCCTTCATCTTGATATCGAACAATTCGACCCGGATGATTTTCATTCCGTGTCTCCTGTCTGTTTGTCCCAATTCGGTGACATCCGATGGCAGCACTTCACGTAAGGGCGAGGCATGCGCCGAGGATAAGGTTGCAAGCTCGGTCCAGTTCGTCTTCGGCATAGGAATAGGACAGGCGCAGGTGCCCGGGGGTGCCGAACGCGCTGCCGGGCACTGTTGCTACATTTGCAGCCTGCAGGATGTACTCGCAAAAATCAGTATCGGTTCGGATCCGCTGGCCATTCCCAGTCATGCCAAGGAGAGCCTCGCAGGAGGGGAAGAGGTAGAACGCGCCGTCAGCATCGCCGAAGGTGAGCATGCCTGTGGCCTCCAGTCCGCGCCGAAGCCGCTGCCCCCGCGCTTGAAAGACCGCGCGGCGTTCGGCCAGCATGTGCTGCGGTCCGGTAAGTGCGGCCAGTGCTGCCGCCTGAGAGACGGAGGAGGCACCGGACGTGGATTGGGCCTGCACGACGCTCATGGCGCGGATGAGGGTGGGGTTACCGATGCCCCAGCCGATGCGCCATCCCGTCATTGAGTAGGCCTTCGATACGCCATCCACGGTCAGCGTGCGGGCGGTCAGATCTGGGGCTGCGTCCCTGAAAGAAGTGAATGGGACGTAGCTGATTTCATGATAGATTTGGTCGCTGAGGATTGCCACATGGCGGTGCGAACGCAAGATATCGGCTAAGCCGATGATGTCGGCGGGGGATAGAACTGTGCCCGAAGGGTTGCTTGGCGTGTTTATGAAAAGCCAGCGCGTGCGGGGCGTAATCGCTTGCGCGAGTGCTTCGGGTGTAAGCTTGAAGGCGGTCGGGGCGGTATCGACGATGATGGGCGCGCCGCCGCAGATGCGGACGATATCGACGTAGCTCGACCAGAAAGGGGCAGTCACGATGACCTCGTCGCCGGGGCTCACCGTCGCCATCATAGCGTTGAAGATGACTTGCTTGGCACCCGTGCCGACGATCACCTGATCGGCAGCCGCCCCTGCACGGTCCGCGATGGCACCCCGAAGGGCATCGGTTCCGGCGGTAGGTGTATAGCGGGTTTGACCTGACGTTGCGGCGGCATGGGCGGCTTCGACGATATGCGACGGCGTCGGGAAGTCGGGCTCGCCGGTCGTGAGCGACACAATCTTGTGACCCGCCTCTCGGCGACGGTTGGCGGCTTCCGCGATCCGGATGATCGGGCTCATTTCGATGTCCGCGATCCGTGCAGCACGACCGCAAGGCGAAGCCGCGGTCACGATATTCTCACGTCTTGGCCACCCGCGACATAGTCGTGGAACGCGCTGCGCGTAGGGTGCTGTACCGGATCGTCGAACAGTTCGCGTTGCGTTTCCCGGTCGGAGAGGAAGAGGAAGAACCCTGGCTCCTCGCCTTCAGGAAAGGCATCGACGGCGTGCCAGGTTCCGGCCTTGAACATCACGCCTTGTCCCTCTAGCCGGAAGGCGCGAAGATCGGTTGCCCTCGGGGGGGCGTCCGATGGGGCTGCCACGACGATGATCGTGGAGGATCCGCCAATATGCATCCGCGACTCGGTCACATGAGTGTGCCTCTCGATTTTGCGGACAATCATCGGCTGCGGCTTGAACTCCAAGATCTGCACGATCACCGGGGAATCCGCCTGCCACGGAAAACGGTGCAGGTTCTTTTCAGGCAGGTCGAACGTTGCGGGCCATGTCGGCTCCAAGAGCAGGCCGAAGGGGGCGAAGGCCTGCGCCGTGAGTGGTTCGATTTCGATCTTAACGGTGTCGGTCATGCGGCGCTACCTGCTCGGGAAGGGGACACCTGATTATATCCGACGCGGTCAGTGTTGGGTGACTGCAACTTTCGGGCGTGGGTGCAGCCCTCTCGGCAACATCTGCTGGCGCGAATTCGCGGCGCGGTTGGCCGCAAAGGTCTCGGAATGGGACCGGATATAGTCCAGCATCGCCGTCATCGCGCGCGTCGGCGTCCGTCCGGCCTTAGCCAGTATCTGCGCATCATTCGCATTCAGGATCGCGTGTTCTATTGGCAGAGCCAGAACGCCGCCCCGCGCCTGTGCCTTCTCGGCGTTGGATGCCGCGATAATGGTTACGGCGCTACCGTTGCGCACAAATCGAATAATGGCGCGGATCGAGTTGGAACTGAATATAACGTTGGGGGGAACCTTCTCGGCGTCGGCCAAGAACTCGATCATGCGCCCCAGACCAAAGGACAGCGGCATCATCGCCAATGGGAACTGCAATGCTTCACGTAAAGTAATCGGCCCTACATGCCGGGTCAGCGGGTGATCGGTTCCGACAAGCAGCGACATGGGCACATTGGCGCTTTCGAGGACGTCAATCGACGGTGTGGCCGGCGCATAGCAAACGACGCCCAAATGGGTGGAGTCCGTCTCGATCTCCTGCACGATCTCGCCAATGGAGCGGACGTTGAGAGTGACCCCGATGTTCGGATAGTCGAGGTTGAAGCGCACAAGGACGTTGTCGATAAAATCGTCTAGGAAAGTCTCGCTCAGGCTGATGTGGACGTTGCCGCGCCGGAGTGAATTGGTTTCCGCAATCCTCTCGTCGAGCAATTCTACGAGGGAGCGGGAGGCGTTCCAATAGTCCATGAGGAGTTGTGAGGCCTCAGTCGGCACACTGCCGCCGGCGGAGCGATCAAAGAGTGTGACGCCGATTTCCTCCTCGAGGAGGCGGATCTGTCGCGTTAAGACAGAGGGCGCGGTGTTCATCTCGAGCGCTGCTTTGCGGATCGAGCCGTGGGTGACCACCGCGTGGAAGTACCGCAGGCGCCGCTGGTTGACTTCGAGCATCATGCCGGACTTCCTTTTGTTTCAGATGTTGCGGACCATGCGCGGGTCGAGCTGATCGCGCAGGCCGTCCCCCAGGATGTTGATGCCGAGTACGGTAGTCGACAGGAATACCGCTGGAAAGAAGATCATATGGGGGTAGAGCTGAAAGTAGTTCCGCCCGTCGGCGATGATGTTGCCCCAGGTCGGCACGGTCGGCGGTGCTCCGGCGCCAATGAAGCTTAGGATTGATTCTAGGATAACGGCGGACCCGCAGATGAACGTCGCCTGCACGATCAACGGCGCGAAGGTGTTGGGGAGGATGTGCCGCCACAGGATCTGCGGCACCGGCGTTCCCGCCGCGACTGCTGCCTCCACGAAAGCCTGGTTGCGCAGTGACAAGACGACAGATCGCATTAGGCGCGTCACGCGTGGAATCTCGGACACGGTGATCGCAAAGATCACGTTGCGGATGCTGGGCTGCGTCAGTGCTATGAGCGAGATCGCCAGAAGCACCGCCGGGATCGCCATGAACGCCTCCAGCACGCGACTGAGGACGGCATCGGCGGTTCTGAAGTAGCCGGTGATGATTCCCAGAAACACGCCCCCGATCATCGATAAGATAGCTACCGAAAAGCCGACGATCAGAGACACGCGACCACCCACCATGACGCGAGCGAAGATATCCCGCCCGAGGCCGTCGGTGCCGAATAAGTACCTGCCCGAAGGAGGTTTGAACCGGTTGACGGGGGAGATGGCGTTCGGGTCAGTGCCGTCTATCAACGGAACGAAACCGCACAAAAGGGCGACTAGGATCAACAATGTTCCGCCCACCACGACGGGGCCGCCGAGGCTGCGCGCGAGGCGGAGGCGGCCGAATCGGTGGCTTGCAGTTTCGTCCATGTCAATTCCTGAGCTTAGGGTCGAAGAAGATGTAGCTGATGTCGACGCAGATATTGACGGCGACGTAGATGGCCGAAAGGAGGATCATGACGCCTTGGATAATTGGATAATCGCGCCGCAGGATCGCGTCGACGAGCAAGCGCCCGATGCCGGGGATGGAAAAGACTGTCTCCGTCACGACAACTCCACCCATCAAAAGCGCGATGCCGATGCCGATGACTGTGACGATGGGGATCGAGGCGTTCGTCAGGGCGTGCCGCCAGATAATAATCCCGTCACCTAGGCCCTTCGATCGAGCCGTGCGGATATAGTCCTGGCCGATAACCTCGAGCATGCTGGTGCGGGTGATCCGGGTGATGAGCGCGATATAGACCGACGCCAGCGAGATCGCCGGGAGCGTCAGGTGATGCAGCCACGTCAGGATACCTGTTGACAGCGGCTTATAGCCCTGAACCGGGAACCACGCAAGTTTGACCGAAAAGACCCAGACCAGCAGATAGGCGATGACAAAGACCGGAACCGAAAAGCCGACGATGCCGGCAGTTAGCGCGATCCAGTCCATAGGGCTGCGCGCATACCAGGCGGCAAGCGCACCAAGTGGCACCGCGATGGCCACCGATAGCACGATGGTCAGGCAGGCCAGCGAGAGCGTCGGACCCATGCGTTGTGCGATCAGTTCCGTCACCGGCTGGTTCGAGAAAATTGATGTGCCGAGGTTGCCGTGCAAGAGATCGTTCAGGAAGATGCCAAGTCTGACGAAAAACGGCTCGTTAAGGCCGAGACTTTCGCGGATTCGCGCCACGTCCTCGGGGCTCGCAATGTCGCCGGCGATGACCGCCGCCGGGTCGCCGGGAGCGAGATAAAGCAGTCCGAACGCGATGAGCGCCACGATGAAGAGGACGGGAATGGCCGCGAGAAGTCGCCGCGCCACGAGACCGATCATCGCGTTGTCTCCTTCCGAAAAAAGGGAGGTTCGATTGCGGGCCAGAAGGCCCCACTCCGCTTAGTGTAGGGCAGGTCGGCAAAGTCGGGCATCGCGGCGCCACCTGCCGCGACGTAGCGGATGTCTGCGGCGATCGGCGCGAACTGCGTGACGAAGTGCTGCATGGATTTGACAACCACCGCCCGCTTGTCATGCAGCGTGCAGCCGAGAGCGGTGAAGGCCCGTGGCGAATGTGTCTGGCTGCGCCGTGAAGTCAGCACGACGTCGATGCCCTCGGCGCGGACCCAGGCGGAGAGACCGAGGTTCATTCGTCCGCCGCCGAGGCCCGGCTGCCAATGGTCCGCCTCAACCGCCTTCACCGTCAGCGTGAGATCAACGGGCTGGCCAGAAGAGGCGTCGGTCTTGCCGCCGATGCGTATCCGCAGCGTCCGGCCCACGCCTGCCTCGGCGCACATCTGCACAGCCAGGGGATCCCAGATCAGGCCGAGGGCAACGCCTTCGACGCCATGGTCCAGTAAGCGGCGGAGGATGTCGGTGTTATCCGAGGTGGCCCCGGCTCCCGCGTTGTCGGCGACGTTGAACCGCCCCGGGTTTACCGGAGGGCAAAACTCTCGGAGAATTGCCCTTTATGGAACAGACATCAAAGAAGAAGACCTCGAAGCCGTATTCACCCGAGTTCCGCGAACGCGCAGTGCGGCTGGCGATGGAACACCGCGATGATTATCAAAGCGAAGCTGCGGCGCTGACAGCGATCGCAGGCAAATTGGGCTGTTCGCCGGATAGTCTTCGCGTCTGGAAGCGACAGGTCCAGCGCGATGGCGGCGAACGACCGGGACCTACCAGCGCAGAGATTGCGCGGATTAAAGAGCTTGAGCGCGAGAACCGGGAACTGCGTCAAGCGAACGAGATCCTGCGCAAAGCCTCAGCGTATTTTGCCCAGGCGGAGATCGACCGCCCGTTTCGCAAATGATGGATTTCATTGAGGAAAGCCGCGAGGCATTCGGGGTCGAGCCGATCTGCAGGACACTGCAGTTTGCCCCATCCACTTACTACGACCGGCGCGCCGTTGCGCGCGATCCTGACCGGGCCTCGGCTCGGGCGAAGTCGGATGCCGCCATCAGCGTCAAGATCGACGCGGCTTGGGATGCCAACCGTAAGCTCTACGGCGCGCGCAAGATCTGGCATGTCTTACGACGGCAAGGTGAAGACGCGGCCCGCTGCACCGTGGAACGTTTGATGCGCCGCCTGGGGATCAGGGGCGTGGTTCGGGGCAAAAAGGTCATCACGACCAACCCTGACACCTCGCTGCCATGCCCAGATGACAAGGTGAACCGCCTGTTCATGGCGGATCGCCCGAACAAACTGTGGGTTTCAGACTTCACCTACGTCCCGACGTGGTCCGGCACCGTCTATGTCGCCTTCGTCATTGATGTGTTTGCGCGACGGATCGTGGGCTGGCGTGCCTCGACATCGATGAAGACCCAGTTTGTCCTCGACGCGCTGGAGCAGGCTATCTGGCAAAGAAAGATGCCAGATAACAAGAGCTTGGTCCACCATTCTGACCGCGGATCACAATACCTGTCGATCAAGTATACCGAGCGCCTGGCCGAAGCCGAGATCGATCTCTCGGTCGGAACCGTCGGCGATGCCTATGACAATGCCCTGGCCGAATGCGTCATTGGCCTGTTCAAGACCGAGGTCATCAACCAAATCGGTCCATGGAAATCGATGCGCGAAGTCGAGTGGGAAACGCTGAAATGGGTGGACTGGTATAACAACCGCCGTCTCTTCGGCCCCATCGGATACATCCCACCCGCAGAAGCAGAGGAGGCGTTCTATGCAAACCTGAACTCACTCGATAAAGTCGCCTAGGGTCAGGACTCGTTCTCGCGTCATAGCCAGAACATGACGGTTGCTGCGAGAGCGACGGCGGAGAGGAATACCTTCGGGCATCTGTCGTAGCGGGTCGCGACCCTGCGCCAGTCCTTCAGCCGTCCGAACATGATCTCAATCCGGTTGCGGCGTTTGTAGCGGCGCTTGTCATGTTTGATGGGTTTGCCGCGAGACTTCCGGCCTGGGATGCAAGGCTTTATCCCCTTGTCTTTCAACGCATCTCTGAACCAGTCGGCATCATAGCCCCGGTCGGCCAGCAACCACTCCGCCTTTGGCAAACCACCCAGCAGGGCAGCTGCCCCGGTGTAGTCGCTGACTTGACCGGCGGTCATGAAGAAGCGGATCGGGCGACCTTCCGCGTCGGTGACGGCATGCAGTTTGGTGTTCATGCCGCCCTTCGTGCGCCCGATCAGGCGGCCGCGCTGGTCGCCTGGCCCCCCTTTTTCGACCGCAGGCTGGTCGCCGTGCGGTGCGCCTTGAGGTAGGTCGCGTCGATCATCACCGTCTTCGGAACCGCGGCTTCGGCAGCCAGACCATCCATCATCCGGGCGAAGACACCTTTGTCGCTCCACCGCTTCCATCGATTGTAGAGGGTCTTCGGCGGGCCGTATTCCTTCGGCGCATCGCACCACCGCAACCCATTGCGGTTGATGAATATTATGCCGCTCAATACACGCCTGTCATCGACGCGCGGCTTACCGTGGCTCTTGGGAAAGAAGGGCTGCAAACGGGTCATCTGCGCGTCGGTCAGCCAGAAAAGGTTGCTCATCGTTCAGTCTCCTTGCGGAGCTTGAATCAGGCCGCATCCGCAAGATCAATGGGTCCTGACCCTAGTCAACGAACAAACCACCCTCCGGTAAACCCGGGGCGGTTCAGGATATCCGTCGGCCCGAGGATCGCGACCTTCTCGCCATCATAGCCCGACTCGTCGAGCATCTTCTTCGCGGTGTCGAAATCGGCCAGCATCGCCTCGTTTCCGGCCCCCGTGGACATCGGCGTGCCGCAGTAGAAGAAAGACTTGCAGACCTCGTAGTTGCCGAGGCCGACCATCGCGGTCAGGTATTCCTCCTGATTGACCGCAGCCATCACGGCCTGCCTTACCTTGATGTTGTTGAACGGGGCCTGCTGGTGATTGAAGCGGATGAAGTTTGCAGCACCGCTTTCGTAGTTGCCGACCGTAACCTCCGGGTCGTCCTCCAGAATCGTGATGAGGTTGACGTCAGGCTTGTCGTACCAGTCGGCCTCGCCGCGCTGGATTGCCGCTGTCGCGGTGGAATAATCGGCGATGCTCAGCCACTCGACCCGCTGAACGTTCACGACCTTGCCGCCTGCCAGACCGCTTGGCGGCTCGTCGCGCGGGACGTAGCCCTGAAACTTCTCGTAAACGGATTTGCTGCCCGTCACCCATTCGTCCTGCATGAAGCGGAACGGGCCGGAGCCGATGACCTCGGTAATCGGGGTCGAAGCATCATTCTGCGCCAGCCGTTCTGGCATCATGAAGCAGATCGGTGTGGAGGGTTTGCCGAGAGCGTCGACCAGCAGTGGAAAGGGCTCCGTCAGCGTGAAGCGAAATGTCTTGTCATCTACTGCCTCCAGTGTCTCGGTCACGGCCATCAGGGATTGACCGAGGCTGTCCTTGCTGCCCCAGCGTTTGACGCTGGCTACGCAATCCGCGGCGGTGACGGGGGTGTCGTCGTGCCACATCAGACCGTCTCGCAGTATCACGGTCCAGGTCAGGCCATCCTCGCTGACCTCGTGGCCCTTGGCCATCTGGGGCTGGATCTTGAAGGCCTCGTCCATCGCGAACAACGTCTCGAAGACCATGTAGCCGTAGTTGCGGATTGGCGTTCCCGTCGTGACGATCGGGTCGAGCGACGACAGGTCCGACGTGATGAACCGTAGAACGTCGGTGGTCTGCGCGAAGGCTTGGTACGAGGGCAGCACGGCGGTGGCAGCCGTTGCAGCCGTGCCGATCAGGAAGGTCCGTCTGGTGTTGCTGATCATAGGCTAATCCTCTCTGTTGGTGTTCGGCGAGAGACTGCCGCAGCTTGCTGCGCGGTCGTTTGGGGATGTCGCTCTGAGAGAAATCTAATGAGGCGGGGCAATTGTAGAAGAGGCAATCGAACCCGTGTGTCGTTGCCTTCAGGGCAACACCTTCGTTGGGCTATATCTTTGGGAGGGGGGGCATCACGTCGTTTGGGATCGGGCAGGTGTAGGGCGCGGTACCGAAATGCGCCCGATGCTCTACGGTCGCCGCTGCCAGTATCTCCGGATGGTTAGCTGACGCAAGCACGCTTGCGGCAATCACTTCGGCGGCTTTCAACATCCCCCGATGTGCCGCCCCAAGTTTGCCCTGCGCCACCATCTGCCAAGTGTGGAACCCGGTACCGCTCGCGTAGCTCGCCACCCACACTTGCGCCATCGGCACGATCATCGACACGTCGCCCACGTCGGTGGACCCCATCGACGCCCGGTAGTCCTCCGGCAGCGGCTCGATCCCAGAGTGCAATGGAGCATTTGCGTTGCCGTCGTCGCGCAGGTCCGCGAATCGCTGCGCATCCTCATGGTCGCCCGCCGAGAAATCCGGCGGCCCGGCACGCTCTAACAGGCTATGCATCATCCGAGCGAGCGTCAGGTTCGGACGGCAGGGTGACATGCCCGCCTCAACTTCGAACGTCACCGTCGTCTCCGTCATCATCGCAGCCCCCTCGGCCACCTTTCGCAGCCGGTCGGAAAGGGCGATGACATCGGCGACCGTCTCAGATCGCATAATATAGGCCAGCTCCGCCCGCGCCTGCACGACGTTCGCCGCCATTCCGCCCGCATCCATGTAGGCGTAGTGGATGTGTTCATCGCGCCCGATGTGCTCGCGCAGATAGTTCGCGCCAATGTTCATTAGCTCTGCCGCGTCCAGTGCGCTGCGACCTAGATGAGGGGCGAGGGCGGCGTGGGCTGCGACGCCCCGAAAGCGGACCCTGATCTGCCGGAACGCGCGCGTGAGGTTTAGGTAGCCCGAGGACCTCGGTCCGGGGTGCCACGAGAATGCAGCGTTCAACCCATCGAATGCACCGGCCCGCGCCATGAACGCCTTGCCGCCCAAACTCTCCTCGGCTGGGCAGCCGAAATAGCGGACCGTTCCTGCAGTTCCCGTCGCCTTTAGCCTGTCGGCTGCGACGATCGCGGCCAAAGCGCCCGCAGTGCCGAGCAGGTGGTGACCGCAACCATAGCCGGAGCCTCCGGCCTCCGCAGCCTCCTCCGCCGTATGTCCCGCCGCCTGGCTCATCTCGGCCAACGCATCGAACTCGCCGAGGATGCCGAGCGTGGGCCCGCCCGAGCCGCGCTCCGCCACGAATGCCGTTGGTAAGCCACCAATGCCCCATTTGACGGCGAAGCCATGGTTCTTCAATGCGCTCGCAAGAGCCTTTGACGACTTGACCTCCGCGAAGCCCAGCTCAGCGTAATCCCAGATGACATCTGCGATGGCCACGAACTCTGCCGCCCGCTCAGCCACGTTGGCCTTCACCGCATGGATCTCGTCGTCCGTCAGGATGTTGTGCATTTTGTTCCTCCGACGGCAACTGTCGCCGGCGTGCTCGGATAGGGGAAGACGCAAAGGTCGGAGAGCAGTGTTGCCTGAAACAGTAGTGAGGTGGAGCAGTTTAGTGAAGCTAAACCATACTTGTGTATCATTCGTTTGATATCTGGCGGTTTGCGGCCTTAAGATTCAGCAATTGAAAGGAACTCTCATGCCGATATCCTCAGCCGAAAAAGCCATCCGCGCGGGCGAACCTGTCTTTTGGCTGAACGACGATCTGTCTGACAGCGATAACAGCGGCCTATCCGACAAGATCAAAGCAGCTGGGGACCGCATGACCCGCTTCGCTCCGCTCCTGTCTCGGGCATTCCCGGCCCTTGTGGATACTGGCGGGTTAGTGACGTCGCCGCTCCTCGACGCATCTCGTCTCGCACGTGCGTTGAACCTTCCCAAAATTGAGGGTCGCCTGATGCTGAAGGGCGACCACGAACTGACCATCGGCGGCTCCATCAAAGCGCGCGGCGGCACCCACGCAGTTCTGGCGTTTGCCGAACAGGTGCTGGCGAAGGCAGGCCATCCGCCCGACACAGTGCCATTCCTTAACCTCGCGCGGGTTCGCGCTGTCCTGGCGGGCCGGACGATTTCCGTCGGATCGACCGGCAATTTGGGGCTCAGCGTCGGTATGGTCGCAGTCGCCTTAGGTTTCCGCGCAGAAATCCACATGTCGGTCGATGCCCGCAGTTGGAAGAAGGACCGGCTCCGGAGCCTCGGCGTCAATGTCATCGAACACGCGGGCAACTACGAGGCCGCCCTTGCGGCCGGGCGAGCCGATGCAGAAATATCCGAGACTCATCATTTCATCGACGATGAGGACTCTGAAGATCTGCTGTTTGGCTATTCCGTCGCCGCCGCTGAACTGCGCGACCAGTTGCAGGCTGGTGGCGTCACCGTCGATTCCTCCCATCCGCTCTTCGTCTATCTTCCCTGCGGCGTTGGCGGCGCGCCCGTAGGCGTGACCGTAGGCCTGAAGGCGATCTTCGGGCGCGATGTCCACTGCTTCTTCGCCGAGCCGGTCGAAGCCCCCTGTATGCTGGTGCATTTCCTGAAGCCGGGCGCGTCGGTCCACGACTTCGGACTGTCCGGTAGAACGGAAGCCGATGGCCTCGCCGTGCCCCGTGCCTCGGTCCTCGCCGCAAACCTCGTCCGCGGCCATCTCTCGGGCATCTTTACGATCGCTGACGACACACTGTTCCGCCATCTCCATGCGGCCAACCGCGACTGCGGCTTCCGTCTCGAGCCCTCCGCCGCCGCAAGTTTCGACGGCCCTAGCCACCTTCTTGATGCTGCAGGTTGCGACTATCTCGCCGCCCGTGCCCTGACGTCGCGAATGGGCGATGCGACACATATCTTCTGGGCGACAGGCGGCAGCCAAGTCCCTCAGGCCGACTTTGAAAGCTACTATGCCAAAGGCGAGCAGCTCCGTTCCTAAACATAGCCTGAAAGGATATCCCATGAAAAAGAAGGACTGCACCGTCGCGATCCAGCAGAGCATCGAGACCCGCTTGAAGGCTCCGCTCGTCTACTTCGACTCGCGGAAGTATATTCAGCACAACGTCAACCTCGGCGACGGACTCGGCCCGATCCTCCAGTTCATGGATTCGATGCCCGCAGAAGGCACGAAGGTGATGATGCGCCGTGCGTTTGAGGACGGTGACATGAGCTTCGCCCATGCCGACTACATCCTCGGCGAATGGGGCCCGATGACCGGCTTCGAGGTGCACCGTTGGGAAGACGGCAAGATCGTCGAGCACTGGGACAATCTGCAAGCCACCCCCGACACCCCGAATGCCAGCGGGCGAACGCTGACGGATGGCGCGACCGATGTGACCGATCCGGGCGCGACGGCGGCAAGCAAGGCGCTGGTGAACCGCTACGTCGACGAGATTCTGATCGGGGGAGATCATGCCCGCCTTGCCGAGTTTCTGAAAAACGATCTGATCCAGCACACGCCCACCTTCGGAGACGGCGCAGCGGCCGTTTCAGAGTATCTCTCTTCGGAAGATGCCGCGCGATACGTCACCCGGCACAGGACGATGGCCGAGGGCGAGTTCGTCCTGACGATTTGCGAGGGCACGCTGGGCGGCACCCCCGTCGCGATCTACGACCTGCACCGGATCGAGGGAGGCCAGATTGCCGAGCACTGGGACGTGATCGAGCCGATTCCACCGCGGAAGCTTTGGAAGAACGACAATGGAAAGTTTTGAAGAGCGCAACATGACCGACGCCAAGATCCGCACCTACGCCCGCTCCGCCGGCGAGACCATTGCACCAACCGTGATCGAGACCGACAACGTCGGGCTGGTAGATGCAATGATCGAGATCCACGCGGTCGACCGCGCCATTCCCGGGTATTTTGCCCGCCCCGAAACAGGGGCGAACTGGCCCATTATTCTGGTCCTGAGCGAGGCTTTCGGCCTGCACGAACACATCATGGACGTTGCTCGCCGGCTGGCCAAGGAGGGCTATATCGCCATCGCGCCCGACCTGATGGTGCGACAAGGCGATCCACTGAGTTTCGACAACGTCGGTAAATTGGTATCCGATCTGCTCCTCCACATCCCCGATGCGCAGGTGATGTCCGACCTCGACGCCACGCTCGACTGGGCAAAAGCCGAGGGCGGCGACGCCTCCCGTATCGGTGCGACCGGCTTCTGCTGGGGCGGCCGCTGGATCTGGCTCTATGCCGCACATCGACCGCTGAACGCGGCGGTCGCTTGGTATGGCGTCTTAGACGGCCACGGCAGCCCGATCTTCCCTGATGAACCCGACCTCTTTCCGGCGCATCCCATCGACGTCGCGGCCAAGTTACAAGGGCCGGTTCTCGGCCTCTATGGCGCTGAGGACAACGCGATCCCGGTTCCGACCGTTCACAACATGCGCGCCGCGCTAGAGCGGGCACGAGACCCATCCCGAATCGACGTATTCGATGGGGCTGGCCATGCGTTCTTCGCCGACTATCGCGACTCGTACGTGCCCCTTGCCGCGACGGAAGGATGGCGCAGAATGCGCGATTGGTTTTCTCAACACATGGACGTCCAGAGATGAAGGTGTTTGTCGCTGGCTTTCAGCATGAGACCAACACCTTCGCCCGCAATCCGACCGTGTGGGAGGATTTCGAGGTAGGCGACTTCTTCCCCGCCTTCTCCACCGGTCAGGCCATGCTCGAGCGTCTTCGTGGCGGTGGTATGCCGCTGAGCGGTTTCATCGACCAGGCGGAAACCGAAGGGATCGACTTGTTTCCGTCCTGTTGGGCGGGAGCCTCACCGGCCGCCAGCATTGCGGACGACGCCATCACCCGCATCTTCGAACGCTTGCTCGCCGATCTCGATGCAGCCCTGAACGAGGGCGACTTGGGCGGGGTCTACCTTGACCTGCACGGTGCCGCCGTCAGCGACAGCCACGACTCCCCCGAAGCATGGCTGGTCGCAGAAGTGCGCCGCCGCGTCGGGCCGGACATGCCCGTTGTCGTAAGCCTGGACCTGCACGCGAATGTCGATAACACCCTGCTGGATGCTGCGGACTACGCCGTCTGTTACCGCACCTATCCGCATATCGACATGGCCGACACCGGCGCGCGTGCGTTCGGCTTGCTCCTGCGTCGCTTGCAAGGCGCACCCCGACCCGCCTGTGCCTACGTCCGCATCCCTTTCCTCATCCCTATCATCTCGCAATCGACGCGCGACGGGCCAGGGGCGGAGACCTACGCGTTCGTCGCCGAACTCGACGCCCGGCATGACGCCAATATCAACGTCGCCTTGGGCTTTCCGGCCGCCGATGTAGCGAACTGCGGCCCCGTCGTCTGGGCATATGGGCAGCACGGTAGGAGCGACGCGCTCGGTGTCGCAGACCGCATCATCAGTCTGCGGGACGTCTGGCGACTCGACATCCTCGACGCCGCCGAGGCCGTCGCTCGCGCATTGACTCTTGCCGAAAGAACGGAGGCCCCCGTTGTCATCGCGGACGTGCAGGACAACCCAGGAGCTGGCTCCGACAGCAATACAACCGGAATGCTTCACGCCCTGCTAAGAGCTGAAGCGGGTATCCTCTGGCCGGGTCGCGTGATCCTCGGCCTTCTCAACGATCCCGCCGCTGCCAAGGCCGCGACTGTGGCTGGGATAGGAGCGACCCTCGATCTATGGATGGGCGCCTCAATAGCAACCTGGACCGGCGCTGCGAGTGAACCGCCCGTTAAGTGCAAGGTCACCGTCCGCGCCCTCCACCACGGCCCGATCCGCCTCGACGGCCCCATGATGCGGGGGGCCATAGTCAATCCGGGAGCGATGGCTTGCGTCGAGGTGGAGGGCATCTTAGTCTGCCTATCCAGCGCAAAACGCAATTGCTCGACCGAGGCCTCTACACGGCGCTCGGGGTGGACTGCGCCCTCATGAAGATAATCGTCAATAAAAGCGCCGTTCACTTTCGGGCGGACTTTGCGCCAATCGCCTCGCATATACTTGTTGCGCGCGCGCAGGGCAAATGGCGGCGGACCCTGCGGACTTCGCATGGACGAAACTGCAACCGAGCATGACTAGTCAGTGTTAATCTAGAGGTGATATGACCCGTGCTCTCTCCGCTTCTCTGCTCACGTGGCTTCGTTGCTTCGATGCCGCTGCACGCCATCTCAGTTTTCAGAATGCAGCAGCAGAACTTGCGATCACGCCTGGTGCAGTCAGTCAGAATATTAGGAATCTTGAAGTGGCTTTGGGTTGTGTTTTATTTGACCGGCGCCACAATTCAGTAGTCCTTTCGGCAGCAGGGGTGCAGCTGGCACCAACCGTTACTGTGTCCTACGCTTCGTTGCGGCAAGCGATTGCAAAGTTCGATGAAAAGCGAGCCAATCCGAAAATATCAATAAGCTGTTCTCCTTCTTTCGCGCTCCAGTGGTTGACACCTCGAATTTCACGTTTCGTTTCTACGCATCCGGGAGTGGAATTGAGCATATTTGGTGAGTTTGCCTCACTGCCATCCGAAAAAATGCGCCTAGGCGGAGTCAATTACGCGATCCGGTATGAGCCCGTGAACGATAGCGGCTTGGCGCAAACGTTTCTCGACGAGTATCTCATCGCGGTAGCCAGCCCCGAGTTTCTCGCCGCGACACCTGAAGCAGCCGATTTCAGTAATATCGACGGAAGGCATCTTCTTCATGACAATTTTCCATGGGGAAATGCGGGCAGCGATGAGGAATGGCGATTCTGGTTTAGGTCCATAGGTCGAGATGTCCCTGACCTGTCGAAAGGTAGCAGGTTCAACATGTCCCAAATGGCAATCGCAGCGGCAATGGCGGGAGAAGGCATAGCAATAGGACGTCTGGCACTTGTACTAAATGAACTCATTGCTGGTCGGCTCATTCCGGTATTTGACTTGGCTGTGAAGTCTTCTGCAGCCTATCAATTACCACTTTGGTTGATGAAAAGCGCTCCCAAGTCTTTTTTGATTGGCTGGTTCGGGAGGGTGAAGAGTTTGTCGTTGAGCGGAGAGAAATACTGATCAAACTGATGATATCTGGTGTGACTTTACCCTAATTAAGGGCTCTGCCTCAATCTGTGTGGCGCACGCATCCTGAAAGCTGGAAGTTTCAGGAGGGAGAGCGATGAATTCAAGCAAGTACTGGTCGCCAAGGAACGATGTTTTTGTCCACAGCGTTGAGCGAAGTGATGCCGGCGGGTGGATTGTATCCGGCAGTCTGACACCAAACGGCATCTGCCCAGACTGTGGGTCGCATTCGCGATGTCGTCACGGCTGGCGGCGTCGGCGGTTGCAGGAATATTCCGCCCATGGAGATGGGGTCACGGCAACTCTCTGGGCTTGCCGTTAACGATGTTTGGCAACCGCTTGAAGAATCTCAAGCGCGCGGTGCTCGGCCGGGCAGATCCAGAATTACTGCGGCCGAGGATACGACCGTTCCGCCACACAAAGTGAGGCAGAGCCCATTTAAGGGGTCATCCTCAATTTGTGTGGTGGGGCGGGAGCATGCGTGCCCTGAGCAAGTTTGGGCCGGCTCGACCGTACATCGCACGCTTCAAGGTCTTCAGTCGGTTGATCTGGCCTTCGGCTTGACCATTGCTCCACTCCATTTCAATGTAAGCGCTGTCCCAACCCCACCTTCCGGCTGAATCTGTAAGCTGCGATTGCGCGTTCCATGGAGATTTTCATGGGAGGTGTCAGTGGGATTCCATCGGGAGCGCAGTATGGAGGCCGTTGGGTTTGTGGAGCTTTTGGCGGCTCCATCGTCCAAGCGGCGGTGGTCGGATGAGGCGAAAGGCCGGATAGTTGCCGAGACGCTGGTGGTTGGTGTCACGGTGAGCGAGGTGGCGCGGCGACATGGTGTGAAGGCAAACCATCTGTCGTCGTGGCGGACGCTGGCGCGGCAGGGCAAGTTGGTCGTGCCGGATATTGCAGGGGCAGAGTTCACCTCGCTGGTGATGGTGGCGCAGCCAGTGGAGACCCCGGCCGCGACGGCTTCGATTGATCTGATCATTGGCCCCGTGACGGTGCGACTTGATCCGGCCACGCCTGTTCCGCGGATTGCCGAACTGGTCTTGGCACTGCGAGCCTGCCCGTGATCTTCCCGTCCAACCGGGTGCGGATCATGGTGGCGACCAAGCCGATCGACTTCCGCAAGGGCCATGACAGCTTGGCCGCGATGGTGAAGAACGAATTGCACAAGGACCCGTTCACCGGCACGGTCTTCGTCTTCCGCGCCAAAAAGGCGGATCGACTAAAGCTTTTGTATTGGGACGGCACCGGGCTGGTGATGGCCTACAAACGATTGGAAGAGCACACATTTACATGGCCCGCCGTGAAGGATGGTCTGATGATGTTGAACCACGCGCAGTTCGAAGCGCTGTTTGGTGGGCTGGATTGGCGGCGTGTTCGCGCCATTGAGGCGCGAGCGCCTGAAGCGGTGGAATGACTGCGGCAGGATGACTCAGGTGGCGGTTTCCACGAGCATTGGCGGCAACGTTTTGGTAAACATGGAGCATGCCAAATACCGCTGATTTACTTGAAGAAATTGCTGCGTTGAAGGCGATGTTGATCGCTGCTGATGCGCGCGACCTTCGCAAGGACGAGCGCATCGAACGACTGGAAAAGTTGGTCGCGGCCTTCAAGCATGCGGCTTTTGGGCGGCGGTCGGAGAAGAGTAATCCTGAGCAGTTTGAACTGGCGCTTGAGGATCTGGAAACTGCGATTGCCGCGATCCATGCGGAGGAAGACGCCGAAGATCGCGCAGCGAAACGTCCAATCAAACCGCGCACTACCAATCGCGGATCATTACCCAAGCATTTGCTGCGGATCGAGGAAGTAATCGAGCCCGACAGTCTGACCTGCAGCTGTGGTGGCTGCCTGCATTGCATCGGTGAAGATGTGTCGGAACGTCTGGACATCGTCCCCGCCCAGTTCCGCGTGATCGTGACCCGCCGCCCTAAATATGCCTGCCGCTCTTGCACCGATGGCGTGGCCCAAGCGCCTGCACCTGCACGATTGATCCCTGGTGGCATGCCAACCGAAGCGACGGTGGCCCATGTTCTGGTCAGCAAATATGCCGACCACTTGCCCCTTTATCGCCAAGCTCAGATTTACAGCCGTCAGGGTGTCAACTTGGACCGATCAACCCTTGCAGACTGGGTGGGCCGCGCCGCTTTTGAACTGCGCCCAGTCTTCGATGCCCTGATGGCCAACCTGAAACGGTCAACAAAGCTGTTCATGGACGAAACCCGAGCTCCGGTGCTCGACCCAGGTTCCAAGAAGACCAAGACCGGTTACTTCTGGGCACTCGCACGCGACGACCGACCGTGGGGTGATGCTGCGCCGCCGGGTGTCGCCTTCACCTATGCCCCGGCCGGGGTGGGTTGCATGCCGAACGGATATTGCAGGGCTTTGGCGGTATCCTGCAAGTGGACGGCTATGCTGGATATAACCGATTGATTGCACCCGACCGTGTAGGTCCCAGCATTCAATTGGCTTACTGCTGGGCTCACGCCCGCCGCAAGCTCATCGAGATCACGCGCACCGGCCCCGCGCCGATTGCTGAGGAAGGTGTGATCCTCATCCGCGAGCTTTACGCTATCGAGGCTGCAATCAAGGGCACAGATGCCGCGACCCGTCTGGTCGCACGGCAAGAACGCGCCGTACCGATCCTCGCCCGCCTTGATGATTGGCTGCGCCACCATCGCGCCCGCGCTTCCGCCAAATCGCCCCTCGGTGAGGCATTGGCCTATATCGCAAAATACCGCGAGGGCTTGGGCCGTTTCCTGGCAGATGGCCGCATCGAGATCGACAACAACACCGTCGAACGCACAATCCGCCCCATCGCTCTGAACAGAAAGAACGCCCTCTTCGCTGGCCATGACGCCGGAGCGGAAAACTGGGCCGTCATTGCGTCACTGATCGAGACCTGCAAAATGAACAGCATCGACCCGCACGCATGGCTGGCCGCAACGCTCACTGCCATCGTCAATGGCCACAAACAAAGCCAGATCGACGATCTGCTACCGTGGAATTACGCCAGCAAGGTGTGATTGGGACACCGCTTACAGACGGTCTCTCCCGGCGGCTTTTCGTTTTCCAGCTTGGCCACCGGTGCGCCGGGCTCATCCAGCCAGACCTGGGGATCCTGCTCTTCGTTCATTTTCGGGCCAAGTTCGCCCTGAACGCCCGATTTTTCTAACCGGATCAGAACCTTCTCCTGCTCGGCGCAAAGGCTGTCGAGCGCTTCCTGCGGGGTCTTGGCACCCGACATCGCGTCACCGATATTCTGCCACCAGAGCTGGGCCAGCTTCGGATAATCCGGGATGTTGGTGCCGGTGGGCGACCACTGGACGCGGGCGGGCGAGCGGTAGAACTCGATCAGGCCGCCAAGCTTCGGCGCGCGTTCGGTGAAGTGAGGCGAGTCGATGGTCGACTGACGGATGAAGGTCAGGCCGACATCCGACTTCTTCACGTCGACCGTCTTCGAAACCACGAACTGGGCGTAAAGCCAGGCTGCCTGTGCGCGGTCGACCGGGGTCGATTTCATCAGCGTCCAGGACCCTGCATCCTGGTAGCCGATCTTGGTGCCTTCGGACCAGTAGGCCCCGTGCGGCGAGGGGGCCATGCGCCACTTCGGCGTGCCATCCTCGTTCATCACGGGTGTGCCGGGTTCAACCGCCGCAGCCGTAAAGGCGGTGTACCAGAACATCTGCTGGGCAATGGCCCCCTGCGCGGGGACCGGACCGGCCTCGCCAAAGGTCATCCCGGCAGCTTCGGGGGGCGAATACTTCTGCAGCCACTCGATCGCCTTGGTCACCGCATAGACCGCCGCCGCATCGTTGGTGGAACCGCCACGCGCCACGCAAGAGCCGACCGGCTGCGAATTCTCGTTGACGCGGATGCCCCATTCGTCAACCGGCAGGCCGTTCGGTTCGCCCTTGTCGCCCATCCCGGCCATCGACATCCACGCATCGGTGTAGCGCCAGCCAAGCGAAGGATCCTTCTTGCCGTAGTCCATGTTGCCATAGACGCCGGTTGCCGGGCCACCGGCATAGGACATGTCGCGGCCGGTGAAGAACTCGGCAATGTCCTCATAGGCCGACCAGTTGACCGGAACGCCAAGGTCATAGCCGTACTTGGCCTTGAAGTCGTCCTTGGTCTTCTGATCGTTGAACCAGTCATAGCGGAACCAGTAGAGGTTCGCGAACTGCTGGTCGGGCAATTGATAAAGCTTGCCATCCGGTCCGGTGGTGAACGAGGTGCCGATGAAATCGGCAAGGTCGAGGCCGGGGTTGGTCACGGCCGCACCTTCGCCCGCCATCCAGTCGGTCAGGTTGCGCGCCTGCTGATAGCGCCAGTGGGTGCCTATCAGGTCGCTGTCGTTGATATAGGCGTCATAGATGTTCTCGCCCGTCTGCATCTGCGTCTGCAGCTTTTCCACCACGTCGCCTTCGCCGATCAAGTCATGGGTGACCTTGATCCCGGTGATGGCTTCAAACGCCGGGGCCAGCACCTTGGATTCGTATTCATGGGTGCCGATGGTTTCCGAGACGACCTTGATTTCCATGCCCGCATAGGGCTTGGCCGCGTCGATGAACCATTGCAAGTTCCGGTCGTGCTTCAATAGAGCGTCTCCCTTTTCAGCATTCGCCCAAGATCAAGAATGTACGAGGAGAGCCCACACGGAACCCAGCCTTTTGGCATTCATCTTGGTTCTCGATCCACGTCATATGGTCGTATTCGCCGGGAGCCTCGTAATAGCACATCACGAGCGTTCGCGGCCGGAAGCACTTATCACCAAGTTGCAGTTTACCGTCAGAACTAAAAGCCGCTGAAATTTCTGACTTTTCGGCGTCCGCAGCGACAGCTAGCTCCTTCACCAGAGCTTCTTTTTGGTCAGAGAGTTGCTTCACACCGGACTGCGCTTCCGACCTAATTTGCTGAACATCAACGGGCGCTCCGCACTCCGTACTTGGAAGCCACCGCCCATTGCAGACCAAGTCTCGGCCCTGCATCATCTGAATTGAAACAATTCCAACTCCTGCACAGGCTGCAATTGCCAGAATAGGCAACGGAAGTTTTTCAAACGGAACAGACACTTGTAGCTCCTCCACTCATAAATTTGATTGAAACTCCAATTCGAAGGTAAGGGAGAATCTTCACAAGGACAACAAAAAGCCCCAAGACTAGTGACACCGTACCCCAGTCCATCCCGCTCGCGCTGACCGTGCGGGTCATCGTAGCGGCGATGGGCTTGGCGTCGGTGGTGGTCAGGGTGCGGCTGAGGAGGAGTTCCACCCAGCTGAACATGAAGCAGAAGAAGGCGGCGACGCCGATGCCCGAGGCGATGAGCGGCATGAAGATTTTCACGAAGAAGCGCGGGAAAGAGTAGCCGTCGATATAGGCAGTCTCGTCAATCTCCTTCGGGACGCCGCGCATGAAGCCTTCGAGGATCCAGACCGCGAGGGGCACGTTGAAAAGGCAGTGCGCCAGCGCGATGGCGATATGGGTGTCGAAGAGCCCGACCGACGAATAAAGCTGGAAGAACGGCAGCGCAAAGACGGCCGGTGGCGCCATCCGGTTGGTCAGAAGCCAGAAGAACAGGTGCTTGTCGCCCATGAAGCTGTAGCGGCTGAAGGCATAGGCCGCAGGCAGGGCGACGGTAAGCGAGATCACCACGTTCATGGTGACGTAGATGATCGAGTTGATATAGCCCGAATACCAGCTTGGGTCGGTCAGGATGACCCGGTAGTTGTTGAAGGTCAGGTTCTGCGGGACGAGCGTGAACATCGAGGTGATCTCGGTGTTGGTCTTCAGGCTCATGTTCACCAGCCAGTAGATCGGCACCAGCAGGAACAGCAGATACACGGTCATCACGACGGCGGAGGGTTTGATGCGCATCACTGTGTCTCCTGCCGGTCGAGGTTCGTCATCACGGTGTAGAACACCCAGGAGACGAGCAGGATCACGAGGAAATACATCAGCGAGAAGGCAGCAGCGGGGCCGAGGTCGAACTGGCCCACCGCCATTTTCACCAGATCGATCGACAGGAAGGTGGTCGAATTGCCGGGGCCGCCGCCAGTGACGACAAAGGGCTCGGTATAGATCATGAAGCTGTCCATGAAGCGCAGAAGCACCGCGATGAGGAGAACCCCCTTCATCTTGGGGAGTTCGATGTAGCGAAACACCGACCAGCGCGTCGCCTGATCGATCTTCGCGGCCTGATAATAGGCCTGCGGGATGGATTGCAGCCCCGCATAACAAAGGAGTGCAACCAGCGAGGTCCAGTGCCAGACATCCATCACGATCACCGTGAGCCAGGCGTCCAGCGCGTCATTGGTATAGTTGTAGTCGATGCCAAGCGCGGCGAGGGTGTGGCCCAAAAGGCCGATGTCCACCCGCCCGAAGATCTGCCAGATGGTGCCGACCACATTGAACGGAATGAGCAGCGGCAGCGCCATCAGGATCAGGCAGAACGACGACCAGAAGCCCGATTTCGGCATGTTGAGCGCAATGAAGATGCCAAGCGGCACCTCGATGGCAAGGATGATGGCCGAGAACAGGATCTGCCGGCCAAGCGCCTCATGCAGCCGGTCGGAGGTGATCATGTCCTCGAACCAGTCAAGCCCGGCCCAGAAGAAATCATTGTTGCCGAAGGTGTCGTTGAACGCGTAGTTGACCACCGTCATCAGCGGAATGACCGCCGAGAAGGCCACCAGCACCAGAACCGGCAACACCAGAAACCACGCCTTGTTGTTCTGCGTCTTGTCCATCAGGCTGTTGTCTCCAGGAGTGGGGGCACGCGCCAGTCGTCGGCGTAGACGTTGATCTTTCCGGGCGCGAAGGTGACGCGCGGGTCGGCGGGCAAAGCGGTGCCTTCGGGCAGGATGGCGTTCATGGGCTGGCCAGCGAGAACGGCCCGCACGATCCGGTGGCGGCCCACATCCTCGACCCGCTTCACGGTAACGGGCAGGCCCTCGTCGCCGAGAAGCACGTATTCCGGCCGGATGCCGATCTGCGCGCGGCCCTCGATCGGCCCGTAGGCCGCACCAAGGGCAATGGTGCTGCCCTGCAGATCCGCGCTCGTCCTGTCGATCCGCGCCTCGAAGAGATTCATTCCGGGCGAGCCAATGAAATAGCCGACGAATGTATGCGCCGGGGTTTCGAACAACTGGTCGGGAGTGCCCATCTGCACGACCCGGCCGTCATACATCACCACCACCTTGTCGGCGAAGGTCAGCGCCTCGGTCTGGTCATGCGTCACATAGATCATGGTATGGCCGAACTGGCGGTGCAGATCCTTGAGCTGGGTGCGCAGCTCCCATTTCATATGCGGGTCGATCACGGTCAGCGGCTCGTCAAAGAGGATGGCGTTCACATCCTCGCGCACCATGCCGCGGCCAAGGCTGATCTTCTGCTTTGCATCGGCGGTCAGTCCCCGGGCCTTCTGGCGAAGGTTCGGTTCCATGCCGATCATGCGGGCAATCCGCTGCACACGGCTGGCGATATAGGCCGGGTCCATCCCGCGGTTGCGCAGCGGAAAGGACAGGTTGTCCGCGACCGTCATCGTGTCATAGACCACGGGAAACTGGAACACCTGGGCGATGTTGCGCGCTGTTGTCGGCGCATCGGTGACGTCGCGGTCGCCGAAAAGCACGCGGCCCTGGCTTGGCCGCACCAGCCCCGAGATGATGTTCAAAAGCGTGGTCTTGCCACAGCCCGACGCGCCGAGCAGCGCGTAGGCACCGCCGTCCTGCCAGACATGGTCGAGTTCTTTCAGCGCATAATCGGCCTCTCCGGTCGGATGGGCCGAATAGCTGTGGGCAAGTTTGGAGAGGGTGATCTCGGACATTCAGGCCGCCATCGCATAGGGCGCGGGCGCGGCCAGACGGCCCCGCGCGTCGAAAAGATAGACATGCGCCGGATCAAGCCAGATCGACACCGCCGATCCCGGCTCCAGCTTGTGCACGCCGTGAACCAGCCCGACCCATTTCTCCGTCTCGCGCAGAAGATGGACAAAGGTCTCCGACCCGGTGATCTCGGTCACGCCAAGAGTGCAGTGGAAGGCCAGCGCCGATCCGGAATGCTTGTTCAGCGCCAGATGGTTGGCGCGGAAACCTGCGAGATAGGTTCCATCCGCGAGACCGGCAAACGGGCCATCAGCGGGGCACTGGGCGGTTTGCGCAAAGATCAGCCGGTTGCCCGATTTGGTGCAGGAGACGAAGTTCATCGGCGGGTCGCTGAAGACGCGCGCGGTGGTCGCATCGGCGGGCATCCGGTAGACCTCTGGCGTCGGGCCGAACTGGGTGACCCGGCCCTCCCAGAGCGTTGCGGTATTGCCGCCAAGCAGCAGCGCCTCTTCCGGTTCGGTCGTGGCATAGACGAAGATCGCGCCCGACGCCTCGAAGATCCTGGGAATCTCGATCCGCAACTCCTCGCGCAGCTTGTAGTCGAGGTTGGCCAGCGGCTCGTCCAGAAGCACCAGCCCCGCGCCCTTCACCAGCGCCCGGGCGAGGGCGCAGCGCTGCTGCTGGCCGCCCGAAAGTTCCAGCGGCTTGCGGTTCAGCATCGGTGTCAGCTTCAGCATCTCGGCGGTGTCGCGCACCGCCTTGTCGACCGCGGCGCCGACTTGCCCATCAGGCGCATGGGCGAGGCGATGTTGTCATAGACCGTCATCGCCGGATAGTTGATGAACTGCTGGTAGACCATGGCGACCTTGCGGTCCTGGACGCGCACGCCGGTGACATCGCGCCCCTGCCAGAGAAGGCGGCCCTCGGTGGGCCGGTCCAGCCCCGCCATCAGCCGCATCAGCGAGGTCTTGCCCGCAAGGGTTGGGCCGAGAAGCACGTTCATGGTCCCGTTCTCCAGCGTCAGCCGGGTGGGATGGATATGCGTCCTCCCGCCGACCGACCGCGCAATCCCCTGAAGCTCCAGCGCCACCCCGTTCCTCCTATTCCGCCGCCGGATGAACGGCGCGCGCACCCGCACCGGCCATGAAGCGGTCAAGCGTCTCGATCTGGTCCCTGGTCAGCCGCAGCCCCAGTTTGGAGCGGCGCCAGACCACGTCCGCCGCCGTCGCGGCATATTCGCGCGTCATCAGCCAGCGCACCTCGGCTTCGGTCAATGTGGCGCCGAAATCCTGTCCAAGCGCATCCGGCGTGCCCGCATCGCCAAGGATCGTGGACGCCTCGGTGCCATAGGCGCGGATCATCCGGCCCGCCCAGTAGGGGGTCAGGAACGGATAGGTGCTCCGCAGCTTTTCGGTCAGCGCGGCAACGCCGTCATGCGGGAAATCGCCACCGGGAAGCGGCGCGCGGGCCGTCCAGGCGGGTTTGGCCTGCGGAAAGTACGGCGCAAGCTTGGCCAGCGCGGATTCCGCCAGGCGGCGGTAGGTGGTGATCTTGCCGCCAAACACATTCAGCAGCGGCGCTCCGGCCCGATCAAGGCTGAGCACATAGTCGCGCGTGGCCGCCGTCGCCGATTTCGCCCCGTCATTGTAAAGCGGACGGACGCCCGAATAGGTCCAGACCACATCGTCGCGGGTGACGGGCTTGGCAAAATACTGGCTGGCAAAGGCAAGAAGGTAGTCGCGTTCCTCATCGGTGCAACGCGCATCCCGCGGCGCGCCCGTGTGATCCTTGTCGGTGGTGCCGATCAGGGTGAAATCCTGCTCATAGGGAATGGCAAAGATGATGCGGCCGTCGGTGCCCTGGAAAAAATAGCACCGACCGTGATCGAAAAGCTTCTTCGTCACGATATGGCTGCCCCGCACCAGCCGCACGCCTTCGGTGGAATTGATGCGCGCGACATTGCGGATCACATCCTCGACCCAGGGCCCTCCCGCATTCACAAGCGCGCGGGCAAGATGGGTGGCGGGGCCCGCGGGCCCTTCGGTGGTGATGTGCCAAAGATCGCCCTGGCGTTCGGCGGTGATCACCTTTGTCCGCGTCATGATGCGGGCGCCGCGCTGCGCGGCATCGCGCGCATTGAGCGCGACAAGCCGGGAATCCTCGACCCAGCAATCCGAATATTCGAAAGCCCGACGGAAAACCGGCTTCAACGGCTTTCCGGCAGGATCGGCCGTAAGGTCCACCGAGCGGGCGGCGGGCAGGATCTTGCGGCCGCCCATCGTGTCGTACATCAAAAGCCCGAGACGGATCAGCCAGGCAGGCCGACGCCCGCGCGCCCAGGGCATGATCCAGCGCAGCAGCCGCGAGGTGGGCGTATCGGTTTCAAACCGCATGTCGGGCGAAAGTGGCAGCACGAAGCGCATCGGCCAGGAGATATGCGGCATGGCGACAAGCAGGGTCTCGCGTTCCTCCAGCGCTTCGCGCACGAGGCGGAACTCGAAGTATTCCAGATAACGCAGCCCGCCGTGGAAGAGCTTGGTCGAGGCCGACGAGGTGCCCTGTGCCAGATCGCCCTGTTCGGCCAGCGCAACCGTCAGGCCGCGCCCGGTGGCATCACGCGCGATGCCACAGCCGTTTATCCCGCCGCCGATGATGAAAAGATCGGTCGTGGCGGGATGGATGTGATCATTGGACACGTCCTGGTCCTCCCCCGGGCAAAGCTGCGATAATTGTCACGATCTCGTCAACGAATTTCTTTCGTTTTGACGCGAAAAGTGACAAAACGAAGATCAGCGATCATATTCGCGACTGAAAGGGGCGGCTTGCGGCGGGAGTTTCTGCAAACGCAACTTTTCGCGCACCGGGGGATGGAGGAACCGACCCATGGTCCTTAGCTTTCGACAGGCCGAGATCCTGGAGATCGCCCGCGCCGATGGCCGCGTGGCGGTCGAGGATCTGGCGCATCGCTTCGAGGTGACGCTGCAGACCATCCGCCGCGATCTGAGCGATCTGGCCGATGCCGGGCATCTGGACCGCGTGCATGGCGGCGCGGTGGTGCGGACGGGGGTGGCCAACATCGGCTATGAAGCGCGGCGGCGGATGAACGAGGGGGCGAAGGCTGCGATTGCCCGGGCCTGCGCGGCGGCGATCCCGGATAACTGCAGCCTGATCCTGAACCTCGGCACGACGACCGAGGCTGTCGCGCGAGAGCTTCTGGGCCACAGCAACATCACGGTGATCACCAACAACATCAATGTGGCGAACATCCTCGTGGCCAATCCGGGGTGCGAGATCGTGGTCGCGGGCGGAACCCTGCGACGCACCGATGGCGGGCTGGTGGGAGAACTGACGACGCAGTTCTTCGAACAGTTCAAGGTGGATTTCGCGGTGATCGGCGCCTCGGCGCTGGACCGGGACGGCGATCTTCTGGATTTCGATCTGGCCGAGGTGCGGGTGTCCAAGGCCATCATCGGCCAGTCGCGCAAGGTGTATCTGGTGTGCGATCATTCCAAGCTTGGCCGGTCCGCGCCCGCGCGTCTTGCCTCGCTGGCAGAGATCACGACGATGTTCACCGACGCCCCATTGCCCGACGATCTTGCCGGGCAATGCAGAGACTGGAACACGGAAATATCGATCAGCGCGGCGGGCTAGCGGTTACTCGCCTTCCTGCATTGCGCTGCCGGATTCAGCGACGAACATCTTGGGCGGCGAGATCACCAGCACCATGACACCAATGTAGACGAGCGCGAAGATAGCGGCAGCGGCATATGTCCGGAGGGGGGCAGGTCTGGAAGACATGACTTGCGACATTTCGGGCACTCCTTAGCGTGACAGCGACTCGGGTCCGATAACGCTCACATTACCATTTGTTTCAGCCCGTTGCCTCCTCATCTTTTGCGTGTATTCGGGATAATTTTCCTAAAACTTGGCATGTCGGCAGAAAAACGGCCCGCGAGGGGGGTGTTTCTGCGGATGCGAGCGGCTGATTTTCTGCTGTGCAGCGTGACTGTCCCGGATCGGCGCGCCTGGCCCGTTACCGGCGGCGACGGCGCCGGTCAACTGCGGATGCCGGAAAACCGGACTTGCCAGTCGGCGCGCTCTTCGTCGGTGATCTTGCGAAAGAGGTTGTCGGGCACCGCGAAACCATGGCCTGCGGGCAGGGCACGGAGGGCGGCCGGCAGATCGTGCGGCCAGCTCCAGTCATCCGATTTCACCGCCGCCATCATCGCGGTGGAGGCGTCGGGGATGAACGGCGCCGAGGTGATCGCGAAGACGCGGATCAGGTTCATCGCCAGCCGCACCATCGCACCGGCCGCCTCGGGATCGGTCTTCACCACCGTCCAGGGGGCGGCGGCCTGCAGGTATTCATTGCCAAGCACCCAGATCGCCCGCAGTTCGGCGGCTGCCTTGCGAACCTCCATCGCGGCCATAAAGCCTTCGTAGGCCCGCAGCCGCGCGGCGAGATCGGTTTCGAGCTGCGCCTCGCGCGGGCCTGCGCTGCCGCCTTCGGGCAGGCTGTCGCCGAATTTCGCCAGCGCGAATTTGGTGACGCGGCTGACCAGATTGCCCAGAACGTCGGCCAGATCCTTGTTCACCGAGGCCTGGAAGTTCTCCCAGGTAAACTCGCTGTCCGAAGATTCGGGCGCGTGGGAAAGCAGCCACCAGCGCCAGTAATCGGCGGGCAGCACCTCCAGCGCCTGATCCATGAAGATCCCGCGCCCCTGGCTGGTGGAGAATTGGCCGCCGTCATAGTTGAGGTAATTGAAGGACTTGAGGTAATCGACCAGCTTCCACGGCTCGCCCGACCCCAAGATCGTCGCAGGGAAGGAAAGCGTGTGGAAGGGCACGTTGTCCTTGCCCATGAACTGGTAGTAGGTCACGTCCGCAGCACCCTTGTCGGTGCGCCACCAGCGTTCCCATGCGGCATCCGGCAGGCCATGCGCATCGGCCCATTCGGCGGTGCAGGCGATGTATTCGATGGGCGCGTCGAACCAGACGTAGAAGACCTTTCCCTCCATCCCCGGCCAGGGCTGGTCGCCCTTCCGGACCGGGATGCCCCAGTAAAGATCGCGCGTGATGCCGCGGTCCTGCAACCCGTCGCCGTCGTTCAGCCATTTCTTCGCGATGGAGGTGGTCAGGATCGGCCAGTCGGTTTTCGAGTCGATCCACGCCTCCAGCTTGTGCTTCAGCGCGCGCTGGCGAAGGTAGAGATGCTTGGTCTGCCGCACCTCGAGGTTGGTCGAGCCCGAGACGGACGAGCGCGGGTTGATCAGGTCGGTCGGGTCAAGCTGCTTGGTGCAGTTTTCGCACTGGTCGCCGCGCGCGGCTGTGTAGCCGCAGTTGGGGCAGGTGCCGGTGATGTAGCGGTCCGGCAGGAAGCGGTTGTCGTCGATGGAAAAGACCTGCTTTTCGGCGACCTCCTCGATCAGGCCCGCATCGGCGAGGCGGCCCGCAAAATGCTGGGTCAGGCGGTGGTTGCGCTGGCTGGACGACCGCCCGAAATGATCGAAGGACAGGCGGAAACCGCGGGCGAGTTCTGCCTGGACGGCGTGCATCTCGGCGCAATAGGCCTCGACCGGTTTTCCCGCCTTTGCGGCGGCCAGTTCGGCGGGCGTGCCATGTTCGTCGGTGGCGCACAGGAACATCACCTCATGGCCAAGCGCCCGGTTGAAACGGGCGAAAAGGTCGGCGGGGAGTTGGCTGCCGACGAGGTTCCCGAGATGCTTGATCCCGTTGATGTAGGGAATGGCCGAGGTGATGAGGATGCGTGCCATGTCTGCGCCTTGCCTTGGTTCGGCGATTGCTTAGCCCAAGCGCAGGGAAAGGGCCAGCGGGCTAAGCCCTGCCGCGCAGCATCCGGGTGAGGGTGCCGTCGCCGCCCATTTCGCGCTTCACGGCGGCGAGCATGTGGACGATCACCATGCCAAGAAGGGTCTTGGCGAAGATCTCGTGCAGGATGAACCAGACGAATTCCGCCCGCTCACTGACCTCGACCAGCGGCGGGACGACGAAGGTTCCGGCATAAAGCGTGTCGATGCCGCTGGCTGAAGATGCGGCCCAGCCCGCGACGGGCGTGGCGATCATCAAGGCATAAAGCGTCCAGTGCCAGGCCTTGATGAAAAGCCGCTGCCAGCCGGTCGCCAGTGGCCCGGGCGGCGGCGAGATCAGGTGCCAGAGGATCCGGAAAAGGACGAGGCCGAATGCGCTGAGGCCCATGGTCTTGTGCAGCCCGTAAAGCCAGAGGTTCGACAGGCTCGGTTCCATCCAGGAGATGCGCAGGCCGAGGGCGATGAGGCTGAGGATCAGAAGCGCCATCCCCCAGTGGATCAGGCGCGAGATCAGGCCAAAGCTGTCGGGCGAATTGCGCAGCGCCATCGCTCAGCCCTTCGCGGCGATCCGGGCGGTGATGATGATGCGGACCTCGTCGCTGACCATGTCCGACCAGCCGGTCGCGCCAAAGGCGCTGCGCTTGACCTTGCCGGTGAGGCGCACCGTCAGATGGCTCCGGTCGCCGACAGCGGTGCCTTTCTGGCGGTAGATCTCGGCCCGCAGCGTGACCGGCTGGGTCACCCCGCGAATGGTGAGATTGCCGTCGACGGCGGCGCCATCGCCGGCGGCCTGCACCGAAGTGCTCTGGAAGGTCATCTGCGGATGGGCCCTGGCATCCAGCACCTTCGGCCCCTTCAGCGCCTGGGCAGCGAAGGGAAAGCTGGCGGTGGCCCCGCTGACATCAAGCGCGACCGAGACCCGGCTGTTGGCCACCCGGTCGAAATCCAGCGTCAGATCGGCGCTGTCCAGCGGGATGGAGCCGGTGATCGTATCGGGGCCGAAATCGGTCTCGAAGGTCACCGAGGAGCGGTCTCTTTCCAGATCATAGGCAACCGGCGCCGCGCTGGCGGGCAGGGCAAGCAGGATGCTGGCGGCGAGGACGAAACGGAATGGAACGGGCATCATTGTCGTTTCCTTTGGCAGTTGAAGCCTAACATGAGCCTGTGCTGCGCGGAAAATCATCTTGTCGTGCGGTGGCAGGCAGGCGGTTCTTTGCTCCGGCGGCATTTGCGCCTAGGGTGCAGGGAACGAACGAGGCGGACATGCAGATTATTCCATTGGGGCAGACGGGGATCGAGGTTTCCGCGCTTGCCTTGGCACGATGACCTGGGGCAGCCAGAATTCCGAGGCCGAGGGCCATGACCAGGCCGATCTGGCCGTGGCGCGGGGCGTCACCTTCTGGGACACGGCGGAAATGTATCCGACCGGCCCGATCCGGCCCGAAACCATCGGCCGGACGGAAGAGATCATCGGCAGCTGGCTGGCCGCGCGTGGGGGGCGCGACCGGCTGCAGATCGCGACCAAGATCACCGGCAAGGGGCTGACGGCGGTGCGCGACGGCGCGCCGGTCACCGGGGCGGGCGATGCGGGGCGGCGGTCGAGGCCTCGCTCCGGCGGCTGCGGACGGAATATATCGATCTTTACCAGCTGCACTGGCCGAACCGCGGCAGCTATCACTTCCGCCAGATGTGGCGCTATGCGCCCACGGGCGCCGACAAGGCCGACGAGACGGCGCATATGACGGATGTGCTGACCACCGCGCAGGCACTGGTCGAGGAAGGCAAGATCCGCGCCATCGGCCTGTCGAACGAAAGCGTCTGGGGTGCGTCTCGCTGGCGGCATCTGGCCGATACGCTGGGCCTGCCGAAGATGGCGTCGATCCAGAACGAGTATTCGCTGCTTTGCCGCCAGTTCGACACCGACTGGGCCGAGTTCAGCCTGATCGAGGATGTCCCGCTTCTGGCGTTCTCGCCCCTGGCCTGCGGGCTACTGACCGGGAAATATGCGGGCGACGTGACGCCGGAGGGTACGCGCCGCTGCGTGAGCCCCGATCTTGGCGGGCGGATCACGCCGCATGTCTTCCCGGCGGTTGCGGCCTATCTGGGGATCGCCGCACGCCACGGGCTTGACCCCAGCCAGATGGCCATTGCCTTTTGCCGGGCGCGGCCGTTCACCACCATTCCGATCATCGGGGCGACCTCGGTCGCACAGCTGGAAGTCAACATCGGGGCGGCGGAGATCAGCCTTTCCGCCGACGTCATGGCCGAGATCGCGGAAACCCACCGAGCCTATCCCGCGCCCTACTGACAGGGCTTGCGGTCGGGGCCGGTTCGGGGCACTTCTACCACAATCGGGAGTGTTGGATGGCCCTACCCACACGTCATCTTGTTGCCGCAGCGCTTGCAGCGCTGCTGGCGGGCTGCGTGCCCGGATCGGGTGGGCCCGGCAAGGGCCCTGCCGTCAGCCCGCTGGCGACAAGCGAGATCGAGGTGACGGCGCTGCGGCGCGCGATCCATCAGGAGCCTGAGCTCGGGCTGGAGAACACGGCGACGCGCGCGAAGCTGCTCGCGCAGCTGGATGGGCTTCCGCTCGAGCTCACGGCGCATCGCAAGTCGAGCGGCCTGGTCGCGAGGTTGCGGGGCGCGAAACCGGGACGGCGCATCTTGTTACGGGCCGACACGGACGCGCTGCCGATGCCGGAAGACAACGCGCTCGCGTTCCGCTCTCAGCGCGCGGGTGCGATGCACGTCACACAATGAGCCGCGTCTGAACAAGTAGTGCGAACCACCCTACGCGGCCAGCAAGAATCGTGCCGGGGTAAACTCTGGACGGGCCGCTACGAGCGCGACTACGATGACGGAAGCGAGGCATGTACGCTGTGGCCATGTCGTATCTCATTGAACCACTTCACACTTGGACAAGTTCCGCCCATCGGCAGTTCAAAGTCCGCGCATCACAACTCACGGCAGTCGGCGGCGACTTTGCCGGACAATCCAGGTAGAAATTCCATACCGCCACCCCCAACGGGGCTCTCT
>JAAURK010000101.1 GCA_012032275.1 Tabrizicola sp.
TCCGCCAGGGCACCGTCAGCGACATGACGGCGTCGGCCGCCCGCGCTGGCCACTGGACGAGGGCGCGCCGGCGATGCTGGGATCGGGCAAACGGGGGGCAAAAGCATGATCGGCATCATCGGCGCCGGGGCGTTCGGCACCGCCCTGGCCATTGCCCTCGCCAAGGGTGGGCGCGACATCGCCCTCTGGGGCAGAGACCCGGACCACCTGGCCGAGATACGCCAGACCCGGCGAAACGACCGCAGCCTGCCCGGTGCCCTCGTGCCGGAAAACGTCTCTGTCATTGCGGAAATCGCCCGGTTCCGAACGAGGCGTCCTGCTTTGCGTGCCGATGCAAAGCCTCGCCCCCTTTCTGCTGGCCCATCAGGCGCTTCAATCGGGAGGGCCGATGGTCGCCTGCTGCAAGGGGGTGGATCTGGCATCGCTTCAGGGGCCGGTTTCGGTGATGCGGGGGATCTGGCCCAAGGCCACCACGGCGATCCTTACCGGACCAAGCTTTGCGGCCGATATCGCACGTGGACTGCCAACCGCCCTGACACTCGCGGCGGAAGAGCGGGTCGGAGCGGTGCTGCAGGGTCTTCTCTCCACCCCCACGCTGCGGCTTTACCGTACCGACGATGTGATCGGCGCGGAGCTTGGCGGCGCACTGAAGAATGTCATCGCAATTGCGGCGGGCGTGGTGATCGGCGCCGGTCTGGGGGACAGTGCCCGCGCCGCGCTGATGACGCGAGGCTATGCCGAAATGGTCCGGCTGGCGCAGCATCTGGGCGCGCGGGCGGAGACATTGGCCGGTCTTTCGGGTTTTGGTGACCTGGTGTTGACCTGCACCTCGGCGCAATCCCGGAATTTCCGCTTTGGTCTGGCGTTGGGGCAACGATCGGGGTTCGATCCGAAGCTGACGGTCGAAGGCGTGGCAACCGCCAAGGCCGTGGTCCGGCTTGCCCGAAAGCACGGGCTTGACGTTCCGATCACCGCGATGGTCGACGCATTGGTTGACGGAGCGATCACCATGGAGGAGGCTGTCCAGGCCTTGATGACCCGCCCCCTGAAACAGGAATAGCCCATGCGTTTCGCCCTGATCTGCATCGACCGGAACGATGCCTTGCCGATCCGGCTGGAAAACCGTGCCGCGCATCTGGACTACATCCAGTCCACCGGCGTGGTGGAGCAGGCCGGGCCGTTCATCGACGCACAGGGCAAGATGTGCGGCAGTCTGATCATCCTTGGCGTCGCGACGCGGCACGCGGCCGAGGCCTGGGCCACGGATGACCCCTATGCAAAGGCGGGCCTTTTCGCCTCGGTGACAGTGCAGGAGTGGAAAAGGGTGATCGGCTGATGGCGTATTGGTTGTTCAAGTCAGAGCCCGAGGTCTGGGGATGGGATCATCAGGTCGCGAAAGGGGCGGACGGCGAAGAATGGCACGGTGTCCGCAACTATCAGGCGCGCAACAACATGCGGGCCATGAAGATCGGCGATCAGGGGTTCTTCTATCACTCCAACACCGGGAAAGCCGTTGTCGGGATCGTCGAAGTCTGCCGCGAAAGCCAGCACGACAGCACGACGGACGATCCGCGCTGGGATTGCGTCTGGATCCGCGCGCTGCGGCCCTTTGTCAGGCCGGTGACGCTTGATGCCTGCAAGATCCAGCCGGGACTGGAGAAGATGGTGCTGACGAACAACACGCGCCTCTCGGTGCAGCCGGTGACAGCGGAGGAATGGCGCATTGTCTGCGGGATGGGCGGATTGAGCGCTTGAGCGGCTTTCCGAAACCGTGGCGGAAAAAAATGGAGGGCTCCGCACCCCTACGGAACCCTCCATCCACCCCACGTGCTCCCCAAGCACCACACGTGATCTGATAAGGGTTCCGGGCCTACTGGCCGTTGAGAAAGAGATACACGGGAATCGCGATCCGGCGCAATCAGATAGCGGTTATAATTTGCTTCGAATTCAACGGGTTTTCAGGTTCGGCAGAAAGACGGCAAGGCTGCCGATTGCCGGCAGGAACGCGCAAAGACCGTAGACATAGACGATCCCCCGCGCATCGGCGATCTGCCCCAGCGCGGCTGCACCGATTGCGCCCATGCCGAAGGCAAGCCCGAAGAACAGCCCGGCGACGGTGCCGACATGGCTTGGCAGCAGTTCCTGGGCGAAGACGATGATGGCGGGGAAGGCCGAGGCGAGGATCAATCCCGTCAGCGCACTGACGATCACCGTCGGCACAAGCGGCAGATGCGGAATGAGCAGAGACAGCGGAAGAACGCCGAAGATCGAGATCAGGATCACCGTCTTGCGGCCAATCCGGTCGCCGATCGGGCCGCCGATGATGGTGCCAACCGCGACCGCGGCGAGGAAGATGAACATGTAGATCTGCGCCTCGGCAACGCTGATCCGGAATTTCTCGATCAGGAAGAACGAGAAATAGCTGGAGAAACTTGCGGTGTAGACGAATTTGGAGAAGGTCAGCGCGATCAGCACCGCAAGGGCGAGCTGTACCGTCCGCCGTGGCAGCGGCTCGGCAGCGGCGCTTCTGGCCTTGCGGGCCCTCATGCGACCTGCACCCACGGCGACATACCAGCGCCCGACGGCCGCGAGAATGATCATGGCCATCAGCGCGCAGGCCGCAAACCACTCGATGGAGGTCTGGCCATGGCGCAGAACGATGAACGCTGCCGCCAGCGGCCCGAGCGAGAGCCGAAGTTGCCGCCAAGCTGAAACAGCGATTGCGCCAGACCGGGCCGCATCCCCGCCGCAAGCCGTGCGATCCGTGACGATTCCGGATGGAAGACGGCCGAGCCAAGGCCGATCAGCGCCACCGAGGCGAGGATGCTGCCATAGCTTGCCCCATGGGCCAGCAGCACCAGCCCGATGCCCGTGAATCCCATCCCGAGCGCCAGCGCATAGGGCATCGGCCGGCGGTCGGTGTATAACCCGACCAGAGGCTGCAGGATCGACGCCGTGCCCTGGAATACCAGCGTGATCAAACCGATCTGCCCGAAGGTGAGCGCCAGATTTTCCTTCAGGATCGGGTAGATCGCCGGGATCAGCGACTGCATCAGATCATTCAGCAGGTGGCAGAAGGCCACGGCAAGAATCACCGGTACGACGGTCGATTCGGCGCTGTGATCGGCTTTTTGCTCTGTCTGGACGGTCATGATCGGCGGCTTTCGGACGGGGGAGCCTTGCGCTGGATCATCCTGAAAGTAAAGGCCGCGCAGTCCAGGCAGCGCGGCCTTCAAAGTCGGGGCAGGACGCTTACTTGTAAGCGCCTTCCTTGCTGAAATGCTTGGTCAGCATGTAGTAGACCACCGCCCGGAACTTCTGGCGTTCGGACCGACCATAGGTGTCGATCACAGCGTTGATCCCTTCCATCAGGTTCGGCCCGTCTTTCAGGCCAAGCTTCTTGATCAGAAAGTTGGTCTTGACCCGCTCCAGTTCGGCAGAGTCGCTGGCAGCCACGGTTGCGGCATCGTTGTCATAGATAGAAGGCCCGCAGCCGATGGTTACCTTGGTCAGCAACGCCATATCTGGCGTCACCTTGCATTTGTTCTTCAGATCATCGGCATATTTCGCGATCAGTTCGTCTCTCTTACCCATGAGGTTTCCTCGTTCCTGTACCGTCCCTGTTCACCTTTCCCGCTCGGGAAAAGCTAGGCGCAGCTTAAGCACTGAAATCGAAACAGCAACGGCAAATCACGCGCTGATGTCAGCTTCGACGAACCAATTGCCCGGCACGCTCCGGCACCGGGTGTCTTCAGTAGCGGTAGTGATCCGATTTGAACGGGCCTTCGACGTTCACGCCAATATAATCGGCCTGATCCTTGCGCAGTTCCGTCAGCCGGACGCCGATCTTTTTCAGATGCAGCCGTGCGACCTTTTCATCCAGCGCCTTGGGCAGGATATAGACCCCCGGCGCATATTCACTGCCCTTCGTCCACAGCTCGATCTGCGCCAGCACCTGATTGGTGAACGAGGCCGACATCACGAAGGATGGATGCCCGGTGGCATTCCCGAGGTTGAGAAGGCGGCCTTCGCTCAGAAGAATGATCCGGTTGCCCGAAGGCATCTCGATCATGTCGACCTGTTCCTTGATGTTCGTCCATTTGTGGTTGCGCAGGGCAGCCACCTGGATCTCGTTGTCGAAATGGCCGATGTTGCCGACGATGGCCATGTCCTTCATCGCCCGCATATGCTCCAGGCGGATGACATCCTTGTTGCCTGTCGTGGTGATGAAGATGTCGGCGGCGGCGACCTCATCCTCCAGGATGGTGACTTCATAGCCGTCCATCGCGGCCTGCAGCGCGCAGATCGGATCGACCTCGGTCACCTTGACCCGCGCACCCGCCCCACGCAGCGAAGCGGCGGAGCCCTTGCCCACATCGCCATAACCGCAGACCACGGCGACCTTGCCCGCCATCATCGTGTCGGTCGCGCGGCGGATGCCGTCCACCAGCGATTCCTTGCAACCATATTTGTTGTCGAACTTCGACTTCGTGACGCTGTCGTTCACATTGATCGCCGGGAAGGGGAGGAGGCCCTTCTTGTGCAGATCGTAAAGCCGGTGGACGCCGGTCGTGGTTTCCTCCGACACGCCCTTGATCTCGGCGCGCTGCCGGGTGAACCATCCCGGGCTCGCCGCAAGACGCTTTCTGATCTGGTTGAAAAGGCAGACTTCCTCGTCCGAGGTCGGGACGGCGATCAGGTCGGTCTCACCGGCTTCAACGCGGGCTCCCATCAGGATGTAAAGCGTCGCATCGCCGCCATCGTCCAGGATCATGTTGCAGGTGCCGCCCTCACCGCCGAACTGGAAGATGCGGTCGGTGTAATCCCAGTAATCCTCCAGGCTTTCGCCCTTCACCGCGAAAACCGGCGTCCCGCTGGCCGCAATGGCCGAGGCCGCGTGATCCTGGGTCGAGAAGATGTTGCAGGACGCCCAGCGCACATCCGCGCCCAGCGCCTTCAGGGTTTCGATCAGCACACCGGTCTGGATCGTCATGTGAAGGCTGCCCGCGATGCGCGCGCCTTTCAGCGGTTTCGCCGTGCCGAACTCTTCGCGGCAGGCCATCAGCCCCGGCATTTCGGTTTCCGCGATCGTCAACTCCTTGCGACCGAACTCCGCCAACGCGATGTCTTTGACGATGTAATCCTGTGCCATTGGCCGCATGCTCCTTGATCCGGTGTCGCCGGGGCAGATAGCATCAACCCGACAGATCGACAACCAAGCAAAGACAGGCGCTGCGACAACGATGGCCATAGCTTCAGCCAAGCAACCCCGCGCCTGGCAGCGGATGCTGTCGGGCCGCAGGCTCGATCTTCTGGACCCGACGCCAGTGGATATCGAGATCGAGGATATTGCCCACGGTCTGGCCTTTGTCGCCCGCTGGAACGGGCAGACCAAGGGCGACTGGCCCTATTCAGTCGCCGAGCATTCGCTGCTTGTCGAAGAGATATGCGGGCGGGCGAACCCGGCCATGCTGCCGCGCTGGCGTCTGGCCGCGCTGCTGCATGACGCGCCGGAATATGTGATCGGGGATATGATCAGCCCGGTGAAGTCGGCCGTCGGGCCGGGATATGGCGAGCTTGACCAGCGGCTTACCGCGGCGATCCATCTGCGTTTCGGCCTACCGGCAATTCTGCCCGCACCGGTGAAAAAGGCGATCAAGGCGGCCGACAGAGTCTCGGCGTGGCTTGAAGCGGTGCGGATCGCGGGATTTCGCGAGGCCGAAGCGGACAAGCTTTTCGGCAGACCGACCCCCGCACTGATCGACAGGCTGGAAATCCGGTTGCGCCCGCCCGCAGAGGTGCGGACGGACTATATTTCGAGGGTGATGCAGCGTCTGGGAGCCAGCACCTAGCGGCCCGGCCCCGCAGTGAACGTGCCACGACGCAGGAACTCGACATCCAGCTTTTGCCGCAGACGATCGGCTTCCTTCTCGTCATTCGACCGGCGGCCCGACAGTCCGCGATCCCGGTCTGACCCGCCAAGCCGGGTCGCGATCAACATTGCCTCAGCGATGATGTTAAACATTTCATTGCTCCTTTCCATCAGCTTCCTTTGATGGATACGCCAATTCATTGACTTTTCCGACTCAGGAAGATTATTGATCTGTTAGGAGAGCTAACAGATGTGCATCGACTGGTTTCGCCTGCCACCGCTGGCCAGCCTCCGCGCTTTCGCGGCGGCGGCCGAACATGGCGGGTTCACTCAGGCCGGGCGGGCGCTGAACGTGACCCATGCCGCCGTGGCCCAGCAGGTGCGCGCGCTGGAGGATCAACTTGGCCTTTCCCTTCTGCGCCGCGACGGCCGGGGCCTCAGCTTGACGGCCGAGGGGGCAGAACTAGCGGCGGCGCTGTCCGAAGGTTTTGCCAGCATCCAGCGCGGGATCGAGGCGCTGAAGACCACCGACGCCGACCGGCCGGTGCGTGTGACGCTGACCGCAAGCTTCGCGGCGCAATGGCTCATGCCGCGCCTGCGCGATTTCTGGGACAAGAACCCCGACATCGGCCTCGCGATCCTGCCTGACTCGGCGGTCGTCGATCTGCACCGGGAGCGCATGGATCTTGGGCTTCGCTATGGCAATGGCAACTGGCCCGGAGTGGAGGCGGTGTTCCTCGCCTCGGCCCGCCTTGTCGTCGTGGCCGCGCCGTCGCTGATGGGCGACAAGATGACGCTGACCCCCGATGAGATGCGGTCGATGGAATGGGTCATCACCCAGAACTGGCCCGAGCAGGACAATTACCTGCGCAGCCTGGGTCTGGAGCCGTCAGAGCTTAGCCGAACCGATTTCTCGACCGATGAGCTTTCGATCAGCGCCGCGCGCCAGGGCCTTGGTCTGACTGTGGAAAGCAACGCCCTGGTCGAGAACGATCTTCGCGAGGGCCGGCTTCGGCTCGTGCATGAAAGCCAAAGCCAGTTGCCCGCCTATTTCATCGTCTGGCCGCCGGGCCCGATGCGTGAAGAGGTCCGGCGGTTTCTCAGATGGCTGAAATCACAGAAGTGACCTCAGATGGCCATGTCTTCCGGTTTCTTTCCGGCTTTCAGTGCTGCGGCAAACCAGCGCGGTTTGCGCCCCCGGCCGGACCAGGTGTCCGACGCGTCGGCCGGATTGGCGTACTTCGGCACGGCGGGAGATCTTTTTCTGGCCGGCGTCGCCCCCGTCAGCTCGGCCAGTGAAAAGCCCAGCGACCGGGCCCTTTCCTCAAGCTCGGCAAGGGCTTCCTTCTTTTTGCGATCCTCGAAGGTCGCAATTGCCTTTGCAACTTTCACTTGCAGTTCACGAAGTTCTTTCAGCGTATAAGAACCCAGATCCATCGACATCGGCTGTACCCCAAATTTTCCATCAACGGATTTTAGGGGATCGAACCGAAATTTGCAACTTGCCGAATTTCATTTGGGACTGCGTTTAGCAAGAATGCGCTGCAATGTCCTGCGATGCATGTTAAGTCGCCGCGCCGTTTCGGAAACATTCCTGTCGCACATCTCGTAAACCCGCTGAATATGCTCCCAGCGGACGCGATCTGCCGACATCGGATTTTCCGGCGGAGGAGGCAATGCCTCGCCGCGCGCAAGAAGCGCGGTCATGACATCATCGGCATCGGCCGGCTTTGACAGATAGTCCGTCGCCCCGATCTTTACCGCCGCAACGGCGGTGGCAATCGCGCCATAACCGGTCAGCACGACGATGCGGCAATCGGGCCGCTTTTCCCGAAGCACTTCGACGATATCAAGACCATTGCCGTCTTCCAGCCGAAGGTCCACAACTGCATAGGCAGGCGGATTTGCCAGCGCCATGGCCCGGCCCGCGGCGACGCTTTCGGCAGTCTCGGGCGCAAAGCCACGCTTCTCCATCGCTTTCGCAAGCCGCTTTACGAACAGTTCATCGTCATCGACCAGCAGCAGGCTCCGGTCTGCGCCGAGATCCGCGGCAAGATCGTCGATCATGGTCCATCCTTTCATCTTGCGGAAATCGCCTAATCCGCGGAGTCGCTGGCGGCTATGAAACATGCCGCACTGGCAGCCATCTCGTCAGCCTTCATCTCTCTTTTATAGAACTCGACGAAGCCATATCCAGGCAGTGTCAGATAAGTGAATGTCGAATGGTCCATCAGATAAAACTCGTCACCCGTCTCCCGTTTCTGGAAATAGGTCTTGTAGGCCTGTGACGCGGCCTTCACCTGTTCCGCGCTGCCGGTCAGCCCGACCAGTCTTGGATGAAGGTTCGCGGCATAATCGGCCAGAACCTCGGGCGTATCTCTTTCCGGATCGATGGAAACAAATACCGGCGTCACATCGAAACCCTGTTCCTCCAGAATATCGACGGTTTCGGTATTGCGCTGCATATCAAGAGGGCAGACATCCGGGCAGAACGTATACCCGAAATAGACCAGCGAAGGCTTGGCCAGAACCTCTTTGTCGGTCACCGTGGCGCCGGTCTGGTCGACCAGAGTGAATGGACCCCCGAGGTCGCCCCCGGCCACCTGCCCGCTGCGGCAGGCCGCAAATTCATCGTTGCTTCGGCTTGCCCAGATATACCAGCCAGATGCCCCCAGAAACGCCACAACCGCAGCCGCCGCCACGCCGGCATAGAGCTTTGTCATGATGCCCTCCGTTCTGCCATCCCCGCATTGATCCCAAATCCAGGCGGCCTTAACAATGGCAAACCGGACAGCAGGTCCGCAGAGGCACCATGGTTTCGGCAAGTTTCGGTTTCATCGCGGCAAGAACGCCAGGCAATTGGGTTCGCCTTCGAACGCTGATCGTGCTGCGCTGGATGGCGATCGCGGGGCAACTGACTGCGATCACCGTCGCTGACCGGTTCTACGGGCTGCAACTGCCCCTCGGCCTGTGCTACATGGCCGTCGGCGCCCTGATCATCGCGAACCTCTTTTCGATCTTCCTCTTTCCCGCGAACAAGCGGCTGACCGAGGTGAGGCGCTGTTGACGCTGCTGTTCGATCTCTCGCAGCTGTCGTTCCTGATCTGCGTGACCGGCGGCCTGACCAATCCTTTCGCGCTTCTCCTGCTTGCGCCGGTGACAATCTCTGCAAGTGCGCTGGAACTGCGCACGACGGTGATTCTGGGGGCCACGGCGATCGTTCTTGTCAGCCTCGCGGCATTCGTCCATCTTCCGATGCGGCTTGAAGACGGGTCCGAGCTGTCGGTGCCGGTGCTTTTCGAGTTTGGCTTCTGGCTGTCCATCGTCATCGGCATCCTGTTTCTCAGCCTCTATTCCCGGCGGGTGGCGATGGAGATCCGCTCCATGTCCGATGCGCTTCTGGCCACGCAGATGGCGCTTGCACGGGAACAGAAGCTGACCGACCTTGGCGGTGTGGTCGCGGCGGCGGCGCATGAGCTTGGCACCCCCCTGGCGACGATCAAGCTTGTCAGCGCCGAACTGATGCGAGAGCTGAAGGACCAGCCGGAACTTCTGGACGACGCGCGCCTGATCCGGGATCAGGCCGACCGTTGCCGCGATATCCTGCGCGACATGGGGCGCGCCGGAAAGGATGATCTCCATCTGCGGCAGGCACCGCTGATCACCGCGCTTCGCGAGGCCGCCGAACCGCATGTCGCGCGCGGCAAGACCGTCCTGTTCTCGACCGCCCCGGTCGATGGCAGCTCCGACCGTCAGCCCACGATCCTCCGGCGGCCGGAGATCATCCACGGGCTGCGAAATCTCATCCAGAACGCTGTCGATTTCGCGCGCACCACGGTCTGGATCGAGGCCGAATGGTCCGATGCGATGATCTCGATCCGCATCATGGATGACGGCGATGGCTACCCTCCGAATGTGATCGGCCGGATCGGCGATCCCTTCGTCCGCGTCCGCCGGACGGACCGCGGCCATACCAGCCGGCCGGAGTATGAGGGCATGGGGCTCGGCCTTTTCATCGCCAAGACACTGCTGGAGCGTTCGGGCGCGGAGCTGACTTTCGCCAATGCGACCGACCCGTTCCTGACCCCGGAAGAGCGGCCAGAGCGTTCGGGCGCGGTTGTCGAGGCGGTCTGGGCCGCAAAGGACCTGATCGCACCCGAAACCCTGGTGCAGGGCGCGAACCTGCGCATCGACACATAGGCAACCGAAAACCGGATTCATTCAGGGCGTTAACATTCGATTAACTTTTTCTACCTTAGGCTGTCAGAGCTATCGGGGTCAGGTAGGGTAATGGTGGTCGACTGGTGGATCGTGGTGGGGATGGTCTTGGCGGCAACTCTGGTTGCAACGGCCAGCCTGCTCATTGCCGCGGCCCTTCTGCACCGCCAGAACGGCAAGACCACCGCTCAGATCGCGGGTGACAGCACCGATGCGGTGTTTCTGTTCGATGGCGAGGTGCTGGTGGATGCCTCGCCCGGCGCGCGGTTTCTCATTGCCTCCGGCGATCTGGGTGAAGACCCCTGGCTTCGCCTCGTCGCGCGCCTCGGGCCGATTTTCCCCGACTTCACCGAAAAGATGAAGGCCCTGCCTGACGAGGGGAAGTTCGTGCTCTGCTCCGAGGACGGGTCCAGGCCGCAGATGCTCCTGCGTGGCGAATTTCGCGGCGGCCTTTCGCGGCTGACGCTGATCGACGATGAAACCGAACAGCGACGCGGCCGGTCCGACAGCGTGGTCGAGATCGCGCTGCAGAAAGAGGTGAGGTCGCTTCGAAACGTGGTCGGAAAGGCGCCCGTCCTGATCTGGGTCGAAACCGCATCCGGCGATGTGACCTGGGCAAACCATGCCTATCTGTTGCGCGCCGCCGACCTTCTTCCGCCCGGACAGGATCTGTCATGGCCGCTTCCCCGGGTCTTCGACATGGCTGCAACCACGCTGGAAAACCGCGCGCCGCGCCAGAAGCTTGATCTTGAAGGTGGCACCCAATGGTTCGATCTGGTCGTGACGGCTTCGGGCGACGACAGGCTGATCTATGCGCTGCCGTCCAATGCGGCCGTTCAGGCCGAAGGCTCCCTGAGGGAGTTCATGCAGACGCTGACCAAGACCTTCGCCAACCTTCCCATCGGCCTCGCCATCTTTGACCGGGACCGCGTGTTGCAGCTTTTCAACCCCGCGCTGGTGGATCTGACGTCGCTTCCGCCGGATTTCCTGATCGCCCGGCCAAGTCTCAGCGCCGTGCTGGATGCGATGCGGGACCGGGCCATGATCCCGGAACCCAAGGATTACCGGACATGGCGCAAGCAGATGCTCAAGGTCGAGGCCGATGCCGCCTCCGGCCTGTTCGAGGAAACCTGGAGCCTGCCAAGCGGGCAGATCTACCGCGTCATCGGACGGCCGCATCCGAACGGCGCGCTGGCCTTCATGTTCGAGGATGTCTCGTCGGAAATGCTGCGCACCCGCCGCTACCGCGCCGACCTGAAGCTTGGCCAGGATGTGATCGACGCGATGGACGAAGCGGTCGCGGTCTTCTCGCAGGGCGGGCAGCTCGTGATGTCGAACATCGCCTATTCCTCGCTTTGGAACCACGATCCGGGCGTGCTGCTTTCCGCGGCGGGGATCGGCAGCCTGTCGGACTGGTGGAAGGAGCATTCGGCCCCCAGCCTCATCTGGGGCGATGCGATGGATTATGTGATGACCGCGGGTGACCGCGCGCCCTGGGAAGGCGAGGTCCGCCTGAATGACGGACGCCAGATCGGCTGCCGTTTCCGGCCGATCACCGGGGGCGCCACGCTGATCACCTTCCGCATCCTGGCGGGCGATTCCGGCGGGCTTGGCCTGCAGACCACCGACGGCACGCTGCGGCGGGCGTGAAGAGAAGGTGCTTGCAGCCGGTCGGGCGCCGGATAGACTCCGGCCATGCTGCAAAATCCCCCGGCCACGATCCCGAACTCGCTTTTTCTGGCCTCCGAAGAGGCCACATCGCGGCTTGGCGAATGCCTCGCCACCCTGCTGCGGCCGGGGGACAGCGTCCTGCTGGACGGGCGGATCGGTGCGGGCAAGACCCACCTTGCGCGGGCCATCATTCAGGCCCGGTTGCCGCAACGGGAAGAGGTGCCCTCCCCCACCTTCACATTGGTGCAGACCTACGACACCCCCGGCGGCGAAATCTGGCATGCCGACCTCTACCGCCTGTCGCATCCGGACGAGGTGTGGGAGCTTGGTCTCGACGATGCCTTCCGCACGGCCATCTGTCTTGTCGAATGGCCCGACCGTCTGGGCCGCCATCATCCGCCCGAGGCGCTTCACCTCTCGCTGCGCGAAGAGGGAGAGGGGCGGCGGGTCCGGCTGTCTGGCGGGCGGGCCGGACTGGTCGATGCGGTGATGCGGGCTTTTCTCGATGACTGACCGTGCGGTGCGCGCGGATGCGTTCCTGCTGGCGGCAGGCTGGGCCAGCGCCGGGCGCGCGCATCTGGC
>JAAURK010000102.1 GCA_012032275.1 Tabrizicola sp.
GGCGGTACCGATGACGGTCGCGCCCTGCGCGGCTTCTCGACGACAGGGCGCGCGGGCCGCGTGGGGGGAACGACGGCCGTATTCGGGGCGGAGGGCCGCGCGCTCTACTTCTCGAAGGAGGTGATCCCCTTTACCGCCGAAACCTATCCGGACGACGCGCCGACCCCGGTTTTCCACCATGTCGGCGTCTACGCCTACCGCCCGGCCGCCCTGCGGATCTATCCGGGCTGGCCGGTCGGCCCGCTGGAAACGCTCGAGGGGCTGGAGCAGCTTCGGTTCCTCGAACAGGGCCGCGAAGTCCTTTGCGTCGAGGTCAGCGCACGGGGAAGACAATTCTGGGAACTGAACAACCCCGCCGACGTTGCCGTGATCGAAGCGATGATGGCCAGCATGGCAGACCTGCCGGAGAAAGGCGAATAGCTGCCGAAGATCGCCCGACTAGCACATTGCACCTGCAAACACGCATGAATATGTGCGAGAAGCGGCATGTCGCCCCAGCGCTGCCCGGATGCCGCCAGAATCCTGTGGTGTCTTGCAACGGGTGCGAAGGTGCGTAACCAGGACAGATAACAGAGCGAGTGAAGCGATGAAGCCGCGGAAGGTCACCAAAGCCGTCTTTCCGGTCGCAGGTTTGGGAACACGTTTTCTGCCCGCCACCAAGTCGATCCCGAAAGAGATCATGACTCTCGTCGATCGGCCCCTCATCCAGTATGCCATCGACGAGGCGCGCGCGGCGGGGATCAAGGAATTCATCTTCGTGACCTCGCGCGGCAAGTCCGCACTGGAAGATTACTTCGACCACGCGCCCGAACTGGAAAGCGCCTTGCGCAAATCGGGCAAGGACGATTTGCTGGAGACGCTGAAAGACACCAACATGGACAGCGGCGCCATTGCCTATGTCCGCCAGAACCGGCCGATGGGCCTTGGCCATGCGGTCTGGTGCGCACGGCGGCTGATCGGCAACGAGCCCTTTGCAGTCCTGTTGCCCGACGATGTGATCGCCGCGGAAAAGGCCTGCCTTCAGCAGATGATCGAGGCCTATGAGCATACCGGCGGCTGCATGGTTGCCGCGATGGAAGTGCCGCCCGAGAAAGCGTCAAGCTACGGCGTTCTCGATATTGCCGAAGACATGGGAAGCATCGTCCGGCTGAAGGGCATGGTCGAAAAGCCGAAGCCGAAGGATGCGCCATCCAACCTGGCTGTCATCGGGCGCTATATCCTGACGCCTGCTGTCCTCAGCAATCTCAACCGCATGAAGCAGGGTGCGGGCGGGGAAATCCAGCTGACCGATGCCATCGCCGACGAGACGGGCAGCAGCCCGGGTGTGTTTGGCTTCCGTTTCCGTGGCCAGCGCTATGATTGCGGGTCCAAGATCGGGTTTCTTCAGGCGACGGTCGCATTCGGTCTGGCACGGCCGGATCTGAACGAGGAATTTGGCGCCTATCTGCACGAAATGATGGCCATGCAGAAGGCAGCGCAATAGTCGGTGGGCCCCCGGGCGGTCTGATGGCATGAAGCTTGATCACGCCTTTGCCATTGGTGAGTTGCCGACGAAAGAGCGCAACTGGCCCGCGATGTGGCGCGCCTATCGCCAGCGCACGCGCCGCCGTCACCTTCTGCTGCGCGCGATCCGCCACCGGCGAGAGTTGACCCCGGTTGCCAACCGTACCGGGGCGATCCGCAAGACCGATATCCTGTGCCTGATGACGGTGCGGAACGAGGCTTTGCGCCTGCCCCATTTCCTTGATCATCACCGGCGGCTTGGCGTCGACCATTTCCTTGTGATCGACAACGACAGCAGTGACGGCACGGACCTGCTCTTGCGGGACGAGGTGGATGTCTCGGTCTGGCGCACCGCTGCAAGCTACAAGGCGTCGCGCTTCGGAATGGATTGGCTGACCTGGCTGCAGATCCGCCATGCGCATGGCCATTGGTGCCTGACCCTCGATGCCGATGAGATATTGATCTACCCCTACTGGGAGACGCGCGATCTTCGGGCCTTGACCGACAGGCTCGATCAGCTTGGGCGTGAGGCTTTCGGCGCGCTCACAGTTGACATGTACCCCGCCGGTCCTGTGTCGGCGTCAGGTTTCAGGCAGGGCGACGACCCGCTGCAAAGCCTCGACTGGTTCGACGGCGGCAATTACAGCGTTCAGGTTCAGCCAAAGCTGCGCAATCTCTGGATCCAGGGCGGTGCCCGCGGGCGCGTGTTCTTTTCAGACGAGCCGCGCAAGGCGCCGACCTTGAACAAGATCCCGCTGGTCCGCTGGAGCCGGCGCTATGCCTATCTGAATTCGACGCATTCGCTTCTCCCCGCGCGCCTGAACGAAGTTTACGACGTGACCGGCGGCGAAAGTCTGTCGGGCGTGCTTCTGCACACCAAATTCCTGCCGACGATCACTGAAAGATCGCTGGAGGAGCGTCAGCGCGGAGAGCATTTTGCAAACGGCGCGCAATATGCCGCGTATTACGAGCGGCTGATGAACAACCCGACGCTTCACTGCCGGACCTCGACCCGATTTCGGGGCTGGCGGCAGATGGAGGCGATGGGCCTGATGTCACGCGGTGGCTGGCTGTGACCGGCTCTGCCCTCCTCGCCGTTTCCTGTGGCGGTGCCGCGAGCGGGGTGGCGACCGTGGTTGCGGGGCCGCGCATGGAAAGGTCTTGTCAACCAGGATATGGTAGATGCGGCATTGCCTCTGGCCCTGACCGCCCCTCCAACGACGATTGTCGCCCATGGGATTGATGTCATCATACCGGCTGCGACTGCAGCGACGACGGCTGATCGCCCGCGCCCTGTTGCGGCGCGGTGAATTGACAAGCGTGGTCAACAGGCTTGGCCAACTGCCGCGTCACCCCGTCCTCGTCTTTACGACGCTGCGCAACGAACGCGTCCGGCTGCCGTATTTTCTGCAATATTATCGCGGGCTCGGCGTCGATCACTTCCTGATGGTCGACAATGGCTCGGACGATGGATCCCGGGACTACCTGGCGGAGCAGCCGGACGTCTCTCTTTGGGATGCGAACGCCAGCTACGGCAAATCCCGCTACGGGATGGACTGGATCATGTATCTCCTGCGGCAGTATGGCGAGGGAAACTGGTGTCTGACGGTGGATGTGGACGAATTCCTGGTCTATCCGTTCTGCGAAACCCGCCCGCTGCGCGCCCTGACCGACTGGCTTGACGCGTCGAACATACGAACCTTCTCGGCGATGCTTCTGGACATGTATCCCAAGGGCAATGGTGGCGAACAGCTTTACCTTGAAGGCCAGAACCCGTTCGAGATTGCAGAATGGTTCGATGCGGGAAACTACACCATCAGTCCGAACCCGTCGCATTCCAACCTCTGGATTCAGGGCGGGCCGCGTGCCCGGACATTCTTTCCCGGCAACCCGAAGGCCGCCCCGGCGCTGAACAAGATTCCGCTGGTCAAATGGCGCCGCCCCTACGCCTATGTCAGTTCCACCCATATGATGTTGCCGCGCGGGCTGAACCTGACCTATGATCAGTCGGGCGGGGAAAAGGCGTCCGGGTGCCTTCTGCATGCGAAGTTTCTGAACACGCTCGCCGAAAAAGCCGCGGAGGAATCGCAGCGGCGCGAGCATTACAGGAAAGGCCATGAATATGCCGCCTATCACCGCGGCCTGTCGGATGAGCCGGATTTCTGGTGCCGGTGGAGCGAGCGATACACCAACTGGAAGCAGCTTGAGACTTTGGGTCTGATATCAAAGGGAAATTGGGCATGACGCTCGGCATCGTGATGCTGTGCCATACGGCGCTTGATCGGGCTGCCCAGGTCGCGCGCCATTGGGCGGTGGCGGGCTGTCCGGTCGTGCTGCATGTTGATGCCAAGGTGCCCGCCGCCGAATTCGGCCAGTTGCAGACCGCCCTCGCGGACCTTACGAAGATCCGTTTCTCGCGCCGGTTTGCCTGCGAATGGGGCACCTGGAGCCTCGTCGAGGCAAGCCAGATTGCCGCCACCGCGATGCTTTCCGAATTTCCCGAGGTCCGGCATGTGTATCTGACCTCCGGCTCCTGCCTGCCGCTCCGTCCCGTGGCAGAGTTGCGCGCCTATCTGGACAGCCACCCCCGCACCGATTTCATCGAAAGCGTGATGGCGGGCGATGTCGGCTGGACGGTCGGCGGCCTTGATCTGGAGCGGTTCACCCTCCGCTTTCCGTTTTCCTGGCGCAGGCAACGAAAGTTGTTTGACGCCTATGTTACGGTGCAACGCAAGCTTGGCATCCGGCGTCGGATCCCGGCGGGCATCACGCCTCACCTGGGCAGCCAGTGGTGGTGCCTGACGCGGCAATCCCTGTCCGCGGTGCTTGAATCCCCGGATCGGGCAAAATACGACGATTACTTCAAAAGGGTCTGGATCCCCGACGAAAGCTATTTCCAGACCCTGATCCGCCTCGTCTCGGCGAAACTGGAAAGCCGGTCGCTGACACTGGCCAAGTTCGATGTTCAGGGCAGGCCGCACATCTTTTACGACGATCACCGGCAGCTTCTGCGGCGGTCGGAGTGTTTCGTCGCCCGCAAGATCTGGCCGCATGCAGAGGGGCTCTACGACAGCTTCCTTGCGCAGACCCCGCCGCGCGATGTTCAGCCCGATCCAAATCCCACCGGGATCGACAGGCTGTTCTCGGCAGCGAAGGACCGGCGCCTGGCCGGACGGACCGGGCTTTACATGCAAAGCCGGTTTCCTCATGCCTCGCATGGCGGCGACACCTGCGCCGCACCCTATTCGGTACTGGCGGGGTTTTCCGCCCTTTTCGAGAATTTCGCGGATTGGCTTTCCAGAACTTCGGCAACCAAGGTGCATGGCCACTTGTTCGCCCCGGATCGGGTGGAGTTTGCCGGCAACGAAACCGTCTATGCGGGCGGTCTGTCGGATAACGCCAGGCATCGCGACTACAATCCGCGCAGTTTCCTGACCAGCCTGATCTGGAATACCCGCGGCGAACATCAGAGCTTTCAGTTTGCCCCGGCCGATGCCCAGCCGATTGCAAGTTTCATCGCGCAGGATCCGAACGCACGCGTCTCGCTGATTTCTGGTGCCTTTCTGGTCCCGCTTTTCCAGTCAAACCGCAACTTTGGCGAGATCCGCGCCGAAGCCGCCCGCCTGCAGAAGATCGAGGGAGAGTTTCTTTCGCTGCTGCGCGGCCCGAAGACACGGGCCCGCGTCCGGATCTGGACGCTGGCCGAATTCATCGAAAGCCCGATGGCGGCGCTGCAAAGCCTGGTCAGCGACATCGCTCCGCGATCGGAAATGCGGGTGACGGAAGTGCCGAAACTGGTGGATCTTCAGGGTTTTGACCAGTTTCTGCAGAACCTGCGCAATCAGGGAATGCAGCTGACACTGCTCGGCGATCTTTCTGCCGAAAGCGGGAATGCCCCCAGGGATCAGCAGCCAAACCGCCCCTATGTGGTAAGGTAAGGCGCTCGTGTCGCAACGTTTTCAAAGCTTTGTCATTCTGGCAGGAATGCGCACGGGGTCGAATTTTCTTGAGACCAACCTCAATATGCTTGCGGGTGTGACCAGCTACGGCGAAGTCTTCAACCCGCATTTCATCGGAACGGCAGACAAGTCAGAGCTTTTCGGCTTTGGCATTGCCGAACGGGACGCCGATCCGTTTGCCTTCCTCGACCGGCTCCGCGCCGCGACAGAGGGGTTGGCGGGCTTTCGCTTCTTTGACAACCACAACCCAAAGGTGCTGGACCGGCTGCTCAACGACGCCTCCTGCGCCAAGATCATCCTGACCAGAAATCCGCTGGAAAGCTATGTCAGCCTGAAGATCGTGCAGCAGACGGAACAATGGACGCTGAAGAACCCAAGGCGGCTGAAATCGGCCAAGGTTCGTTTCGACAGCACTGAATTCGCCCGATTTCTGATCGATGGGCAGAGCTTTCACTTCCACCTGACCAGCACGCTTCAGACGGCCGGTCAGGCGGCGTTTCACATCGATTACGAGGATCTGCAGTCGCTTCCCGTCCTCAACGGGCTGGCGGCGTTTCTTGGGGTGACGGATCGGCTGGCATCCATCGATGAGACGCTGAAAAAGCAGAACCCCGGCGCAGTGGAGGACAAGGTCGAGAATCCCGAGGAGATGACTGCCGCGCTGTCAGAGCATGATCGTTTCAACGTTTTCTGGACCCCGGAGTTCGAACCGCGCCGTCCCCCCGCCCTGCCCACCTTCATCGCCGCGCAGAACGCTCCCCTTCTTTACATGCCGATATATTCCGGCCCTGTAGCGCGGATCAGATCCTGGCTCGCGGCGTTCGACGCCGGGGAGGTGATCGAAAAGTTCGACCGAAGATCGCTGCGCATCTGGCGGCGCCACAACCGCACGCGCCGCAGCTTCACGGTCCTGCGCCATCCGCTGTTGCGGGCCTATGTCGCGTTTCACGACCAGATCGTGTCGGGCAAGCTTTCCCAGCATCGCAAGACCATGATGCGGGGCTATGGCGCCGATCTGCCACCGCCGGGCCGCCCGTTTCCGGATCTGGCGGCTGAAAGGGCCGCCATGATGGTATTTCTTCATTATGCCCGAATGGGCACATCGGGGCAGTACGGCAATTTCATCGATCCGAACTGGATGAGCCAGTCCAATTTCCTGCAGAGTTTCGCCGCCTCTTCCTACCCCGATCTCGTCATTCGCGAAGACCGTCTGGCCGAGGGGCTGAGCTATCTGGCGGCGGAGACCGGGGTTGTCGCACCACCCCTTCCGCCAGAGGATGCCGCAATCATCGCATCGCTGGACAGGATCCACGACAACGACCTCGAGCAGGCCGCCATCGACGCCTTCAAGCGCGACTACGTCACATTCGGCTTTGACCGCTGGAAAGCCTGACGATCCTCACGCTGCCTGGGGGGCGCGGCTTTCGGTGAGTATTGCATAGAGCTTGGCCGGATCGGTGTTGGACCTCAGCTTGGTGACAATGGATTGATCGCGCATCGTGCGCGAGACGAGGGCAAGCGCCTTGAGATGGTCCACCCCCGAATCCTTTGGCGCGAAAAGGCCGAAGACAAGGTCAACCGGCTGACGATCCACGCTGTCGTAGTCGAGAGGCCGTTCCAGACGCAGAAACACACCGACGATGTGCTTGAGGTCTTCCAGACGCGCGTGGGGCAGCGCGACCCCATGTCCGACGCCGGTCGGGCCAAGGCTCTCGCGTTCCTGAAGGCCGTCGACCGCCGTCGCCGCGCCCAGACCATAGGCCTGCGCCGCCATTTCCGACATTTCCTGGAAGAGGCGCTTCTTGGACGTGAATTGGCTGATCACACGAACGGCGCTGGGTATCAGTAGTTTTGACAGTTCCATGGGTGGGATTGATCCGGTGCCGTTCGCGGCACATGTTACTTGCTGTTGCGGGGGTCGATCCAGCCGATGTTTCCGTCATCCCGACGGTATACGACATTCACGCCACCATGACCTTCATTCCGAAACACCAACATCCGCTGCCCGGCCAGTTCCATCTGCATCACGGCTTCGCCAACAGTGATCGAGGGGATTTTCGCTTCCATCTCGGCGATCACAACCGGCTGCAGCGTATCGGGTTCGGCCTCGTCGGCGTCTTCGGATACGGCGAGGATATATGTGGCGCTTTCGCTGAATTCAACAGGTTCCGTACGGTCACGATGGTGGCTGCGGATACGGCGTTTGTAGCGGCGCAACTGCTTGTCCATCTTTTCGCGGCAGGATTCGAAGGCGGCATAGATCTCGGCCGCATGTCCCTTGGCCTGCGCCGTCAGGCCGGTGGACAGATGGATCACGGTCTCGCAGACAAATTCATGCGCGGATCGCGAGAACACCACCATGCATTCGGTTGGCCGCTGGGCATATTTCTCGATCACTTCCCCCAGTTCGGATTTCACATGCGTCTGGAGCGCTTCACCGATGTCGATCTGCTTGCCACTGATCTGATAGCGCATGATGTCTCCTTCATACATGGGTTTACGGCCTTCGGGACCGGCCGAAGGTCTGGGCACTTCGAGGGAAAGGCTGAACCGGAGGTTGATCCCGTCCGCTGGCGCTGCAGCCCCGAGGCTGCGTGAGGAGATCGGGATAAGGTGAGCATCGCATTCATCATCGACATTTGGCGACAGCCGGAGGCAGCTTGTCAACCGAGTCGATCCGCGTGGCGGTTCAAAGGATGCGGAAGTTTTCGCCCAGATAGACGCGCCGCACCATCTCGTCCCGGACCACTTCGTCAGTGGTGCCCGACATCAGCACCTTGCCATCGTGCAGGATATAGGCGCGATCCACAATTTCTAGTGTTTCCCGAACGTTATGATCCGTAATCAGAACGCCGATCCCGCGGGATTTCAGCTCATGAACAAGGTGGCGGATTTCCCCCACGGCGATCGGATCGACCCCGGCGAAGGGCTCGTCCAGCAGAAGGTATCGCGGGTCGGCGGCCAGACATCGGGCGATCTCGACCCGGCGCCGTTCACCGCCCGAAAGCGCCAGCGCCGGCGCGCGGCGCAGATGCGTGATCGAAAACTCCGAGAGCAGTTCTTCAAGCCGCTCGCGCCGTTTGTGGCGATCCGGCTCTGCGATCTCCAGCACCGCGAGGATGTTGTCCTCGACGCTGAGACCGCGAAAGATGGAAACCTCCTGCGGCAGGTAGCCGATACCCAGACGCGCCCGGCGATACATCGGAAGCGCGGTGACATCGCGGCCATCGATCAGAACCTGCCCGCCTTCCGGCATCACCAGCCCGGCAATCGAATAGAAACAGGTGGTCTTGCCCGATCCGTTGGGACCAAGAAGCGCCACCACCTCGCCCCGGCGCAGATCCATCGATACATCCCGGATGACCGGGCGTTTCTTGTAGCTCTTGCGAAGATTGCGCACTGCCAGCCCGGCCGAGCCTTCCGTCAGCTTCAGATCGGGGCGCGGCGCGGGCATCAGTTGCCGCCCGGCACGAATGTGGTGGACACACGGCCTTCCATCACGCCCGTCCCGGCCTTCAGGTCGATGGTCAGCTTTTGCCCCGCAATGGCAGAGGCACCCTGCGTCAGCAGCACGTCTCCGGTCATCACAACGACGCCGGAATCGATGGTATAGAGAGCTTCCCGCGCTTCTGCGGCATCGGCGAGGTTGCTGATCGTCACGCCGCCGGTTGCCAGAAGCTGATCGATGGACTTGCCGTCCGCGGCGTATTTCACCCGCACTTCCTGTGCCGCCAGCCGCATGTCGCCCTGCCCGACGAGGACATTGCCGGTAAAGACCGCCGTGCCATCGGCATTGTTGACGGCAAGCGCGTCCGCCTGCACATCGACGGGAAGGCTCGTGTCCTGTTTCAGCCCGCCGAAAGCGATCGTCGCCTCCTGCGCATCGGCCAGCGTCGCGGCAAGGGCCAGACACAGGCCGAAAACGGATGCACGAAGGGAAAAGTCCATAGGGTTTGCTTTCGATCTCGGGGTCAGCCGCCGGGTTGATATACCAGTTTCACGTTGCCCTTGAAAACCAGAAGGTAGGCGCCAGGGGTCTGGTTGTCCTGACTGAGGGTCATTTTGTCGGCTACGATCCTGCCAGGCGGGCCGGTCGCGATCACCGCGCCATCGCTTTCAAGGCCGGATCGGTCAAGGCTGGCCGAAAGCCCGTCGGTCTCGATCCGGTATCCCGCCGAGGTGGTGATCACGACCCCGCCCGACAACCGGAGCAGCCGGGCGACGTTGTCGATTTCGGCCGCGGCAGCCAGCATCACCGTTTCGCTGCCATCGGGCGTGTCCATCCGCGCCAGAACCTCGCTCGCCGAGGCCGCCGACTGATCCGACGAGGGTCGCGCGCTTGCCGCAACGACGGAAATCGCCCCGCCGTCATCCGTTGTGCCTGCATAGGTCGGCGCGGTCATGCGCGGTTCGCGCAGCCGGTCTTCCACATCCACGTCGGCATAGGGCAGCGCCGCCTCCGGGTCGATCCGGTCGGCCAGCAGAAACAGGGTCGACAGGATCGCCAGGGCGGTCAGCGGCAGGGCCACTTTCAGCCAGGCCACCAGACGGGAATGGGTGTCGAGCCGCGCCATCGGGCTCAGGCCACACCGGCACGAAGGCAGTCATGGATATGCAGAATGCCCGCCGCCCTGGACTTCTCTCCATCGGTCACCAGAAGGCAGGTGATCTTGCTGTCGTTCATCTGCGCCAGCGCTTCGACGGCAAGCGCGTCGCAGCCGATGGTTTTCGGCGCCGGGGTCATCACCTCCCCCGCGGTCAAGGACAGGAGCCCGTCCATATGGCGCCTGAGGTCGCCGTCGGTGACGATCCCCCGCAGCAGACCGGCGGCATCGGTCACGCCAACCACGCCAAATCCCTTCTGGCTCATCACCAGAAGCGTCTCGCTCATCCGTGCCGTCTCGCGCACCAGCGGCGGGTCGGCATGCATGAGGTCGCGCACCTTCAAAAGCCGCGCGCCAAGCTTGCCACCAGGATGGAACAGCCGGAAATGTTCGGGCGTGAAGGCGCGATGCTCCATCAACACCACGGCAAGCGCATCGCCCAGGGCCAGGGTCATCGTCGTCGATGTGGTCGGCACGATCCCGGTCTCGCAGGCCTCGGGCGCCTCGGGCAGCAGGATCGCCACATCCGACTGACGCAGCAGCGTCGAACCCTCCCGCCCCGCAATGCCAATGAGCGGGATGCCGAACCGGCGGGAATGCGCCACCATATCCGCCAGTTCCGGCGTCTCGCCCGAGTTCGACAGCACGATCAGCACATCGCCCTTCGCAACCATGCCCAGATCGCCATGGCTGGCCTCGGCCGGATGCACGAAATGCGCGGGTGTGCCGGTCGATGCGAAAGTCGCGGCGATCTTGCGTGCGATATGACCCGATTTTCCCATCCCCGAGACGATGACCCGCCCGTTCGCAGCCAGCAGCAGGTCAAGCGCGGCGGAAAAGCTTTCGCCCAGGGTATCGGCAAGGATATCCAGCGCATCCGCCTCACGCCGGATCACCCGGCGCCCGGCGGCAAGCACATCAGTGGAGGAAGATGTCATGCGTATCCCCCCAGCCGAGGAGGTCAAGCTCTGCGCGAACGGGCAGAAACTCGAAGCAGCGCTGCGCAAGTTCCAGCCGACCTTCGCGGATCAGCCGGGCCTCCAGCTCCACCTTCAGCGCATGCAGGTACAGCACGTCCGAGGCCGCATATTCCCTCTGCGCATCGCTCAGCGTCTCGGACCCCCAGTCCGATGTCTGCTGCTGCTTGGAGACATCGACACCGACCAGATCGGCAAGCAGATATTTGAGCCCATGCCTGTCGGTATAGGTCCGGATCAGCTTTGACGCGATCTTGGTACACCAGACGGGGGCGGTCGTAACCCGGAAGGCCTGTTTCAGCGCGGCGATATCGAACCGGCCGAAATGAAACAGCTTCAGCACCTGCGGGTCGGTCAGCAGCCGCTCCAGGTTCGGCGCGCGGCTCTGGCCACGGGCGATCTGCACCAGATGCGCGTCGCCGGACCCGTCGGAAAGCTGCACGAGGCAAAGCCGGTCGCGGCGCGGGTCAAGGCCCATCGTCTCGGTATCGATCGCGACAATGGGGCCAAGGTTCAGGCCATCGGGAAGATCGGTCTGGTAAAGGTGAATGGCCAAGGCGCAGCTCTCATCCGGAAGGGTAAGACGCTGGATTAGCCCTCCGCCCCCTGGCGGTCAACCGCAGAGCGGCTGGTGCGGCATCAGTATGTCGCGCGCCCGCCCGACAGATCGAACACCGCGCCGGTCGTGAAGCTGTTCTCGGCCGAGGCGAGCCAGGCGATCATCGCCGCGGCCTCGCTCAGTTCCAGAAACCGCCCCCGGGGATCTTCGACAGCATGTAGTCGATGTGCTCCTGCTTCATCTGGTCGAAGATGCGTGTCCGCGCCGCGGCAGGCGTCACGCAATTCACCGCGACATCCACATCCGCCATCTCCTTGCCAAGCGATTTCGTCAGCCCGATGACCCCGGCTTTCGACGCGGAATAGGCGCTTGCATTGGGGTTGCCCTCCTTGCCCGCAACCGATGCGATATTGACGATGCGGCCATAGTTCTGCGCCCGCATCTGGCCCGCGAAAGCCCGGTTCACATGAAACGTCCCCAGCAGATTGATCTCGATGATCCGGCGGAACTCGTCGACGGGATAATCGGCCAGCGGCGCGTTGGAACCGGCGATCCCGGCGGAATTGATCAGCGCATCGACCCGGGGCGCCATCGTGACCGTCGCGGCATGGGCGGCCGTCACGCTTGCCCAGTCCGCCACATCGGCCCGCACCGCGAAGGCACCGC
>JAAURK010000103.1 GCA_012032275.1 Tabrizicola sp.
GCCGCGTCTACAGCATCTCGCGCTTCAGCGCGCCGGAGATGAACATCCTCGACCCCGTGCGCCACGCCGTGTCCGGAGTGACCGTGCCGGTGCGCGATCCGAACACGGCGTTTGCCACGCCGCAGACGGTGACGGCGCCGTCGCCGTCGCGGCAGAGCGGTCGTCGGTCAGGGCGCTCGTCTCGGACGAGGACGCGGCACTTCTGTCATCGCTGAAGGCGCGGCGCAGGGCGCTGGCGGAGGCCGCCAATGTTCCGGCCTATGTGATCTTTCCCGACCGCACGCTGATCGAGATGGCCGAACGGCGGCCTGCCACGCTGGACGCGATGGCCGGAATTACCGGGGTCGGCGCGAAAAAGCTGGAAAGCTATGGCGCCATCTTTCTGGAGGTGATCACCGGCGCGGCCGAGGTGGTTCATCCCGCGCGGATGCGGCTGGTGGGGCGGCCGGAAGGCCAGATCTACGACCGGCTTGCCGCGGCACAGCTTGCCCTTGCGCGGGGCGAGAACGGGACGGGCAAGTATCTTTCCTGCACCCATTCGACCTTGCGCCAGATCGCCGAGCGCCAGCCCTCGACGCTTTCCGAACTCGACCGGATCCAGGGCATGGGTCCGCTGAAGACCGAAAGGTTCGGCGCGGCTTTTCTGCAGGCCCTGCGCGATGACTGACGGGCAGCACATCCCGGGATGGAGGACCAGACGATGCTGAGCGTGATCTCTCCGGCAAAGCGCCTGAACGAGAGCCAGCCGGGCCCGGATGACGGCCTGTCGCTGACAGAGCCGCTTTTCGCCAAGGAGGCGATGCGTCTTGTGCAGGCGGCGCGCAAGCTGTCGGTCGAGGATCTGCGCCGTCTGATGGACCTCTCCGATCCGCTGGCGCGGCTGAACCGTGACCGGTTTCACGCCTATCGGCGGCGCCCGTCGGCCGAGGCCGTGTTCCCGGCGATCCATTGCTTTGCGGGCGACACCTATCTTGGCCTTGACGCGGCGAGCATGTCGCCCGATGGCCTGCGCCGGGCAAGCGGGCATCTGCGCATCCTGTCCGGTCTTTACGGGCTTCTGCGTCCTTTCGATGCGATCCAGCCTTACCGTCTGGAGATGGGCAGCCGTCTTGCCACGCCAGGGGGCGCAGACCTTTACGCCTTCTGGGGCGACCGGATCGCGAGGGCGCTCCGCGCGGCGGCGATGGCGGCGGGGACGGATGTTCTGGTGAACTGCGCCTCGGTCGAGTATTTCGCGGCCGCCGACCGCAAGGCGCTCAAGCTTCGGGTGGTGACCCCGGTGTTTCTGGAAGGGCGGGAGGGCGATGCGAAGGTAGTCTCGTTCTTTGCCAAGAAGGCCCGTGGCGCGATGGCCCGCTACATCTGCGAGAACCATCTGACCGACCCGGCCGATCTTCGCGGTTTCAGCACCGGCGGCTATGGATACCGGGCCGATCTGTCGAAGGAAGATCGGCTGGTCTTTCAGCGGGATGCGGCGGAAGCGGTGGCCGCCTGACGGTCAGGCCGCATCCTCCGTCAGGGCAGCGGGTGCCCGCGCGGTGGCGGGGCAGAATTCAGCCAACGCCTCGATGATCGCGGCCTTTCGCAGCGGTTTTGTCAGATAGCGGTCTATGCCCGCGCCAAGAATGTCGTCTGCATCGCCATCCATCGCATGCGCTGTCAGTGCGACGATCGGGACGTGGCTTTGCCCGGCTTCAAGCGCGCGGATCGCGCTCGCCGCCTCTTTTCCGTCCATCTCGGGCATCGAGATATCCATGAAGATGAGATCGGGCCGGAACGACTGAAAAAGATCCACCGCGATGCGGCCATTGTCGGCGAAGACGAGCTCGATATCGATGGATTTCACCATCTTCTGGAAGACGAGCTGGTTCGTCCGATTGTCTTCGGCGGCAAGCACGCGCATCGGGCGCGATGCCGATGGCGGGGCCATCACCTCCACCGGCGGGACCACGTCGGTCGGCGCGACGAGCATCTGCAGGCGCCGGTAAAGATCGGCCCGCAGGATCGGTTTTTGCAGGATCGCCGCGAATTCGGTTGCCATGGCATCGTCGCGCACCGCCCCGGGGTTCGACGACAGGAGCATGACCGGCAGGGTGTGACCCTCTGCCCGCAGCCGGTGCAGGAAACTCAGCCCGTCCATTTCGGGCATCTCGTGATCGGTCAGGACGACGTCATAGGGCGCATCCGCCGCGATACGCGCCAGCGCCTCCGGCCCCGACCGGCAGAGGGTGACCTCGATCCCGCAGGGTGCCAGCTGGCGTTCCAGGATGGTGCGGTTGATGAACTGGTCGTCCACGGCCAGAACGCGCTTGACGATGACGGGCAGCACCAGGGGCGCGGCATCCTCTGCGACCGGAAGGGTGATGCGGAAACCGAAGCTCGACCCGCGGCCAAGCTCGCTGTCGACCCAGACCGCGCCACCCATGTGTTCGATCAGTCGCCGGGTGATGGCCAGACCAAGGCCGGTGCCTTCGAACTTGCGATTCCGGTCATCCTCCACCTGATTGAACTCGCCGAAGATGTGGTCCAGATGTTCCGGGGCGATGCCGATGCCGCTGTCTTCCACCGTGACATGAAGCTGCTGGCAGCCGTCTTCGGCCTCGATGCCGACGACGCGGGTCAGCACCTGCCCGGTTTCGGTGAACTTGACCGCATTGCCGATCAGGTTGGTCAGCACCTGGCGCAACCGGCCCGGATCGCCGACATAGCGGGTCGGCAGGAACATGTCGAAGTCGATCATCAGGTCGATGCCCTTTTCCCGCGCGCGCGGTTGCAGCAGCATCGTGACTTCATGGATCGTGCGTTCCAGATCGAAGGGCTCCGGCCGCAGGGTCAGACGTTCCGCCTCGATCTTCGAATAGTCGAGAATATCGTTGATGATCACCAGCAGCGCCTCACCGGAGGAGCGGATGGTTTCCGCGAAAAGCCGCTGTTCCTCGGACAGGGCGGTGTCGCAAAGAAGTTCCGCCATGCCGACGACGCCGTTCATCGGGGTGCGGATTTCATGGCTCATATTGGCGAGGAAGGCCGATTTGGCGCGGTTCGCGGCTTCGGCAGCCTGGCGCGCCGTCTCCAGCGCGACCTGCTGTTCCTTCAGTTCGGTGATATCCATCCGAAGCCCCACGCGCCCGCCGTCGGGCGTGGGTTGTTCCAGAACCCGCAGCCAGCGGCCATCGCCCAGATGCTGTTCGACGGTTGCGTCAGCGGCCTGATGCTGCCGGATCCGTTCCGAAAGCCATTCCTCCTCGCGCCCGACGGCATCGGCATACTGCCCCCTGTCGAGCCCGTATTTCAGGATCGACGCGAAACTCGCCCCCGGCACGATCGCGGGCGCACTTTCAGGATAGAGCTCACGGTAGCGCTGATTGCAGGTCAATAGTCGGTCCTCCCGGTCATAAAGCACGAATCCGTCGGGAATCGCCTCGATGGCGGCCCAGATTCGCATCTGTTCGGTGATATCGACGGCAAGACACACCAGATCGCCATCGCGCGCCCGGCGGTAGACAAGCTTGACCCACGAACCGGCGCGCAAGCGGACGGTCACCGGTTCGATCGGATCGGTTTCGATGGCCTGCGTCATCTGGTCGATGAACTGCTCCGGCGTGGTGTCGGCAAGCTCCAGGATACCGCTGGTGGCGGCGATCCGCAGAACCTCGTGATACGAGATGCCAGGCACCACGGGATGCCCGTCAAAATGCGCGAGATAGGCCTTGTTCGCGGTCACGAGGCGGAGGTTCGCATCGAAAACGGCGAAACCGTCCTGGATGGTGTTGACCGATTCCCAGAGCCGTTTTTCCGCGAGGACGGCAGCGGTATGGGCACGCTCCAACTCTTCATGAAAGCGGGTGGCCTGGCCTTTCAGTACCTCTGCCTCGGTCAAGGCGCTGCGGACGACCTGGCGCTGCTCCACGATCTGGTCGGAAAGCGCGCGGGCATGGATGGCGAGCTTTTCATTGGCGGCAAAAAGCTCGCGGCTTTTCTGCGCAAGAAGCCGTTCTGCCGCAAGCCTGCCGCGCCTTTCCTTGGCCAACCGTTCAGAGAGATCCATTCTGCGCTTTCAAAGACATCCGGCCCGACTCTGCGCCATTCGCGGGCACGTCAGGAATTCGTCACTACAATCGCCGAGCAAAATGAACCAAGACTTAACGACAATCGGGGGCACCGGCGCTTGCCTGCGGGCAGCACCCATGCGAGAAATAGTCATTCTGACAGGGAGATAAGTGATGCGCGACTTCGCAAAAGTGGTTCTTGCGGTGGCACTGCTGGCCTGGCCAACCTTCGCGGCCGCGCAGGATCTGATCCCCGAGCGGCGGGTCGTTGTAACACTGGATTCGGACCTGCCGGGCGGCGATATCGCCTCGGCCTTCGACACGACGCTGGAGGCTTGCGAGCGTGCCTGCCTGACCAATTCGCAATGCACCGCCTTCACGTTCAACTCCCGAAACGGATCCTGCTTCGTCAAGAAGGATCCAGGCGAGGGCCAGTTCTTCCAGGGCGCGACATCGGCCCTTGTCATCGAGGGCGATGCGGCGGCGGAGGACATTGCCCGGACGCGCCGGGCAGAGCTTGAGTTCCTCGCCGATTGGGACATCGAGACCGCCTATCAGGTCGCCGTCGGGCTTGGCCGTCAGTATCCGACCGGCCCCTATCTGGCCGAGGATCATCTGGAGGGCGCCGCGCAACTGGAGGCCCGCGGGAACTGGGTGGCGGCGGCGCAGTTTACGGCTGCGGCGGTGAACCTGACCGATGAGGCCACGACCTGGGCAGAGCTTGCCCGGCGCCAGATCATGGCAGGCCGCACGGCCGATACGAACAAGCAGTTCTATCGCAACCAGTCGATCTATTCGGCCATCAACGCCTATCTGCGCGCCGAAAGCCCGGCGTTGCGCCACACGATCCTGGCGACCATGGGCGAAGCGCTGGAAGAGAACGGGCGCGGGCGGGAAACCGTCGAAGCGCTGCGGCTGGCACAGAAACTGCAGCCGCGCGTCGATACCGAACGGCTGCTGGAGGATGCCATCGGCAAATACGGCTTCCGGATCGTGGAGAACACCGTCGATGCCGATCTGCCCCGTCCGCGCGTCTGCGTGAGCTTTTCGGAAGATCTGGTTGCCGTCGGCGTGGATTACGCCAACTTCGTGCAACTTCCCGCGGCGGGACTTGCCGTCGAGCTTGGCGGCAGCCGTCAGCTTTGTGTCTCGGGGATGGAGCACGGGTCGCGCCACACCCTCACCTTCCGCGAGGGGCTTCCGGCGAAGAACGGCCAGACGCTTGCCAAATCCATCGACATCACCCAGTACATCCGTGACCGCAGCGCTGGCGTCCGGTTCGCCGGCCGCGGCTATGTGCTGCCGAAAACCGCCGACGCCGGGCTTCCGGTCGAAACGGTGAACACCGACAAGCTGGATCTCACACTGTTCCGCGTCACCGACCGCAACCTGCTGCGGTCGATCCAGGACGGGTATTTCGGCAGCCCGGTGGGCTATTACTCGGAATATTACTTCTCTGACGGGGTCGGCGAAGAAATCTGGACCGGTACCGCCACGGTCGGGCTGGAGGTGAACAAGGATGTCACCACCCGGCTGCCGATGGACGAGCCGCTGAAGGGGCGGCCTGCAGGCGTCTATGCGCTGAAGGCCGCCGCCGCCGGGATCAACCAGGAAAACACCGCGCCCGCCTGGCAATGGTTCATCGTCTCGGACCTTGGTCTGACCACGATGAGCGGTGTCGACGGCCTTCATGTCTTCGTGCGCAGCCTTGGGACGGCAGAGGCCAAACCCGGCGTGACGGTGGAACTTCTGAACCGCTCGAATGCCGTGCTCGGCACTGCGACCACGGACGGAACGGGCTATGTGCGGTTTGATGCGGGCCTGACGCGTGGCACGGGCGGTTCGGCCCCGGCCATGGTGGTGGTGAAGGACGCCGATCAGGACATCGCATTCCTGTCGCTGACCGATCCGGAGTTCGATCTCTCGGATCGCGGGGTCGAGGGGCGCGAACCGGCGCCGCCGATCGATGTCTTCCTGACGACGGATCGGGGGGCCTATCGCGCGGGCGAGACGGTTTATGCAACCGCACTTGCGCGGGATCCCGAAGTGGCGGCGATCACCGGTCTGCCACTGACCGCGATCCTGAAGCGCCCTGACGGCGTGGAATATTCGCGCCAGCTGGTCGATGATGCCGGGGCGGGCGGTTACGTGTTCGAGATGCCCGTCGCGGGTTCGGCCCCGCGCGGCATGTGGCGAATCGAGGTGCTGGCCGATCTTGAGGCAGCCCCCCTGGTGACGAAGACCTTTCTCGTCGAGGATTTCCTGCCCGAGCGGATCGACTTTGATCTGAGCCTTCCGGAAGGCCCGCTGCGGCTTCCCGAGGAAGAGGCCCCGGCGCCGGATCTGACGGTCGCCGCCCGCTATCTCTTTGGTGCGCCAGGGGCGGGCCTGGCCATCGAGGGCGAGGTTCTTCTGCGCGCTGCCGATGGGCTGGAGGCTTTCCCGGGCTATGTGTTCGGTCGCCATGACCAGCCTTTCAGCGGATCGGTCCAGTCGCTGGACGCTGCCGAGACCGACGATCAGGGCAATGCCGTTCTGCCGGTCTATCTGCCGACCGTGGCAGATCCGATGCGCCCGCTGGAGGCCCGCGTGACGGTGCGCGTCGCCGAAGGCTCCGGCCGTCCTGTGGAGCGTCAGGTGACCAAGCCCCTGACCCCTTCCCAGCCGATGATCGGGGTGAAGCCGCTGTTTGATTTCGTGGTCGCCGAAGGGACGGAGGCGCGGTTCGATCTGATCGCCGTCGGCCCGGAGGAAACGCTGGTGCCGATGGATGTGATCTGGCAGATCGTCCGGGTCGATACGGATTATCAGTGGTATCAAAGCTACGGCAGCTGGAACTGGGAGCCGGTGACAACCCGCACCCCCGTCGCCGAGGGCTCTGCGACGCTGGGCGCCACGCCGGTGGCAATTGCGGCGCCGGTTGGCTGGGGGTTGTACGAGCTGGTCGTGGAGCGGAGCGATGGCGTGATCGCGGCAACCTCGACCGAGTTCTATGCCGGGTGGTATGCGCCCGCCGATACCTCTGCCACGCCCGACACGCTGGAGCTTTCGCTGGACAAGGAGGCCTATGTTCCGGGCGAGACGGCAGCGCTGCGCGTCGTGCCGCGTGCGGCGGGAACGGCGCTCGTCACGGTGCTGTCGAACCGGCTCGTGTCGATGCAGGCTGTCGCGGTGACGGAGGGCGAGAATGTGATCCCGCTTCCGGTCACCGATGAATGGGGCGCGGGGGTCTATGTCACCGTCTCGGTGCTGCGCCCGATGGATGTTGCCGCGGGGCGCAATCCGGCGCGGGCGCTGGGGCTGACCCATGCCGCGATCGATCCGGGCGAGCGGGCGCTGAAGGCGGCGATCGAGATGGCAGCCGAAGCCGCGCCGCGCGGCCCGCTGGAGATCGCGGTCAAGGTCGAGGGCGTGGCTCCGGGCGACAAGGCCTATGCGACGATCGCCGCCGTGGACGTCGGCATCCTGAACCTCACCCGCTTCGAGGCGCCCGATCCGCAGGATCATTTCTTCGGCCAACGCAAACTCGGCGTCGGCATCCGCGACGTCTATGGCCGCCTGATCGACGGGCTGAACGGCGCGCCGGGCGAGGTTCGTTCGGGCGGCGATGCGGGGGCACAGGCGAACCTGTCCGCCCCGCCGCCGACGGAAGAGCTGGTCGCCTATTTCACCGGTCCGGTGGAGGTTGGCGCGGATGGCTATGCCCGCGCGGCATTCGACCTGCCCTCGTTCAACGGAACGGTCAAGGTGATGGCGGTGGTCTGGTCATCGAAGGGCGTCGGTCAGGCGACCGCGGATGTGCTGGTGCGTGATCCGGTTGTGGTGACGGCGAGCCTGCCGCGCTTCATGTCTCCGGGCGACGAAAGCCGGCTGCTGCTGGAGATCGTCCATGCCACCGGGCCATCCGGGCGGATGGGGCTCGCCGTGACGGCGAACGGTGTGAGCCTGGGCGAGGTGCCTTCGGGCTTCGAGCTTGGCGACAAGGCGAAGGCGGTGTTCGAAGTGCCGGTGACGGCTGGTGCGGTGGGCATCCAGACGATCGACGTGGCGCTGACCACGCCGGACGGAAAGGTGCTGAAAAAGACGCTGACGCTGCCGGTTCAGGTCAACGATCCCGAAATCTCCCGCACCTCGCGGCTGACGCTGGCAAAGGGCGAGAGCTTCACCTTCGACGAAAACGTCTTTGCCGGGCTGGTCGCGGGGTCGGGCAAGGCGACGATGGCGGTCGGGCCGCTGGCCCGGCTGAACGCGCCGGGGCTTCTGGCGGCGCTTGACCGCTATCCATATGGCTGCACCGAACAGATGACATCGCGCGCCCTGCCGCTGCTTTACTTCGATGAAGTGGCCCGGGTGATGGATCTGAGCGGGGCGGAGAACATCCAGCAGCGCATCGACGAGGCGGTGGCGGAAATCCTGACGAACCAGTCGGCGGAAGGCAGCTTCGGCCTCTGGGGCCCGGGCAACGGCGATCTGTGGCTTGACGCCTATGTCACCGATTTCCTGAGCCGCGCCAAGGCGCAGGGCTATGCAGTGCCCGAACTTGCGCTGCGCAATGCGCTGGCCAATCTGCGCAATCAGGTGAACTACGCGCCCGACTTCAACGACAGCGTCAATGGCGGTGGCGAGGCGCTTGCCTATGCGCTGATGGTTCTGGCGCGTGAAGGAGCGGCGGCAGTGGGCGATCTGCGCTATTATGCCGATGTGAAGGGCGATGATTTCCGCACGCCCGTGGCACAGGCGCAGCTTGGTGCAGCGCTTGCCTCTTACGGCGATCAGGTGCGCGCCGACGCAATGTTCCGCAAGGCCGCGGCCAAAATGAAAGCGCTCCCGGAAAGTGATACCGGTCAGTATTGGCGGGTCGATTACGGCACGTACTACCGCGATGCGGCGGCGCTTCTGACGCTGGCGGTGGAGTCCGGATCCGAAGCGATCGACCGGGAGGAGCTGACCAGCCGAATCGCGCGGGCCGGAGCCAGGCTGTCGACGCAAGAGGCGACATGGGCGCTTCTGGCGACGAATGCGCTGATCGACCGGCCGGGCGCCGAGGGGATCACCATCGACGGCAAGGCCGCCGACGGCCCGCTGGTGCGGGTGCTGAACGCGGGGGCGGCGGCGCCGGTCGTGGTGAAGAATGACGGCGTCGACACCACGCTGACGATCACCACCTACGGCGTCCCGTCCGAACCCGAGCCTGCGGGCGGCAATGGCTATGCCATCAAGCGGACCTACTACACGCTGGAAGGCGAAGAGGTGACGCTGGACGGCGTGACCGTCGGCACCCGGCTGGTGACGGTGCTGGAGGTCACGCCCTTCGAGTACAGCGAGGCGCGGCTGATGGTCAGTGATCCGCTGCCCGCCGGGTTCGAGATCGACAACCCGAACCTGATTTCGGGCGGCGCGATCGACTCCCTCGAATGGCTGAACCTGTGGTCCGATGTGCGCCATTCCGAATTCCGCCAGGACAGGTTCCTCAGCGCGGTGGACCGGCGGTCGGATGAAAGCTTCCGCCTGGCCTATATCGTGCGGGCCGTCTCGCCCGGCACGTTCCACCACCCGGCAGCCTCGGTCGAGGATATGTACCGGCCCGATGTCCGTGCCCACAGCGATGTTGGCACGGTGACCATCGCCGCCAAGTGATGCGCGCGCGGTGGATCCTTGGTCTGGCGGCGGGCCTCTGGCTTGCCGCCTTCGGCCGGGACCGGCTGGATGACTGGATCGATGCGACGGTTCTGCCATCGCTTGTTGTCGAAACCTCGGTCGAGGTGCGCGACAGGCATGGCGATCTGCTGCGGGCCTATACCGTTTCGGATGGCCGCTGGCGGCTGGCCGTGCTGCCGGACGAGGTTGACCCCGCGTATGTCGCCATGCTTCTGGCCTACGAGGACAAGCGGTTCTACGACCATGCGGGGGTGGACCCACGGTCGCTGCTCCGCGCGGTGGCGCAGGCGGCGTGGAACGGGCGGGTCGTGTCGGGCGGGTCGACACTGACGATGCAGGTGGCGCGACTTCTGGAAGAGAGCGGGACGGGCAAGGTTTCGGGCAAGCTGCGCCAGATGCGCGTCGCGCTGGCGCTGGAGCGGCAGTTGACGAAGGCGCAGATCCTGCAACTCTACCTGCATCTCGCCCCGTTCGGTGGCAACCTCGAAGGGGTGCGCGCCGCATCGATCTCGTATTTCGGGAAGGAGCCGCGGCGGTTGACGCCGGCAGAGGCGGCGCTGCTGGTGGCCATTCCGCAATCTCCCGAAAGCCGCAGGCCGGACCGTGCCGCGGACCGTGCCGAAGCGGCGCGGAACCGGGTGCTTGCCCGGGCAGTCGGCGCCGGGATGCTGGATAGCGAGGCGGCCGAGGCGGCGCGAAGCGAAAAGGTTCCGGGCCTGCGCAAACCCTTTCCGGCGTTCGCGCCGCATCTGGCGGACCGCGCGCGTGGCGATGACCCGACCACCGGGCGGCACGATCTGACGATCGACCGGGCGCTGCAGAAAAAGCTGGAACGGCTGGCCCTGGACGCGGTCGAGGGCCGGGGCGAGCAGTTGCAGATTGCGATCGTCGTTGCCGACCATGCTTCGGGCGAGATACTGGCCAGCGTCGGCTCTGCCAAGTTCACGGCCGACCGCCGGCTTGGCTTTCTCGACATGACCCGCGCACTTCGCAGCCCCGGATCGACGTTGAAGCCCCTGGTCTATGGCATGGCCTTCGATGAGGGGCTGGCCCATCCCGAGACGCTGGTGGAGGACCGGCCAATGGTCTTCGGCACCTATGCGCCGCAGAATTTCGACCGTCTCTATCGCGGCACGATCCGGCTGCGCGAGGCGTTGCAGATGTCGCTGAACATCCCCGTCGTCGCCATCACCGAGGCTCTGGGCCCCGCAAAGCTGATCTCGGCCATGGGAAAGGCGGGCATGAAGCCGGTCGTTTCCGGCAATCAGCCGGGCTCGCCGTAGCGCTGGGCGGTGTGGGTGTCACGCTGGAGGATATGGTCCAGCTTTACGCCGCCATCGCGAGGGGCGGCGTCTCGCGCCCGCTGACCTACCGGCTTGCGGCGAGGTGGAAGAGGGGCAGCGCGTGATGTCGGCGGTAGCGGCGTGGCAAGTGGGCGATATCCTTGCCGGGCTCGCCCCACCGCCGGGCGCGCCGTCGAACCGGCTGGCCTACAAGACGGGAACCTCCTATGGCCACCGCGATGCCTGGGCAATCGGTTTCGATGGCAAGCATGTGATCGGCGTCTGGATGGGGCGGGCCGATGGCACGCCGGTTCCGGGTGCCTTCGGGGCCGATGTGGCCGCGCCGGTGCTCTTTCAGGCCTTCAACCGGCTGAAGCACACGCTTGATCCGCAGCCGCCCGCACCGAAGGCCACGCTTCTGGTGTCGAACCCGCAGCTGCCCCTGCCGCTGCAACGCTTCCGCTCGCGCAGCGCCGCGACGTCGTGATAGCTCGTGCTCTGGTAGTGCAGCATGCAGTCGTCGCCGAGCGGCACGCCCATGAAGTAGTTGCAGCCGGCGGCCGCGAGCTGGAGCGCGGTGCTCTCGAGGTCGTTCTGATCCGCTTCGGCGTGGTTCGTGTAACAGACGTCGGCGCCCATCGGCAGGCCGAGCAGCTTGCCCATGAAGTGGTCTTCGAGCCCGGCGCGCGCGATCTCGCGCGCGTCGTACAGGTATTCGGGCCCGATGAAGCCGACCACGGTGTTGACGAGCAGCGGCGCGTAGCGGCGCGCGACGCCATAACAACGCGCCTCCAGCGTCAGCTGATCGACGCCCTCGTGCGCCGCGCTCGAGAGCTCCGACCCCTGCCCCGTCTCGAAATACCAGACGTGAGGCGTGCGCAGCCGGCCGCGCTCGCGCACGAGTGCATTCGCCTCGTCGAGCAGCGCGAGATCGATGCCGAACGCTGCGTTGCCCATCAGCGCCTCGCCGGTGATCAGGCCGGACGAGTACAGCACGCCGTCCTGGTGCATCCGCTCGTGATCGGCCGGGTCTCTGGGCTTGCCGGCGGTGCGCTCCACGAAGTGCGCCAGGATGCCGCCGAGGAAGATCGGCATCGTCACGTCGAGCGGCAGATAGATGCCGACCGCCGCTGCCAGCACCGGGACGCGGAAGCTGGAGCCACGCTTCTTCTGCACGGCATCGATTGCGATGATCGCCGCGCCGATCGCCGCCGCCGATCCACACCATGGTCCAGGGCAGCTCGCCACCGAACATCGCACGCG
>JAAURK010000104.1 GCA_012032275.1 Tabrizicola sp.
CTGGTTCCAAGGCTTGCGGTTGCGCAAGATCTCGCGATGGCGGCGCGTTGTCACGGTTACCACCGAGCCCACCGCTGCGCGGCCGAAATGCTCCCGCCAGTCTGGTGGCGGCGCGGTCAGCGCGACATCTTCCGCGAGTGCGACCTCGTCGACCTGCGATCGCCACGCGGCGCTGCCTTCGAAGTCGCGCACGGTGGACCAGACCCGGCCGGCTCCTGCGCGAGGACGCACCGATGGAGCTGCCGGACCCGAAGCTCGAGCGGCACCTGCGGTCGTTGCATGGCGCGCGCCGACCGGTGCGCTCGCGCAAGCTCGCCGCCGCACTGAAGGATGCAGGCTATACGGGGATCGTCGATGTGGGCGAAGGAATGCTGGGCTCGGGCAGTGGCGCGGGCTGGATCGCGCGGGGCCTGCCGGTGCTGCCCTATGACGGGAACTGAACGGTGATGCTGAAGTCAGTCATGCTGGCGGCGGCTGTCGCGGTGACAGCGACGGCCGCGGCGGCCGATTGCGCCGATACGGCGGGGGCCTGCAAGATCGCGCTTGGTGAGTATCACATCATGCTGCCCGAAGGTGCGACGGCAAAGACGCCTGCCGTCATGTTCCTGCACGGTTACGGCGGCGACGGGGCAGGGGTCTATCGCAACAAGGGAATGACGGATGCGATCCTGGCGCGGGGCTATGCGCTGATCGCCCCATCCGGCCGCGACCGAGACGGAAGCGAGGGGAAACGCTGGTCGTTCCACCCCGATCGCCCCGAGACCCGGGACGAAACCGCCTTCCTGCGCCAGGTGCTTGACGATGCCGCCGCCCGCTTCGGGATCGACCGGGAGCGGGTGCTCCTCTCGGGGTTTTCCATCGGTGGCTCGATGGTGGCCTATGCCGCTTGCGAGGATCCGACGCTTGCGGCTGCCTATGCTCCGGTCAGCGGCAATTTCTGGCGGCCGCATCCGGACCGCTGCGCCGGGCCGGTCAGAATGCTGCACACCCATGGCTGGACCGATACGACCGTGCCGCTGGAAGGCCGCTTTCTGGGCGGCACCGCTGGCCGCCCCCGGATCGCGCAGGGCGATGTCTTCGAGGCGATGCGCATCTGGCGCGAAACCAATAGCTGCGACGAGATGCGCGCCGACGCTTTCGCGGTGGACGGAAGCTTCTGGCACCGCCGCTGGGATCGCTGCACCCCGGGGTCGGCGCTGGAACTGGTGCTTTTTCCCGGCACGCATGCCGTACCGAAAGGATGGGCCGGGATGGCGCTTGACTGGTTCGAAGCGCTTTGAGCTTATTCCGCCGCCACCGCATAGCGCGGCGCGGCCAGGAGCCCCGTGGCATACCGGGCCCGAGCCGTGCCCGCGCGCCGGGCGATTTCGGGCAAGGACAGGTCTTCGGGTGAGGCGAGCATCGTCGTCCGCCGGTCACTGAGCCAGGACAGCGGCACCGCCAGCACCAGCGACAAGGCGATGGGGGCAAGCCAGGGTGTCACGACACCAAGGCCGATGCCGATCACGGCGGTTGCGCCAAGAAGGGTCTCCGGCAGGTGAAAGCGCAGCAGCACCGCCCAGCTTTGCTCGCCCCCGCCGCGGCGCTGCGCTGCCCAGATGTCCCGGGCCGAGACGGTGGCCGTAATCACCGACAGCACCTGCTGGACCATCAGGATCGGCGCGTAGATGACGGAAATGGCGATTTCGGCGAGTGCTGCGGCAAGGAAAGTCCCGACCCCGCCAAACTCCTTCGCGCGGCCGGACAGCAGAATGCTGGTGACCGAGACAAGCTTCGGCCCAAGCAACATCAGCAGAACCGCCACCAACAGCAACCCGCCGCCGGAACCGAAGCCCTCCACCAGCATCGGCGCAGGTGGCGCACCATCGACCCCAAGCGGCATCTCCGACATGTGCGGGACCGCCCAGATCGCCATCAGCACCAGCCACACAGGCGCCAGCAGATAGCTGACGGCGCCCTGCAGCAGATGGAAACGAGAGACGGGGTGCAAACCGCGCGCGGCCAGCAGGCGCAGATGCTGAAGGTTGCCCCGGCACCAGCGGCGGTCGCGCTGGATGTGATCCATCAGCGAGGTGGGGGTTTCCTCATAGCTGCCGTCGATCTCTGGCAGGAAGCGCACACGCCACCCCGCCCGCCGCAGCATCGCCGCCTCGACGAAATCATGCGACATGATCAGCGTCTCGCGGCGGGTGATGCGGCTGCAAAGATGGGGCAGCCCCGCCGCAGCGGCAAAGGCACGGGTCCGGATGATGGCATTGTGGCCCCAGTAATTGGCGGAGCCGCCGGTCCAGGCCTGAAGCCCCCGCGCCAGAAGCCAGCCATGGGCCGAGGTCACGAACTGCTGCACCCGCGCGAACATCCCTTCCGCCCGCAGGATGCGCGGCCAGGTCTGAACCAGCCCAAGCCCCGGATCGGTGGCCAGCACCTCGCGCATCGCCAGAACGGCATCGGCGCTCATCAGGCTGTCGGCGTCCAGCACCAGCATCGCCTCGTGCCGCGCGCCCCAGCCTGTTACCCAGTCGGCAATGTTGCCGGTCTTGCGGTCGGTATTCTCGGCGCGGCGGCGGTAGAAGATTTCGAACCGGGAGGCCTGTTCCATCTGCAACAGCTGGAAGGCCTGCCATTCCCGTTGGGCGATCGCCTCATCGCGGGTATCGGAGAGCACATAAAGCGAAAACCCCTCCGCCGCCTTTTTCGCGGCCAGATCTTCCAGAAGTGCCGCCGCATTGCCGAACACCGCCGCGGGGTCTTCATTATGGATCGGGATCAGGATCGCCACCGACATCCGCTGCATCGGCAGCACCGGCGCGCCGCGCCATTCGGTCTTGCGCCACAGCCCAAGACCGGCGGCGACCATAGAGAAGGCGATCCAGAGGAAGGCAAAGCCCGAAAGCCACAGGTGCAGATGTTCGATGGAGGCCATGCCTCCGACAGCCAGGCGGTCGTGCTGCGCCATATCGAGGGGCTCTCCAACCCCGAGATAGCGGTGATCATGGACCTGGGGGTCGAGGCGGTGGAAAGCCTGGTGGCCCGGGGCAAACGGGGGCTGGCGGCCGTTCTGTCGGGGCGGAAGGCCGAGTTGGGATATGGGGATGACTGAGATGAGCGATGACGATCTGGAAAGGTTTTTCACTGCGGCCAGACGCAATCCGGCAGAAGCGTCCGATGTCCTTCTGACGCGGGTGCTGCAGGATGCGCAGCAGCATCAGCGGGCGGCGGCCCTCGCCCCGCCGCGCCGGGCTGGCTGGTGGCGGCGGCTTTCCCTGCAACTCGGCGGTGCGCCGGTGCTTGCCGGTCTGGGCACAGCGATGGTGATGGGGCTGATGGTCGGTTACATCGGGCCGTCGGTCCTTTCCGATCTCACCGGCACCACGGCACCCGAGGCGGATGGCGCGTTCGATCTTTTCTCCGCCGCCGGTCTTTTCGTGGCAGAGGGCTGAGGCATGGACGCATCGCAACCACAGACGAAAACGGCGACCTGGATCAAGGTGCTTCTGGCACTGTCGTTGGCCGTCAATCTGGCCGTGATCGGGGTCGTCGCGGGCGCGGTTCTGAAGAACGGCCCGCGCGGCGCCAGCGGGCCCCGCGACATCGGCATCGGGATGCTGAGCGAGGCTCTGTCGCGCGAGGACAGGCGGGCGCTTCGGGCGGAATTCCTGGCCCGTGCGCCGGATCTGAAAGACCAGCGTCAGGCGGCCAAGGCAGAGTTTGCCGCCCTGCTTTCCGCCTTGCGGATGGCGCCGCTTGATCCCCGCCAACTGGAGACGGCGCTGACGGCCATCGAAAAACGCAATGCCACCCGTCTGGCTCTGGGGCGCGATGTGCTGCTGGCCCGGCTGGTCGGGATGACGGAGGCCGACAGAACCGCCTTCGCCGACCGTCTGGAGCGCGGCCTTACGCGGCGCCGATCCGCGACCCCGTAAGGCCGGGCTCACGCCGCTGTGGAGTGGACCGTCACCTTGTTGCGGCCGGAATTCTTCGCTTCCAGCATCGCCAGATCGGCCTCCTCGACCAGGGTGATCCCTTGCCGGGCCGGATCGAGGCCGGTCATCGAAACCGCCACGCCGATCGATACGGTGACGGTGAGGGCCGCACCCGAGGGCAGACGGATCGGCAGCTCCTCGATCGCATCGCAAAGCCTGCGCGCGATCTGCCGCGCCTCGCCCAGAGGCGTGCGCGGCAGGACCACGAGAAACTCCTCTCCACCAATCCGGGCAAGCAGATCCGACATCCTGAGATTGGTGCTGAGCCGCCGTGCGACCTCGATCAGGACCTGATCGCCGACCGCATGGCCGAAGCGGTCGTTCACCTGCTTGAAGCGGTCAAGATCCACCACCATCACGGCAAAACTCTCGCCCTCGGCCTCGGCCTGCGCGGCGATGCCGGTCAGTTTCGGCATCGCATAGCGGCGGTTGTAAAGTCCGGTCAGCGGATCCGTCATCGCCAGGCGCAGGCTGTCTTGCAGCGAGGCGCGCTGCCGGTCGCCCTGCCGCTTGCGGCGCAGCAGGCTGCGCATCCGCAGCGCAAGCTCGCGGCCTGACACATCCGCCCCGACCACATCATCCGCCCCGAGATCGAACGCCATGGCCGCGCCATCGCCATCGTCGGACAGACCGACGACACAGACCGCCGAATGCCGCGTTGCGGCATGGCTTTTCAATTCCGAGAGCAGCCGCAGCCCGCCATCCTCGTGGATGATGAAGATATCGGGGGTCTGCGCGCCCCCGGCTTCGCCCGGATCAGCAAGCGCCTGAGAGCGCGACAAGGCGATCACCCGGTCGCGGGTCGTGGGCCTGCAGATCGTGGGACCAGCTGGCAGCGAGCGTGGCAGGGGTTTCGATCAGCGCGATCGTGGCGCTCGGCTCGAACGTCATCTGCGCCTCGGCGAAACCCGGCAGCGCCATCTCGGCCGCGGCACCGCGATAATCGGCATCGGCCTTGGTGCGCAGCAGATTGCGGACGCGCGCCAGCAGCATCGCCTCGCCCGTCGGTTTCGTCATCACATCATCCGCCCCGGCCGACAAGGCGGCGAGCCTGGTGTCGGCATCGGTCGCCGCCGTCATCGCGATCACGGGAATGTCGCGCGTGTCTGGCGAACAGCGCAGGCGTTTCAAGACCTCATGCCCCATGATGTCGGGCAGGTTGAGATCGAGAAGGATCAGGTCGGGCTGCTGATTGCGCGCCTCGCACAGACAGGATTCACCGTCGGCAGCCATGATCGGATCATAAAACGCCGCGGCAAGGCGGGCACGGTAGACGACACGGTTGGTCGCCAAATCGTCAACAATGAGGATTTTTCCGTTCATCGCCTGCTTGCCGTGGTGCCGCCATCACTTGCTGTACAATCTGTTACTGCGTTGGTTAAGAATTCCTTTCCGATTTTTCTCATTTCGTGGCGAACATCGCAAAAGAATATCACAAATGCAGGAGACGTGGTCCAAATGCAGCAGGAAACCGCTCAGGTGCTGGCTCTTCGGGTTCTTGGATGGCTGGCGGCGGATGACGAAATGTTTGCGTCATTTCTTAATGCCACCGGCGCGAGCGTCTCTGACCTGCGATCTCGCGCAGAGGATGTGGCATTCCTCGGATCGATTCTCGATTTCCTGCTGGTGAACGATGAATGGGTCGTGTCGTTCTGCGATTCGGCCGGTCTTGCCTACACCGCGCCGCTTGCCGCCCGCGCCTCCTTGCCAGGCGGCGAGGCGGTCCACTGGACCTGACCCGCCGCCGGGAATGGCCCGGCGCCAGAAAGCGGCGCGACCCCGGCCGGTGAGAGACGCCGCAGGGCCGATCTGCGGGATGATTGGAAAACGACGCTTTTGCGTCGCTCCTGCGGTGCCCATGCCGTCGCGCCTTCCGTCATCTTCGGCCTCAGATGACCGGAGGATCGACCATGACCGAAGAGCCGAACCGCAAGCGCCGCGCCGGGGAGGCGCGCGGGGATGAAACAGCGCGCGGGCTCGGCAGTGATCGACCAGATGCCCTGGCGCATCCCCGTCAACCCCGACCAGCCGACCGAACCGCTTGATGCGGAGGGCGTCCAGCGGATCCACAAGGGCGCGATGCGGATCCTGAAGGAGATCGGGATCGAGTTTCTGAACCCCGAAGCGGTGGCGATCCTGGAAAAGGCGGGCTGCATCGTCAGCGGAACGAACGTCCGCATGGACGAGGATTTCGTGATGGAGATGGTGGGCCACGCGCCGGAGAGCTTTACCATCACGCCGCGCAATCCGGGCCGCGAGATCACGCTTGGCGGCAAGCATATGGTCTTCGTCAACGTCTCTTCCCCCCCGAACGCCTGGGACCTGGAGCGCGGCAAACGCTCGGGCGATTTCGAGACGTTCAGGGAATTCATGAAGCTGACGCAGTATTTCAACTGCATCCATGTCGCCGGTGGCTATCCGGTGGAACCGATCGACATCCACCCGTCGGTCCGGCATCTCGATTGCCTTTACGAAAAGCTGACGCTGACCGACAAGGTCTGTCACGCCTATTCGCTGGGCGCAGAGCGGGTCGAAGACGTGATGGAGATGGTCCGCATCGCGGGCGGGCTTTCGGAGGAGGCGTTCCGGGCAAAGCCGCGGATGTATACCAACATCAACTCGGTCAGCCCGCTGAAGCATGACTACCCGATGCTGGACGGCGCGATGCGTCTGGCGCGGCGCGGCCAACCGGTGGTGATCACGCCGTTCACGCTGGCGGGCGCCATGGCCCCGGTGACGATGGCGGGGGCGGTGACGCTCAGCCTTGCCGAGGCTCTGGCGGCGCTGGCGCTGCTGCAGTTCATCAACCCGGGCTGCCCGGTCGCGATCGGCACCTTCACCTCGAACGTCGACATGAAATCCGGTGCGCCCGCCTTCGGGACGCCGGAATACATGCGGGCCACCCAGATGACGGGACAGCTTGTCCGTTTCTACGGCGTGCCGATGCGGGCGAGCGGCGTGTGCGCGGCCAATGTGCCGGACGGGCAGGCGATGTGGGAGACGTCGAACTCGCTCTGGTCCGCGGTGCAAAGCCGGACGAACATGGTCTACCATGCGGCGGGCTGGCTTGAGGGCGGGCTGATTGCATCGCCCGAGAAATTCATCATGGATTGCGAAGTGCTGCAGATGATCCAGCGCTATTTCGAGGAGGCGACCTTTGCCACCGGCGCGGATGACATTGCCTTCGATGCGATCCGCGAGGTGGGGCCGGGCGGCCATTACTTCGGCTGCCAGCACACGCAGGACCGCTATCAGACCGCCTTCTATGCGCCCATCGCGTCGGACTGGCGGAACTACGAGGCCTGGCAGATCGACGGTGCTGTCTGGACGACGGAAAGGGCGCATCGGATCTACAAGCAGATCCTCGCCGAATTCGAAGCGCCAGAGATGAACGGCGATGATCAGGAAGAGCTGCGGCGCTTTGTGGAGCGGCGAAAGCAGGAAGGCGGGGCGCCGACGGATTTCTAGCCGGGGTTCGGGCGGTATTCCATTGATAAGTAGTCGTAATTTGTGATATCGTGCTCTCCGGCGCCGCCCCTCTTGCGGCCCGGGCTCCGGTCACGGGGCCCGAAACCGGGGCAATGCGCCTGCCTCAGCCGGTTCGCTGCGCGAGGGGCGGGGGAGGTTCGGGTGCCACGCGGCGCGGTTCCGGTGCGGTCAGGGTTGCCCTGCCGCGGCCCGCGCGCTTGGCCTCGTAAAGCGCGGCATCGGCATCGGCGAGCATCATGTCAGGATCGGGTGCGGCATAGTCGTCCGACCGCACGATCCCGATACTGGCCGACACCTGGCAGGGCTGCCCCTCGAAGAAAAGCGGCTGCGAGATCAGCGCGACGATACGGTCTGCCATGGCCAGCAGGTTTTCCGCACGACCGGACCCGACGAGGATCACCAGAAACTCATCCCCACCGATGCGCGCCGCGCAGTCGCTGTCCCGGATCTGGTTGCGCAGGACATCCGCCGCATGAACAAGCGCATGGTCCCCGGCGGCATGGCCAAGGCTGTCATTCACCTGTTTGAAAAAGTCGAGATCGATCTGCATCACGGAAAAGGCCAGGCCCGCCTCGCAGACCCGCGCAAGAAACTGGTCGGCGGCGCGGCGATTGCGCAGCCCCGTCAGCCGGTCGGTCATCGCCTCTTCCTCGGCGGCAAGGCGTGCGCCTTCCAGCCGCAGGGTCAGGCCGCGCAATTCCCGGGTGACGGAGGCGTTCGCTTCGGCGAGGTAAAGGAGTTCCATGGCCAGATCGGTCACGGCAAAATCGCCGTCGGTCAGGCCGAATTCGCGGACCGCGGCGACGATGTCGATCCCGAAGGACAGGTTGACGAGCGCGCCTTGCGGCAGCGGTGCTGCGACCCCGCGCAGCCCGATGCGCGGCCCGTGCCGCGGCATCAGGCGAAAGCGATGTGCCGAACGGGCGAGAAGATCGTTGATCGTATGGGCGGACCCCGGTGCGCGCACCTCGAAAGCTCGTGAAAGAGCTTGCCATCCAGCCGCTCCCCCGGCCAGAGACGCGAGAGGGTCGGGCCATGGCCGATCACCTCGCCACCGGGGCCAAGCAGCATGTGCATCGGCATCAGCCGGCGCAGGGAAATTGCATCGATGGGGGCAAGGCCCTTCGGCATTGGTCCAAGCATTCACATCACCGGACGGACAAGCACGAACGGCCGCGCCTTCGCGTGATGCATCTTCAACACCTGGATCGAAATCACCCCGCCACCCTCGCCGCTGTGTTCCAGATCGATCAGCGCCAGCGTTCCATAATCATCTGCCATGGCGCGCAGGATACCCAGAAGCACCGGCCCGGTTCCGGCGACGTGAAAGCGGTAGGTGAGGCGGAAATGGGCGGCCTGCACCTCTTCCACCGCCAGATCGGGGACGGTCAGATCCGGCAGCGCAAGCCGCGCGCGATCGGGCAGATCTTCCAGCGAGTGCAGGAAGTCGACGAACCCGGTACCGCCGAACCGAAGCAGGCGGCGCATGCCTTCATAGGCCTGGTTGGTCACCAGATAGGTGCCCATATCCTCCCACAAAGCCTCTGTCGGGCGGCGCAGGACAGTGGAAGCGGCCGCGGCCAGACGGTCGGCATGGGTGAGGTCATAGGGCAGCATCGCTTCGAAATGAGAGACGCCGAGACCGGAGGCGCGCACGATCGCATCCCACGACACCGCACCAAACGTATCGCGCAGATATCCCTGCAAGGACCGCAACATCAAACCATGCACTCGCCGTCTTCCCCTTTGTGATAGGCGCAGGCTATCGACCAAAGGTTAACGAATTCACCTACGGCCAGTCAGGGCAGAATCGTGATCGCGCGGCTGTCGGTTCCAAGCTGGTTGAGCCGCGCCGGGGCCAGCGGCGGCATCCCGTCCTGATAGGCGCGCAGAAGCGCCTCCGCATCCTCGGTCGTGAGGTAGGAACCATCGGTCCGCCGGGCCTCGCGCTGGGCAAGCCTCGCGTCCTGAACGTAAACGCCCAAGACGTGGTAGTACCGATCTCCCTGATAAAGGATGATCATGCCTTCCTCCCCCGGCTGGTCGGGCAGCAGATCGGCCACGACCAGAACGCATCCGGCCCGCCCGTCAGGTTGCAGGCGCTTGCAGGAGGCGATCCAGTCGGCAAGTTCGTAATCGACCAGCGCGCCGATCAGGACATCGCGCGTTCCGGTCGCGGTGGGCGGCTGCAACGGCAGGAGGGGGATGAGCTCCGCGACCAGCGCCTCGCGGCTTGGGGGCACGGCGGCGTCTGGTGCAAGGCGGTTTGCCAGCGCTTCCTGACCGGGCTCTTTCGCCTTTGCTTCAAGGGCGGCGAGCGCGGCCTCTCCCGCTGCGCCCCAACTGCCGATCTGATAGATGTCAAGCTGATCGAGCGGCGTCTGTCCGGCCTCGAACCGGGCCAGCTGATTTCGCGCGGATATCCGTTCGGCATCCAGCAAAGGGGTCAACCAGAGCGCTGCAGTGACGATTGCGGCCAGCGCCATCCAGAGGTTGGTGCGTCGGATGCGCGCCATCCAGGCGGTGCGGCGAAGGACGGCCAGCGCGTAGAAAAGACCGTAGCCCAGGGCGAAAATGGCGAGGATAGAGATGAAGATGCGTTCCGGCGTCAGACCGTACTGGTCGATCCGGGTCCAGAGCGCCCATGCCGCAAATCCCGCCATCACCGGCAGGATCAGGGCCTGAACCTGCGCGGCGGCCCGCAGGAAGGGGCTGGCCGTCGCCTCTTCATCGGTCTGGTCGATGGCGATGGAAACCAGCGCGATGCCCGTGGCGACCATGGTCAAAAGCACCATGGCGGGCGAGAAGTCCTGGAAAAGCCCGTCAAGATCGCGAAACGGCAGGGTGGCGAGGAAAACCGCCATCACCGCGGTCACGACCGGCAGCAACAGCCGGAACAGACGGAGCACAAGATAAGGCGACAACAGATCGGCGAATTCGTGGACGACGGCCATCGCAAGGCCAAGGACAGCGCCGGTGATGAGGAATGGCACGATCGTGATGTCCAGCAGATCCGAGATCACCTCAAGTCCGATCAGCTGGAAAAGCGCGTCCGACAGGGAGATGACCAGCCAGACTAGGCCGGTGAACGCTCCGGCAGCGGCAGAGCGGACGGTGATGGACCAGGCTTCGAAGAACAGGGTCGGATAGTCGCGCCAGCCGGGGCCGGACCAGGAGATGAGGAAGGGCAGGGGCAATGTGGCGACGGTGAAGGCGGCGAGAAAGGTGAGCGGCGCTTCGAAGAAGATGTCGCCGTCGCCACGGCTCCAGACTTTCAGCGCGACAAGGCCTGCCGTCACCGCCGCAATGACCAGCGCGCCAAGGGCCGCCTTGCGAAGGCCGATGGGGCCTGCGGCGGCAAGAATTCCGCCGAAAAAAGTGCAGATGAAGGCGGCGAGCGAGATGGCCCTGCCGCTTGAGAGGACGTTATTGTCGGTCAGTTCCAGAAGGCCGTAGAAGGCGGCGGCACCGGCCGCCCCGATCAGGGCGAGAACCCATCTTTGTTGCAGGGTGGCGGTCATGTCCGGTGCTCTCCTCGCGCGGTTTTCGCCAGACTAGGATGCGCGGGCGGCAAGGGCCAGTCGGGAAACGCCGCTTGTGACGGCGGGCCGGAGGGGGCAGACTGCAGCGGCATCCAGCATCAGGGGGAAACACCCGTGGCCCCGATCATCCGCGCCCTGCGAAAAAGCGACGAGCCCTTCTGGCGCGCGCTTTGGACGGATTATCTGACCTTCTATGAAACCGCGGTCCCAGAGGCGGTCCACGCCTCGACATTCGCCCGGCTTCTGGGTCATGATCCCCGTGATTTCAACGGGTTGATTGCCGAGGTCGACGGACGGGCGATGGGCCTCGCGCATTACCTTTTTCACCGCCATTGCTGGAAGATCGAAGACTGCTGCTATCTGCAGGATCTTTACGTCGCCCCGGAGGGGCGGGGAAGGGGCCTTGGCCGCGCGCTGATCGAGGCGGTCTATGCCGAGGCTGACCGCGCGGGCGCGCCGTCGGTCTATTGGCTGACGCAGGAAGGCAACAGGACCGCCCGGGAGCTCTATGATAGGGTGGGCCAGGTGACGCCGTTCATCCGCTACAACCGCGCTGCCCGGACTGTGCCGGGCGCGTCCTGACATGCCGGAAACGCTGGTTGCATCCAGGTCGGACAGGAGGGCTTCCGGTTCCAGCGGGCGTTGGGCGCGCTGCGGGCCAGGTGTTTGATCCCGGCATTTGATGGTGCAGTGGTGTCTCCTGCATGAAGGGGCGCGCCGTGGGACAGGTTCTGCCCGCCCCCATGCTCTCCGACGGCTGGGAGAAAGGTAGCCGTGATCCAGAAGCATGATGAAGGCCGCTCGTCCCTTGTGCCCAAGCCGTTGCTCTGCCTTCGCAGAACAGCACGCCAATCCGGCGTCAGGGGCAAAACATCCGCCGTCCGGCTTGCACGGACCCGCGGGCAAGGCCCGGCACTACCGCCTGCGATCGCGCCGGGCGCTCATCGGCTGGAAGGCGACGCCGACATGGGCCTCGCAATAGGGCTTTCCAGGCAGCGACGGCAGCCCGCAGAACCAGAAGTCATCGGTCGCGGGGTCGCCGATCGGCCATTTGCAGGTGCGTTCGGTCAGTTCCATCAGGGTGATCTTGCGCGCACGCTTTTCCACCTCGCGTACCGAGGCGAGCGCTTCGGGGCTGATCTCGTTCAGCGAGGGCTGGGGCGGCAGGGGTTGGCCCGCGGGGATGATCGCCTTGCGCAC
>JAAURK010000105.1 GCA_012032275.1 Tabrizicola sp.
GGGGATTGAACGCGGTGCGCCCTTCCGCCGGATCGGAGACGACCGTGGTGAGGAAGACGATGGCGAAGGGCATCCCCGCCGGGGCCGAGATCGTCGGCGGTCGATTGAACCCGGCCGAGGCGACGGTGGTCAGGTTGCGACCTACGGGCGCGAGCGCCCCGGCGATGATCTCTTTATCAGTCGGCTCATCGTCGTTGCCATCCACATTCACCGTCCCGCCGCCATCATTGATGATGACGGTGCCGCCGCTGTTGTCCGGCGGCGCAAGGCGGATTTGCGCGACCTCTCCGACGCCTTGGATGATCCCGGCAAGGAAGAGTGAGCCGTAGCGGGCGAGGGTATGGCGGTTGACGCGATCCGCCACCCCGGTGCCACCATCGTCCGAAACGGCGATGGCGCTGATCGGGAACTCGCGACCGTTCTGTAGGACAAGGGTGTCGAAGATGATTGCCGCGTTGTGGCTGCTGTAGGCGACCTGCCCCTGAACGCGCGCGCCATTCAGGGGGCCGATGGTCCCGTTGGGCAGGAAGTCTGTGATGGTCGCGTAAATCGGCAGGCCGCGCACATCATCCGAATTGAAGCCGTAGACGAGCCGGGCGAAAAGGAGGTCGCCATTCCGGGCGAGCACGACAGCGCCGGATTGAGCGGCGAGATAGGGGTTCGGCCCGTCGCTGGTGGTGTAGGGCATCCCATTCGCGTCGGTGCCGATCATGGCGGGACGGGCGGCGCTGCGTTCGTCCATCTCAGGCGCACCGAAGCCTTCAACCGCTGGCCAGTCGAACTGCGGGCGGACAACAGGATCGGTCAGGCTGTAGTCCTGATTGCCGTATCCATCGGCCACGAGCACGGGTTCCCCGAAGCGGTCGTCGCGGCGACCCCAGAGACTGCTGGCTTCCCAGCGATCCAGCCCAAGGGCCACTCGCAGCGCTGCCCTGTCGGCCTCAGTCCTTGCGAAGGGAGTATCGAGCAGTGAGGGACCGAAGAGCCAAGCGCCATCATCGCGTCCTTCGGGATCGACCTCCGCCGGAAGCTCGAAGTTGCGAACGCCATAGGCGCGACCGGGCGTCTCCATCCCGACACGGTAACGGTCGCGGAAATCGCCAGCGTTCCAGCGAGGCTGCTCCGGCTCGGGTTCCGGCTCGGGTTCGGCAGCAACAGGCTCGGGTTCCGGCAGAGGTTCCGGTTCCGGTTCTGCGCGCTCTGCCTCGGGCGTGGTGGTCAAGCCCAAGTCGCCGAACAATTCGACCGAGATCGGGTCGTCAGGTGTGCCGTCGCGAACCTCTGTGATGACAGACGGTGCCATCACCGCTGCGAGGCGCTCCGCTTCGGGCACCGCAAGCCGTTCATGGAGTTCCGACCGCCGCTCGGCCTCCTCCTCTGTAACGGGCGTCATCGGGTCGGCCCGTGAGGCCGGAGCTGCCCTCTCGGCCAAGACATCTGGCGGAGGGCGGCCGCGTCCAGCGCCTGCTGGTCCGTCTGCCCGAGCAGAAAGAAGATGATGATTCCGATCACGGCGACGAACGTGCCCGCGATCCCGGCGAGAATGGCTCTCATGTTTCGATCCTCCGCAGATCAGTATGTGATGGACAGGACGAACTCGCGGCCGGAGGTGTCGGTCGCCAGAATGCGGCTCACAGGGGGGCCGTATTTGTAGACGGAAAGGGTGCCCTCGCGGGATTGGGCGTTTGCATCGTAGGCCGGGTTCAGGACGGTGAATGCCCCCCGGATGTAGAGCGCCCCGTCGAAGACCCAGCCCTCGATCCCCTGCCCGCCCGTGATGATCGCGCGTGTCGCTCCCTGAGGTGGGGTGCCGAAGAGGAACTCGTCAAGGAAGCGGTCATGGGTGAAGTTCGCTGTGGTGCGGTAGGAGGGTGCGCCCGGTCCAGCGGCCGTTGCAGCAGTGGCGGGCGCGCGGTAGGGCGAGTTCCCGGCACCACGAGGAAAGGGTGCCGTCAGGCTGGACGGTCCCCGACCGTGCCGGGCTAATGACCAGTGAAAGCGCCCCGGCGCGTCCCGCCATGCGGACGGAGACTGTCGCCGTAGTGTCTTGACAGGGGGTGAGATACATCGTTGTCGGCTGTTCCTCACCGTCGAAGGCGAGAGTTTTCACGCCGCCAGCTTCCTCGTCGCAAGGACCGTTGACGGCCACGATGCCCGGCGCGAATGCGATCTCGGCGATAGGCCACGGTTGGCGGTTCTCATCCATGAATCCGATATCGGTGGTCACGCCGGGCGCGACGAAGACCGGGTAGGTTCCGCCGTTCGAGTAGTCGATGGGGTCGATGGTCAGCGTTCGGGAAACCGGACGCACCCATGACGTGTCGAGGTTGCCGAGCCTGTCTCGGCCGAAGGGCCGCGCGGCATCGGATTGCAGGGCCACGGTCACGAGGCCATCAACCTGAATGTCGGCTTCCCGTGTCCCGGAGCTGATCGCAAAGGGGATCGGCCTGCTTTCGCCCGAGAGCAGAACCTGAAGGTTGGTGGTGGTCCAGAAGGTGCAGGGCGAGAGGACGATGACATTGCCCATGTCGGCCATGGGCGCGGCCTGCCCCTCGCAGCCGTCATTGTTGACGGCCACCCGGCTCCGGTCGAAGGCGATGGATTGCACGGGCCATGGCTGGCCCGTGTGGTCGTAGAACGCGACCGATGAAATGATGCCTTCCGCCAGCACCATGTCGATGGTGCGGTGTGGCGTCCCCTGCCCGTCCGAAATGAGATCGACGCGGCGCGTCCTCATGTTGAACCGCGCATCATTGGCGTAGCCCGGCGCATTGCGGGCCGCTTCGGCGTCCAGTTCCAACTGCCTGAGACGTTCGATGTCTTCAGGACTTGCGACCTCGGCAGCCTCGGCTGCTGCGACGGCCCGGCGCAGGGCCTCGATCTCGGCGGGATCGGTGGTCCGGCTGGTTGGTCTTCTTGCGCGGAAAGGACATGCGGCGAGACCAGAGCCAGCGCCAGTATTGCAGCGAAAAACTTCATGTGATGGCCTCGCGGATCAGTTGTTGGGGCTGGTCCCGCCGCCAAGGGTGCCCGTCATCACAGAGATGTCGAACGCCTCGGACGGCTGGATAGAGACAAGTTTCGAGACGAGCACCCCCATGGGATTCTCGGCGGTAGGGGGGACGCGGATGATCGTCATGTACACATGACGGGGTTCCGGCCGGTAATTTGGGGTATTGCTGACGCCGCGATAGGCATAGGCCAACAAGAGCGGGACGCGCACCACCCATGTGTAGCGGTCTTCGGTGATGCCATCGACCTCGTGGCGGTCGATCCCTTCGGCAAGCATGGCGGGCCTGTCGTCCGGCAGCGCGCGCAGGACGAAACCTTCGCTCACGACCGTGTTGAGAATACCGCTAGAGAGCATCGCGCGGGTCGTGTCTGCGCGGGCGGCAGCGGTGAAGCGGTGATCCATCGCCGCCGAAAGGGACGAGCGGTAGTTCACATAGTCGAGTCTGTAGAGGGTTTGTGCTGTCGAGGCGGCAAAGTCCTCCACCAGCGCTGTCGTCATCGTTCCGCGTTCTTGAACGGAGGCGAAGAGGCACACGGCTGCGGCGTTCGTCGTGTAGACCACCTTCTGACGCGGGAAGAGGCCGCTGTTCGCCCGGATCAGAATGGCGAGCGCCGCCAACAGCAACACGAGGAGAATGGAGAGGGCGATAATGCCATTGCGGATCGCCTTGCGTTCCGAGAAGGCAATGGCGCGCTCGGCGTCGATCTGCACCGGGCCTTTGTTGAAAGGGTTCTCTGTCCTGCTCACTGTGCTTCCCGCTAATTCAGCCGATCCAGCTCGTCCGCGACACGGACAGTCCGGTTGGTGATGGAATTGATGGCCACCCCGCGATAGTTGAGCTGCGTCGGGCGCTGCTCGATCACGACCACGGTGAAGACCTCGTTTTGGGTATGTGCAGTGGTTCCGCCGCCAGCATTTGTCACGCCGGTCTGGTAGCGGATCATCACCGGAATTTGGACGGTCCAAGACCGGATTCCGTTCTCGAAGCCGGTCTCGATCACCATCGCCGGACGGATCGTGATGGCCGTCACCGTGTAGTAGCTGTCGGTGACTGTATCGAGGAGGCGCGAGCGCCGGAAATCCGTCATGTAGACCCGCGCGGCGGCGGCGGTGAAATAGGTGTTGAGGGCCGCAGGTATGGCTTGATCCCAATCAAGGTAGTCGTAGGTGTTGACGCTGAGGATAGCCTCGGTAGCAAACTGCGAGATGCTGCGCAGGGCGACAGCGGGTTGTTCCAACACGATGGGGGCGCAGGCGTCCTCACCCGATGTGGTCTCACTCGGTGCCGAGGCGACACGCCAGATGAACTCCTCCGGCTCGACCGCGTAGACGAGAACGGCCGAGAGAAAGAGCGTGGTGGCGGCGACGATGCCGCAACAGGCCATGAGGAAGAAATACACGGCCCTGAGCGTCATTGCTGGGCCTCTGGAAAGTAGTCGGGAACGAAGCAGCCGAAAGCGCTCCCGTCCGAGATGAAAAGTTGCGTGTCAAGCGCGGAAGGCGTGAGGAAGGCCAGAACGACCACGGCCAGCGAAAGGACGATACAGACACTGGTCAGAAATGAGCGGACGAAGGACAGGCGCGCCAACGAGGACCGGATGCTTCCCGGCCCCCGGACGGGGGACCGGACATCGCCGCCGAAAGCAGGGACGGCGAGCCGCCCCTTTCGTCCGAGCATCCGCAGTAACCAGTTCAAGGGGTTTCTCCCCCAGCGATGATGCTCGCGATCTCGGCTCCGGTGTTATCGGAGAAGCCACGCAACCAGACTGCTGTCCCGTCCGGCTTGCGAATGAAGAAGGTTGGCACCGCGCGCATGTCCTCCGCGCCCCGCGACAGAAGCCGGAAGAGTTCGCCGTTCTCGGCCAGAACGAAACTCTGGGCTTCGGAGAGGGTGGCTTCGGGAGGCCGCGCTTCTGCGCGCATGACAGAGGCGAAGCGCTCGGCCCGTCCGGCGTCCTCGGAGAATGTTGCTGCCTGCGTCGGCTCGCCGCCCTCGACAGGCTGTGTGGACAGCGTGACCTCTCCCATGAAGTAGGCGTGGAGGCGGTCCCCAGCCGGGCCGAGAGTCGAGAGCGGCAGCCACTTGATCGTCTGCTGGCCGTCAAGCCCGGCGAAGGCGGCTTTGCAGAAGGGGCATTGTGGATCGAAGAAGGCATAGATCACGGGGTCGCTGCCACCATCTGCGCCCGGCCGGATCACGCCCTGTGCCATGTTCAGGGAGTTGACGATTTCCGTGGCGATGTCCGCGTTGGACAGGATTTCGTTCAACGGCGGTCGGACTTCGTATGCCGCCGACGCCGCCAGAGCCGCACCGGGCTGCGTCGGTCTGCGCATCGAGCGCAGCTCCCGAAACGATGGGCGATGTCTGGCCTGTGCCGTTGACGAGCGTTTCCCGAACGTCCGCCGGAAGGCGTTCGACCGGGATCGCGGGTCGCACCGCCATCGGTTGTGAAGCTGAACGCCATCAGCGTGTTCGGATCGAAGGCATAGATCAGTCCATCCCCCGCTTGCGCGATGCGGACATTGTTGCCGGGGAGAGCCGAGGCCGTTGCGGCTTCGGCAAGGCGGCGGATGGGTCGGTCGTTGATGTCATCGGCACAGGAGTTGCAAGTTGTCCCGCCCCGGAGACTGACGCGACGGCTGCGCTTTCGACAGGGCGACCGGATTGCCCATTCGAGTGATGACAGCGAATGCCGTGCCTCCGGCAACGCCGAGGGCGAGGAGGGATGTCGCAAGCGCGAGTGCGGCAAGGGTGCCGCTGAGCCGCGCTTGTTCATCATCTCGCCAAGAAGGCGCAGCAGCACTTGGTTCTCGGCACTGGTCGAAGGGGCGCTTTGGTCCGTCATGAGCCTCATCCTGTCTAATCCTCAATCATTACTTTACCGATGAGGGTCGAGCAGGTCAACGCGCGCCAGACGGTTTCCTAAATGAAAAAGCCGGTCCTGAGACCGGCTTCGCTTCGGTGTTTGTGTCGCGCCGATCTACATCGTGTAATCTGCGCGAGGGCGTGGGTTGGCTGCGGGCGTCATGCCCATGTGTCTGCGCTGTTCGAGGTCCAGATCATGTTGCGCTTTGGCAGCTTCGAGCTTTCCGCTGGCCGTCATGACCTCGGTGATCTTCGCAGGCACAGGAGCGGAGCGCGTCAGGTGATCCACGAGCGGCGCGCGAGCTGCCGTATCCAGACCGAGGCCGGTTTCCTTCACAACTTGCCGAATTCCCTTGCGAAGCTGGTTCCGCGCATCGGTGAGCGCATCCTTGAACACCTCCCCTTGCTCTGCATAAGACTGCCGGTGCCGCTCGAACTGCTCAGCGTGGCCAGTCTTGATTGCAGCAAGCGCGGCTGGCATGTCCTTCATGGCCGCTTCTGCCTTGTCATGGAGTGGCTTCATCAGGCGCAGCCACTCCTGCTGCGCGAAGTCTCCTACGGCGAGGTAAGCGTCGTTCGACCGTCCGCTGCTGGTTTCCAGTTCCTGACTGAGAGATGAGAGTTCGCGCCGGGTGGCGGGATCGAGAGCCTTCATGGCCGCGCGCAGTTCGGCTGCGTTTGACTGGTGCAGGCCAAGGTCATTCAGGATGTTCCGCATTGCAGGGTCGTGTGTGGCCCGCGCTGTGATGGCATCCAACTCCCGATCATTCGATGATTTCATAGCGTTGTTGGCTCCATGATCGCGGCGCTCCGGTTATGTCGCGTTTCTTCTTGTGATCGCGTTAACGACAGAACCGGCGGTCTGCGCGATGTCGTATTACCGTTACTTAGCGTGCGAAGCTGTAAAATGCCAGTCCATGAAGTTTACCACTCAGCGCGCCGAAATAAAGGGCCTTGGGCGTTCCGGCGGGGCTGGCAGCTCAAATCCCTCCTCCATCATACCTTCTGCGGCGCGGCGAAGGTAGCGAGGGGCGAAGCGCATCATGTCGATCTCCTTGAGGAAGGCGAAGGCAGCGCCCGACAACAGGATCGAGGCGCGCATCCAGTCCGTCTCCTGCATCGGGCCAGCGGCCCGGTGCCCGGCACGGTCGGTCGTGACGGCCTCGGCTTCAAGGCGTTCCAGACGATAGCCGCAAAGTGCTTCGGGCGCGCGCGCGACTGTCATCGTGAACATGGAGTCGCCCGAGGGCGTGAGGGCGCGGTCGAAGTAGATTGCCAGCGCTGCGACTGCGGGCGCAATGAAGTCTGACGAGTCCCAAACCGGATGCAGTGATTTGCCCTCCGCGCCGGTCACGATGAGGGGTAGAACCGATGTCAGCGCGGCGAAATTCGGTAGTTCGGCCATGGTTTCCGCCGAGTTGACAGTGCCTTGTGTGGTGAACACCTGCGCCAATCTGGCGTAGAGCTTTCCACGTTGGTCGCGGCTTCCAGTTGCCGTGGCAAGGACTGCATAGTCGATGGCGCGGTGCAGGCGGGTCAGCGCGTCTTCCAACGGCCCCTCCCGACAAGCTGTATCCACCGGCTTCGCAGGTAGTCGCGCACCGAACGGTAGCCTTTGTAGTTCGTGTAGACGAACAGGCAGAGGACAAGAATGAGAAGGCCGTAGAACAACCAACCCCAACCCGACCGCATCCCGTAAATCGCCAGTGGCGGCAGGAGCGCCACCAGCGGGTCGAGGCCGAAGACGCGCGCGCTCAAACCGGAGTAGCGCCATGGCACGGCGTTGTAGACGTAGCCGGAGGAATCGTCTTCGGGTCTCATCAGGTTCTGTCCCAGCGGCGGCGCGGCCCGGTGTCGAGATGGGTGAAATCATCGTAGCGGCCAAGGCCGCCGCTCGACAGGCGGGATTCCGCATCGAGAAGATCTGCTGTCTGGCGAGGCGTGAGGCCACGGAAGTTGAAGTCACAGGCTTTTCCGATGCAGTGCAGGCTGTTCGGCGCAGCGCCTTCAATGGTGCGGTTGCGTTCCACCGTTCGATAGCCGCTGTTCATCACGATGGGCGTCTCTTCGCCGCGCTGCCCCGACGCGAGTATCTGGGCGGCGCTCAGGCGGTCGAGGAGCGCCATGTCGATCCAGACTGCTTGATCGTCGTCTTTCACGTCACGCCAGAAGTAGGACCACAGCATCCATGCGTTGCGGCTGCCATCGTCCGACCTGAGCCGGATCGGCGCGTCAAGCTGTTCACCATCCCATGCCCGGATGACCCAGAGTCGGTTGACCCCGACAACACCCGATGCCTGCGCCCGGACGATGCCCGGTGCCGCCAGCGTGGCGGCAAAAATTCCTCCAATCCATTGCCTGCGGGTCAGCATCGCCCTAACCTCCTACTCAGCGCGGTATCCATATCGTTTCAGGGTGCGGGCGGCTGTCTCTTCGGTCAGCAACCCGGCGTTTAGCGCGTCGGAGACCGACGCTTTCATCGAGCGCGCGCGCTCGCCTTCTTCCAACCATCGCCGCATGAGCGAGGCGTGACCTGAAATGCCCGCAGACAGCAGTTCCTCTCCTCTGTCGGGGTCGATGACGATCCAGTCCCGGAGCAGATCAGCCCGCCGCCGACCTTCGGCATCAGAGTTTGGCTCATCAGCAGACGCGAGTTCATTGCAAGGTCGCTGAACACCTGCGCTTGCTGGGACACGTCGCAGAGCGACACCATCCGCCGCAGGATCACGGCCGAGTTATTCGCGTGGACGGTGGCATAGACGGGGTGGCCTGTGATGGCAGCGTTGTTGCCCGCCATGATTGTCTGCGGGTCGCGCATCTCGCCGACGACGATCAGGCTAGGCTTGCGCCGCATGGCGTTCACCAGCCCTTCCTCGAAATCCTTCAGGTGTGTCGGAATCTCGCTCTGGGCGATGATGCAGGTTTCGCTGACGACATCGGTGAAGATGTATTCGATGGGAGCTTCATAAGTGACGATGTTGCCGGTGATCGCCGTGTTGCCTTCGAGAATGTATCGCAGGCAGGCTGCGAAGGTCGTCGTCTTCCCGGAGCCGGTCTCGCCAGCGATGAAGAAGGCTCCCTGCTCAAGGCCGATCTCGCCCTTCAGCTCCTCGGGAAAGCCGATCTGGTCCAGTGTCGGCGGATCGGCGGGGATGTGCCGGAGGACGATCTGCAAGGCTCCCTTGTCCCGGCCGGTGATGCCGGTCGCATTCAGGCGAAACCGCAGCCGCCGCGCGACCCCGTATTCGTTCTGGGCATGTTTGTCGGAGACCTGAAACGCCGCGTCGTAAGCGCGTCCGGCTGCGATGGTCGCCTGCAAGGACGAGCCTCCGACAACGATGGAGGCGATGCGCTCCACCTGATCGGTTTGCAGTTTGTATGGCGCGAATGCGCGCAGCAGCCCGCCGACCTTCATGCTGGGTCGATGCCCGCTTTGCAGGATGATGTCAGATGCGCCGAAGCTGACGGCGTGGTTCAGGAAGGCTTCGAGCGCGGGCATGTCGTTGACATGCTCGCGGAATTGCGGGATCGGCTCCCCGCCTGTGCGGTGATGGGCTATGGCGCTCATCAATTCCGCCTGCGGAACCCGGACGCCACAACGATCTCGATGGTAGTCTCTCCCTCGAAGGCGCGGCGTCCGTCTTCGGTGACGCGCCACGCGCGATTGCTCACGTCCACTTGTGGCACCGACACCGCGCCCTGTCGGGCGAGGTCGTGGTAGAGGATCATGCCAGCGTAGTCGCGGTGCAGTGTGGCGAGCGCCGTCGAGAACGAAAGTCGGGCCTCGCGGACGCCTTCATTCCATCCGTCTTCGACGCGCGCCGCCAGATAGCGCGTTCCTCGTCCGTCTCCATGGTGATGCCGTCAGGCGGACGAACGTCCCGGATAGGCAGAATAAGATAGTCGATCCACGAGGGCGCTATGGTAGTAAGGCGCGCGTCCCGGACGATCTCGTAAGAGCCATTCGTCAGGTAAAGATAGTTCGGCCCAGAGAGCTGGCGGACATTGCGGATGCGCGTGATCGCTGGTGGGACGATGTAGCCGTTCTGGAGCATGAGCGGGCGGAAGTTGTAGCGGGTGTCGAGCGCACGGCGATAGTTCGCCATCAGCAGGTCGTTGATGCGGGTCGCTTCCGCAGCGTAGCCGCCCCGGATGCCCACGCCACGCGCGGCATTCTCGATCAGGGTTACTCGGGCACCGTCAACGGTGAACGTGCCGCGCTCCTGATAGAACTCGCTGTTCGGGTCGCGCAGCTCGGCCAGCGACGGTGGTGTTCCTGCGCGAACCTCACTCTCGATGGCCGCAAGCAGGGGGTCGTCAATCACGAGCGGCTCACCGGGGGTCTGGGCGGTGGCGGTCATCGCAGTGAAAGAGACCGACAGAAGGAGCGCGGTGGCGATTTTTTCAGTCTCGGAACCATGGTCTATTCCTCTCGGTCTCGGGTGACGGGCGCGGATCGCTCGCGCAGGGCCTTGTGACCGAGCAAGAGCAGGTGGAGCATCCGCGCAGCACGTTTCCGCGCGGAGCGGCGAGCAGGTAATCGGAGCAGGCGCGCTCCTCCGGGATCGTCCGGTTGAAGATGAAGGGGCCGACATGGAGAGCGGCTTTGAGCGGAACCCGGCGGCGGTCAGGCATGTCCGCCCCCCGCCATGCCGTTGCCGGGCCGCGCTTCGGAAGGATAGCTGATCTCATAGCCCGCCAGTTTGGCTTGCCTGTGGCATGTATCGGCAACGGGGCCGAGTTTGTCGCTACCGAGCCGGAACCAAGGGTTTCCGGGCTTATCGTTTTGGGTAACGAAAGCTGCGTTGATCGCGGCGAGCAACCGGAGCCATGGCGGTCCTTCCGTAATCAACAGTTTGAAGCGCCCATAGGCTTTCTTCGTGTTGAGGTTCGCTGATGTGGCGACAACCTGCGCGGCCTTGTGCAGTTCGCGTGAGACGAAGGCTGCGTTGACCCGGAGTATTTCGTCGCTGGGAACTTCGATTGCCCCGGCAGCCGGGCCATGCTCTGCGCGAGCAGCAGCGACGCGGTGCCTGATTTCCCGGACGATCTGGTTATCGGTGTCAGTCATTTCGGCGTAGAGGCGGTCGAGCCACCCCGCAGGATCGTCGGCGATGGCGGTGTCTGGCGACTCGTGGGCGTCAAGGGTGTCGGCGTCGCCGTCTGTTTGATCGGATGCGTCATCGGGGTCGTCTTTGGCACCCTGACCTGTCGGCATCGCCAGACCTGTGAACGGAATGTCATCCCCGGTTCCGTCGCTGTCGGACCCGCCACCAGTGATGGCAATCTTCACCGCTTCTACGACATCCGGCGGGGGATCGTTGCGGAGATCCATCGCGCCGGAGACAGGACCACCCCCCCCGCGTGTTCCTCCGTCGCCGGTTTTTTCTTCGCGCCCGCTGTCGTCATCTTCATCCTCGACTGCGACGTGCTCGTGCCGCTTTCGCTCGCCTTCTACCCGAGTTGCTTCGGCCGACAGCCGTTGGGTTGATGCGCTCCCTTGGCCATCTGTATCGACGGCGGACGGGTCAGGCCCGCCCACAGGGTTCTCTTGTCCGGGAGCGGTGCTGTTGCGCTCGTTATCAATATGATCGGACGGCGGCGTGTCGGTCGCACCCAGTTCCTGTTTCTCGGCATCGCCACCAACGTGATCAGTCCCGCCGCCCGTGTGGTGCGTAGCCGCGCGGTAATCCGGCATTGCTGTCGCTTCGCGATGTGCATCGGCGTCGTGAAAATGGAGATAGGCGAGAACTGCGGACGGGAACTCGAAAGACGGGTGCGCGCGCAGCAATGGCACGGGGTCGGGCAGCAGGTCCGATAGGAGGCGGTTGTCGAAGTAGCCGTCGCGCGTTGTCGATATTTCGAGGACCGGCAAAGCGTGTTGTTCGATTGCGGCGATCAAAGATGCCCTGTTGTCATCAACAGGTTCAGAACCGGCGCGCAGACGTGCGATTAAATCGAGGTCCACCGGACGGTTTGCTGCGATCTCCACAACTTCGTGATAGACGAACCAGATGTCTGGATTGGCGGGATCGAGGCAGATGTTGACTGTCGCGAGAATGAGGGTCGCTCGGCCGTCGCGGTGATCGTCCAGAACGGCGACGGGTGCCGCCCATTCGACCTTACCCGTCTGTCGGAGCCGTGCGGCGTGGTCTTCATCCACTGCGGAGCGCCAACGCGCGGTGATGTTGGCTGGCGTGGGCAAAGGGGCCGCGTCATGGCCGTTCATCAACGCTTCTGCGATGACGGCCTGTGCGCGGGTCACGACACCACGGCGTCGGGGCACTATACCTACCCGACTCAGCGTGATGGCTGGAAGCTCTG
>JAAURK010000004.1 GCA_012032275.1 Tabrizicola sp.
AGCCCGTGCCGAAGCGCTTGCCAAGGCGGCCTCTGTCATCCCGCGTCCGCCGCTTGCGAACACTCCGATCCTCGAGGATCAGTTCCTGCAGACCCGGTGGGAATATGCCCTGCCCTTCGAAACCGAACCCCAGATTGTTGGTGGAGAAACCTTCCCCGTCGTGACATCCGTCGATACCGAGGCGCTCGTCGGCATCGAGGAAGATGCCTGGATCGAGCCCGGTGTGGTCATTTATGCGGTCAACGGCGAATGGGTTTCCGACATGGCGGCGATCGAGCGGTTTATCCGGCTGTCGACGATCCCGGATGCGCAGGGGAAGGTGACGACCAGCGTCCGGATCCGCCCGTCGAACGAAAGCGAGTTCCAGCACGTCACGCTCGTGGCGCCGACGACCCGCTGGGTCGAGCTGAAGAACGGCGTGGTCCTTCGGACGGAATCCGTGGACGGCAAATGGCGCACGACTGTCGACGCGATCACCTATTCGGATGAGAACGGCCTGCAGCCCGGAGACGTGATCCTGTCCGAGAAGAACCTGGGCAAATCGATCGACGTATCGGAAAGCGTCGAGATCATTGTCGATCTGCTTGCGTTCAAGGAGATTGACGAGGCCAGCTTCACGGTTTCGCGGAACGGCGACGAGATCACGGCAAGGATGCCTCTCGCGCGCGATGATCTATGGTGGGGGTCGGGGAAGCCTTCGAAGTCAGGATATGCCGGTTCAAGTCCACTCCCGGATGCGCTGCGGTCGTCTTACCGGGCGGACCCATGGTGACAAAACCTACTGAAAACGGAAAGTCGAAGAACACGATGTCAAGAATGTCAACGAAGTTCACTCAGGCAGGAAACTGATATGCGTTATCAGAAACTGACGACGCTTGCTGTCGCCTCATGTGTGTTTGCCGGTGCGGCCGTCGCCGCGTTTGCGCAGGATGTCACGCTGACGACGATTGACGGAACCTATTCGCTTGTGGGCGAGCTGACCGACTTCAACGACAAGACGGTCACGATCCGCACAAGCGTGGGGACGATGTCGGTGGCGCGCGACTCCGTGACATGCGCCGGGGCGGCCTGTCCGGAAGGGATGGCCCCGCTGCCCAGATCGTGATCGCCGGCGACCGGACGATGAGCCTCGGCATGGTCCCTGATCTGATGCGCGCATTCTCATCGACTTTTTCGGCCGAGACCCGGACGGTCAAGACCGTCGACAATGGCCTCATGGTCGAGCTTTCGGGCGGCAGCCTGCCTGACCAGGCCTCTTTCAAGATCGGCCCGTCGACCTCTGCCGATGGGATCGCGACCTTGCTGGATGGCGGGGCCGAAGTTGCACTGTCCGACAGGCGCGCCCTGACGCGCGAGGTCCGCGCGGCGGGTGAGCTCGACCTTGGCGACCTCCAGAGCCGGACGCAGGAACAGATCATCGCGCTTGACGGGCTGGTCTTCGTGACCCATCCGCGCAACCCGATCCGCGCGGTTTCGCAAGGCGATGCCGCGGTGATCTTTGCCGGGCTGATCACGAACTGGTCGGAGGTCGGTGGCAGCAACGCTCCGATCAATCTTTACGTCAGCACGGCGGACGGCGGCGCGACGGAGATGTTCCAGGCGCTGGTGATGCGCCCCGCCGGGTTGACGATCCAGCAGAATGCCAAGGTGCTCGGCTCTGATCGGCTGGTTGCCGAGGCGGTTGCGGCCGACCCCAACGGGATTGGGTACACGCGGTTTTCCGGTACCGGCGCGGCACGTCCGCTCGCCATCCGCGGCGACTGCGGCATCCAGACCCAGCCCAGCGATTTCGCCATCAAGACGGAAGAATATCCGCTGACGCGTCTGCTTTACATGTATCTGACGAACAAGGACATCTCGCCGATCACCAATCAGCTGATCACCTTCCTTGGAACGGATCTGGCGCAGGCCACGGTCACCTCCTCGGGCTTTATCGACCAGTCGATATCCTCGGCATCGATCGATCAGCAGGGCTTGCGGCTTGCGTCGGCAATGATGATGGCGAGCGATGCCGATGCGCAGCGCGAGCTGCGGGAAATGATGGATTCGCTGCTTTCCGCAGAGCGGCTTTCCGCGACGTTCCGCTACCAGACCGGCACGCCCGATCTGAATGCCCGTGCACAGGCCGATCTTGACCGGCTTGCCGCGGCCCTGTCGTCGGGTCGGTTCGAGGGCAAGGAGGTTCTTTTCCTCGGCTTTACTGATTCCATCGGCGATGCAGAACTGAACCGGCAGCTGTCGCAGCAGCGCGCAGAGGAAGTGATCGAAATACTGGTCACCGCTTACCCCGATCTCGCCAACAAGGTCCGGCTGACCGCGGTCGGCTACGGCGAGCTGTCCCCGCTTGCCTGCAACGAGCTTGACGGAGGCCGGGCGATCAATCGGCGCATCGAAGTGTGGGTGCGCGATTATGTCCGCTGATCGGGTGATCTTTCTTTCTGGGCTTGGGCCAAGAAACGCCAAGACGGCTATCAAAATGTCAATCAGTCGACAGGCAACTGTCCTCTTTGTGGATAAGTCTTCATGAGAATGTTGGGTGCAGTTTTCGCGTCGCTCCTGATTGCCGTTCCCTTTTCGGGAGTCGCTCAGGAAAGGTGTGACTCCGGTGAAAGAGAGCTGAAGTTCAGCCTTGTGACAGCGGTGAAGGGCCATCCGAAGGGAGAGGCGGCCCTTGCCTTTGCGACGGCGATCAACCGCAAGTTTCAAGGCAAGTACTGCGTCGTCGTCTACGGCGACAGCGAGCTTTTCAAGGATGACTACACGCTTTTCGAGGCGATGAAACGCGGTGAGGTTACTTTTGCCGCGCCGTCAGTGGATGTTCTGAACAAGTTCACCCCTAAGTCGACGCTGTTCAGTCTGCCATTCCTTTTCGACAGCCCGTTGCATGCGCTGGCGTTTACGGATTCCGACGTGGCGCAGTCTATCCTTGCCGACTTCGCTGATGACGGTTTCCACGCCTTCGGGTTCTGGAGCGGCGGGATGCGACAGATGTCGGCCACCGTTCCGATCCGGAGCGTCAGGGATGCCGAGGGTCTGACCTTCCGTGTCTCCTCGGATTCTCCGGTCACCGCGGCGGTTTACGAGGCGATGGGGGTCAAGACGATCGAAATGCCCTTTGCCGAGGTGTATGACGCGCTCGCTTCGGGGAAGGTGCAGGGGCAGGAAAACACCTGGTCCAACATCGACACGCGCGGGTTTTACAAGGTGCAGGCCGCTGTCACCGAGACCAACCACAACTATCTCGGCTATGTCACCCTCACGACGACGGCCTTTCTGGACAGCCTCCCGGAAGCCGAGCGCAAGGTTTTCGTCGATACGATGCGGCTGGTTTCGCACGAACGCAATGGTTTCGCCTTCGAGTTGAACCAGCTCAGCCGTCAGGCTATCATTGAGGATGGCGGTGTCATCATCAGCCTGTCGAAGGAAGAACTCGCCGGTTTCCGCGCGGCGTTCAAGCCGGTTTTCGACCGGTTCAAGGGTCAAATCGGTGCTGAGCTGGTCGATCAGGCCATCGCGATCAATGCCACAACGAAACCGTTCGAATAAGCCGACAGCCCCCCAATCCGGCTACTAACCGGCGGGATTGTGGCGCAACAATGATCAATCTCTACAAATTGCATGTATCATGCCATTTGGAGACCATAATTCTGGATCACCTCTTTGTCACGAACGGTTGATCTGCCACCGCAACGCACTGCTCAAAGGAGTCCATTGATGGCCCGCACCAATCGCATCACGAAGACGCTTCTCGGCCATGCGGCCGTCGCCCTTGGCCTCATGGCAACATCGGCCGGCGCTCAGGAGCTTTGCTCGGTCTACAGCGTGCAGAAGGGCGACACGCTCAGCGGCATTGCAAGCAGCGCAGGCGTCAAGGGTGGTTTCCAGACCATCTACAACGCCAACCGCGACACGCTCGCCAGCCCCAATATCATCGAGATCAACCAGAAGATCGTCATCCCCTGCGCGGACGGAACGCTGCCGGGCCAGGCCGCCGCCGCGAAACCGGTGGAGACCGCAACCGCCGAACCCGCAGCGACCGAAGAGCCGAAGCCCGCAGGCGGCCCGTTGCCCAAGCTGAAGTTCCTGACGGCAAGCGACTATGCCCCGTTCACCGATGAAGAGCTTCCGGAAGGCGGCATGTTCACCGAACTCGTCCGCCGCGCAACCGAGCGTGGAGCCCCCGATCTGGAATATTCGGTGACCTTCGTGAATGACTGGGGCTCGCATCTGTCCGATCTGCTTCCCTCTGGCGCTTTCGACGGTGGCTTCCCCTGGTTCCTTCCCGATTGCAGCAAGGTCGATCTTCTGTCGCCCGCGATGCAACTGCGCTGCAACGACTATGATGCCACGGAGCCGTTCTTCGAAGTGGTGATCGGCTGGTATGCCAAGTCCGGCAGCGATCTTCTTACCGCAACCTCTTATGACGCGCTGAAAGGCCTGCGCATCTGCCGCCCCGACGGTTGGTTCACATTCGATCTCGAGGCGCTTGAACTGGTCGAGCCGAAGATCCCGCTTCTTCTGCGCGCCCCAAGCCAGGTGGACTGCTGGCGCGCGCTGCAGAACGACGAAGTCGACATTGTGACCTTTGACGCCTTGCCGGCAGAGGATGACATCGTATCGCTGAACATCAGCGACGAAGTGAAGGAAATCACTGGACTGTCGTCGGTGGTGACCGCCCATGTCTTCGTGCCGAAAGGCAACCCGAATGGCCCGGCCTACATCGCACTTCTGAACGAGGGGCTGAAAGAAATGCGCGACGATGGAAGCTGGTTCTCGATCGTGTCGCAGCGGCTGCGCGAACATGAGGAAAAGCAGGCCGCGGGCAACTGATCCGGACGCGGTGCCACAGTTTCGGGGCGGGCCTTCGGTCCGCCCCTTCTTGTTGACCGGCGGGCAGCGGCGTCAGTTTCCCAGAATCGTCGGCAGCCGCAGGCCCTGTTCCCTCGCGCAATCGACAGCCGTCGGGTAGCCTGCATCGGCATGCCGCCAGACGCCCGAGGCCGGGTCGTTCCACAACACCCGCTCCAGCCTGCGCGCGGCATCTTCGCTGCCATCGGCGACGGTCACGACCCCGGCGTGCTGGCTGAACCCCATGCCGACGCCGCCACCATGGTGCAGCGACACCCAGGTCGCCCCGGAGGCCGTGTTGACCAGCGCATTCAGAAGCGGCCAGTCCGACACGGCATCGGATCCGTCCAGCATCGCCTCCGTCTCCCGGTTCGGGCTGGCAACGCTGCCTGCATCCAGATGGTCGCGGCCGATGACGATGGGTGCCTTCAGCTCTCCCGACGCGACCATCTGGTTGAACATGAGCCCCGCGCGGTGCCGGTCGCCAAGGCCGATCCAGCAGATGCGGGCGGGCAGCCCCTGAAACGCGATCCGTTCCTGCGCCATGTCAAGCCAGCGGTGCAGATGAGCATTTTCGGGGAACAGCCTTTTCATCGCCGCGTCGGTCTTGTGGATATCTTCCGGATCACCTGACAGCGCCACCCAGCGAAACGGCCCGATCCCCTTGCAAAAGAGCGGCCGGATATAGGCGGGTACAAAGCCGGGGAAGGCAAAGGCCGTTTCCAACCCCTCGTCGAGCGCGACCTGGCGGATGTTGTTGCCATAGTCGAGTGTCGGCACGCCCGCGTTCCAGAAATCGACCATCGCCGCGACATGGGTCTTCATCGAGGCCCGCGCCGCTGCTTCGACGCCTTTGGGGTCGCTTTCCTGCCGGGCGCGCCAGTCGCCCATGGTCCAGCCCCGGGGCAGGTAGCCGTGCAGCGGGTCATGGGCCGAGGTTTGATCGGTCACCATATCGGGCCTGAGGCCGCCCGCCTTCATCCGGGCAAAGAGCTGCGGAAAGACATCGGCCGCATTGCCCAAAAGCCCGACGGATTTCGCTTCGCCCCGCGACGTCCAGCCCTCGATCAGTGCCAGTGCCTCGTCAACGGAAGGGGCCTTGGCATCCAGATATCGGGTGCGCATCCGAAAATCGATCCGCGTCTCGTCGCATTCCACCGCCAGACAGCAGGCACCCGCCATCACCGCGGCGAGGGGTTGCGCCCCGCCCATGCCGCCAAGACCGGCGGTCAGGATCCACCGTCCGGCGAGGGTGCCGCCATAGTGCTGACGGCCGGCTTCGGCAAAGGTCTCGTAAGTTCCCTGCACGATCCCTTGTGTTCCGATATAGATCCAGGATCCGGCGGTCATCTGGCCGTACATCATCAGGCCCTTGCGGTCCAATTCGTTGAAATGGTCCCAGGTCGCCCAATGCGGCACGAGGTTCGAATTGGCGATCAGCACGCGGGGGGGCGTCCTTGTGGGTGCGCACCACGGCGACCGGACGGCCCGATTGCACCACCAGCGTCTCCTCCGCCTCCAGATCCTTCAGCGTGGCGATGATCCGGTCGAAATCGTCCCAGGATCGCGCCGCCCGCCCGATACCGCCGTAAACCACCAGTTCGTGAGGGTTTTCCGCGACGTCGGGGTGGAGGTTGTTCATCAGCATCCGCATTGCCGCTTCGGTCAGCCAGCTTTCGCGGTGATCTCGGTTCCGGTCGGCGGGTAGATGTCGCGCTGGTTATGGCGTCTGTTCATGGTGGCCTCCGAGGGTCGGCAAGGGTGTTTCACTGGCGGCGATCAACTTGCCCTCCGCGATCAGTTCCGCCGCCTTCTCGATATCGGGCGTGAGGATGCGGTCTTCCTGCAGCGGCGGCACGCAGGCACGCAGGCAGGCCTGGACGCGCTGAAGCGGTGCCGAGGTCAGCAGCGGCGCCCGGAAATCGAGCCCCTGCGCCGCGCAGATCGCCTCGACCGCGAGGATGCGGTTCAGGTTTTCGACCATCCGCATCAGCCGCCGCGCACCATGGGCGGCCATGCTGACGTGATCTTCCTGATTGGCGCTGGTGGGGGTGCTGTCGGTCACTGTCGGATGTGCCAGATGCTTGTTTTCGCTCATCAAGGCGGCCGTGGTGACTTCTGCGATCATCAGCCCGGAATTCAGGCCGGGATCAGGGCTCAGGAACGGCGGCAGATCGAAAGAGAGCGTCGGATCCACCATCAACGCGATCCGGCGCTGCGAAATCGCGCCGATCTCGGACAGGGCAAGCGCGATCATGTCCGCGGCGAAACCCACCGGTTCGGCATGGAAATTGCCGCCGCTGACGATCTGCCCGTCGGCCAGAACCAGCGGATTGTCGGTCACCGCGTTCGCCTCGATCGCCAGCGTTCCGGCAGCCATGCGCAGCATGTCCATCGCCGCGCCGGTCACCTGCGGCTGGCAGCGGATGCAGTAGGGATCCTGCACCCGGGTATCGCCCGTCCGGTGGCTTTCGCGGATCTCGCTGCCCTCAAGCAGGCGGCGCATCGTTGCGGCCGCCTCGATCTGACCGGGGTGCCCGCGCAGGGCGTGAATCTCGGGGTGGAGGGGGGCAGTCGATCCCATGATCGCATCGGTCGACATCGCGCTGATCACCAGCGCCGCCTGTGCCGCCCGCCAGCCCTCGAAAAGCCCCGCGAGGGCATAGGCGGTCGAAAACTGTGTGCCGTTGATCAGCGCAAGTCCCTCTTTCGGGCCAAGGGTGATGGGCGTCAGGCCCGCCGCGCCCAACGCCTCGACCCCCCTCATTTCACGGCCACGAAACAGCGCGGTTCCCTCGCCGATCATCACCGCGGCCATATGCGCAAGGGGCGCAAGATCGCCTGAGGCGCCGACCGAGCCTTGCGCCGGGATGACCGGGACCACACCCTTGTCGCGCATGTTCCGGATCAGCTCGATCACCTGCCACCGCACGCCTGACGCGCCGCGGCCAAGCGACAGCGCCTTGAGGCACATCATCAGATCCACAATGGCCGAGGGCATCGGATCGCCGACCCCGGCGCAATGCGACAAGATCAGGTTTCGTTGCAGCTGTTCGGTATTTTCCGGCGCGATCTTCAGGTGGGCAAGCTTGCCGAACCCGGTGTTGACCCCATAGATCGCTTCGGTCCCCGCCGCTGCCTCCGCCACCCGGGCGGCAGACGCCTCGACCGCCGGGCGCGCGGCAGGGTCGATGCAGAATTGCCGTTCGCGGCGCAAAAGCTCCTCGAAACTCGACAGGGCGACCCGGCCCGGGGTCAGCGGCGTGGATGCCATATTTCGCCTCCGTACATGCGGGCATGAAGCGGCACCCCACCGATGCGGTAGCCGAGTTCGGCGGGATGCTCTGCCTCCCAGATCGCCAGATCCGCGCGCATCCCGGGGGCAATCATGCCCCGGTCCGCCAGCCCAAGCGCCCGCGCCGCCTGCAGCGTGACACCGGCCAGCGCCTCGGCCGGGGTCATCCGGAACAGCGTGCACGCCATGTTCATCGCCAGAAGCGGCGAACACATCGGCGAAGAACCGGGGTTGAAATCGGTGGCCACCGCCATCGCAACGCCATGCGCGCGAAAAAGTGCAATGGGCGGCAGCTGCGTCTCGCGCAAAGTGTAGAACGCACCCGGCAGGATCACCGCCACCGTTCCCGAGGCGGCCATCGCCACCACCCCCGCTTCGTCCAGATGCTCCAGATGATCGGCGGACAGCGCGCCATGACCGGCCGCCAGCACCGCGCCGCCAAGGTTCGACAATTGCTCGGCGTGCAGCTTCACCGGCAGGCCGAGCGTGCGGGCCACGGCGAAGAGGCGCCCGATCTGCACGGTATCGAAGGCGATGCCCTCGCAGAATCCGTCCACCGCATCGACCAGCCCTTCGGCATGGGCGGCGCGCAGCGTGGGGATGCAGATCTCGTCGATATAGGCATCGGCGCGGCCCGCATATTCCGGCGGCACCGCATGCGCGCCAAGAAAGCTCGTCTGCACCGTGACCGGCCGCCGGGTGGCGATCCTGCGCGCCGTGCGCAGCATCCGAAGCTCTGTCTCGCGGTCAAGCCCGTAGCCTGACTTGATCTCGATCACCGTCACGCCCTCGGCGATCATCGCATCGACAAATGGCAGTGCCGCGGCGAGGAGCGCGTCTTCACCGGCTGCCCGCGTGGCCCGCACGGTGGACAGGATGCCGCCACCCCCGCGCGCCACCTCTTCATAGCTGGCACCCTTCAGGCGCATCTCGAACTCTTCCGCGCGCTGGCCGGCATGCACCAGATGGGTGTGGCAATCGATCAGGCCCGGGGTCACCAGCCGCCCGCCCGCATCGACGACTGCCAGCGCCCCGTACCGGCCCGGAAGCTCCGCGCGCGGGCCGACCCAGTCAAGCCGCGCCCCGTCGACCACCAGTGCTGCATCCTCCACCAGCCCGTAGTCACCCTGCCCCGGCCGCAGTGTCGCAGCCCGTCGTGCGGCAAGAATGTATGTTGAGGGCTGCATTCGGCGGGGTTCCGGAAAAGCTGTTGCCTGAGCTTTGTGTATGAGGCTAAGGATATTATGTCTACACATAAGGAGAAGCCCGCCGTGATTTTCGCCGATCTGGCGCTGTTGGCCGATGGATGGGCAACGCATGTCCGCCTCGGCCTTGCGGATGGCCGTATCCGCAGCATTGTGGCGGGGGCGGCACCCCAGCCAGGCGATATCCGCGTCTCGGCCCTGCTTCCGGCGCTTTCGAACGTTCACAGCCATTCCTTTCAGCGCGCGATGGCCGGGATGGCCGAACATCGGGTCAGTGGCACCGACAGCTTCTGGACCTGGCGCGAGGTGATGTACCGCTTTCTCGGTCGGCTGACGCCCGATCAGATGGAGGCCATCGCCGCCCTGGTATTCATGGAGATGCAAGAGACCGGCTATGCCGCCGTGGGCGAGTTTCACTACGTCCACCACCAGCCCGGCGGCGCGCCCTATGCCGATATTGCCGAACTTTCGAACCGGATCTTCGCCGCCGCCGCGCTGACCGGGATCGGCCTCACGCACCTGCCGGTCCTCTATTCGTGCGGCGGCGCGGGGGAACAGCCGCTTGCCCCTGGCCAGACCCGCTTTGGCAATGAGATCAGCCGTTTCGCCCGACTGCTGGAGGCGGCGCGCCACGGCGCGCGCGACTTGCCCGATGACACCCGCATCGGCGTCGCGCCGCATTCGCTGCGGGCGATCCGACCTGCCGATCTGGCACAGCTTGTGGCGCTTGCCCCGGGCGAGCCCCTCCACATCCATGTGGCCGAACAGCCGAAGGAGGTCGCCGACATCTCTGCCTGGCTTGGTGCGCGGCCCGTCGAATGGCTGCTGGCCCATGCGCCGGTCGGCCCCGACTGGTGCGCCATCCACGCCACCCACATGACCCCGACCGAGGCCGCCGGTCTTGCAGCGACAGGCGCTGTCGCCGGGCTTTGCCCGATCACCGAGGCCAATCTTGGCGACGGTCCGTTCAATGGCCCGGCCTGGCGCGCCGCAGGGGGTGCCTTCGGCATTGGATCGGACAGCAACATCCGCATCTCGCTGACCGAAGAGCTTCGGATGCTGGAATACAGCCAGCGCCTGCGCGACCTTGCCCGCAATGTGATGCTGACGGAGGAAGGGTCGGTCGGGCTCTCGATTTATCTTGGCGCAGCCCGGGGCGGGGCACGGGCACTTGGCCGCGACGGGGGCGAGATTGCCAGGGACCGGCTCGCCGATCTGGTCGCGATCAACCTGTCGCACCCTGCGCTCTGTTCGCTTGCTCCGGAGCAGATCCTGGACGGTCTCGTCTTCGCGGCCCCTGACACGGTGGTCACCGACCTGTGGTCGGCGGGCCGCCACCAGGTGCGGGGCGGTCGCCATGTGGAGAGGGACCGCATCCTCGCGGGCTGGCGCCGCGCCGTGAAGGGGCTGACCGATGGCATCTGAGCCCCGCGCCGCCTCGGCACCGAAAGACAGAACCACCTTCCGCGAGGTGATGGCCGAAATCCGGCACCGGATCACGGAAGGATCCTGGGGCCCGGGCACGCTGCTGCCCGCCGAGGTGGCGCTTGCCCGCGAATTCGGCTGCACCCGCACCACGATCAACCGGGCGCTGCGCGAGATCAGCGACCTTGGCATTCTCGACCGGCGGCGCAAGGCCGGAACGCGGGTCCGCCTCGCCCCGAGACGCGAAGCCCGGTTCGAAATGCCGATCGTGCGGGCCGAGATCGAAAAGGCCGGCGCCACGTACAGCTACACCCGCCTTTCGCATGACATCCTGACCGCACCCGACTGGCTTTGCGAACGGCTGAGGCTGCCTGACGATGCACAGGTCGTCCATCTCATCTGCCTGCACCGGGCCAATGGCGCTCCGTTTCAGCTGGAAGATCGCTGGATCAATCTTGCCGCCCTGCCCGAGGCGGGCGCCGAAGCATTCGTGCTGGTCGGCCCGAATGAATGGCTTGTGGCGACGGTGCCATATTCAGAGGTCGAGATCAGCTTTCAGGCCGAGGCGGCAGATGCGCTGGCGGCGGCCCATCTTGGCCATCCATCCGGCGCACCGGTCTTCGTGGCCGAACGGACAACCTGGTGGAAAGGCGCACCGATCACCCATGTGCGGCTTTGCTACCGCCCCGGTCACCGGATGACCACGCACTACTGACCGAACGGGCGGCGCGACGGACAATGCGCCGTTCCGGGGCCGCTCACAAGGTGGTGAAGACCAGACCTTCCTGCCCGCCGACCGGGCTTGATTGTTGCCGCCCTGCGAATAAACTGCGCGGGATCAATCAAGGGGTGACCGCGTGCAGATGCTCAAGATCTTTGCCTCCATTCTCGTTTCAGCCAGCCTTTCCACTGCCGCCCATGCCGCCGGATGCAGCGATACCGGGGGCCAGTACGAATCCTGGAAACCCCTGATGGCCAAGGAGGCCGCCGCCGCCGGGGTGGGCGACCGGGGCATCGCCGCGCTGATGGCCACCTCATATTCCAAAGCGACCATTTCCGCCGATCGCAACCAGAAAAGCTTCAAGTACAGCCTGCAGAAATTCCTGCAGGTCCGCGGGGCAGACACGATCGTGAACCAGGGCCGGTCGCGCAAGGCGAAGAACGCGGATTTCTTCGCCAACCTCGAGGCGCGCTACGGTGTGCCTGCCGGGGTGATCATCGCGATCCATGGGATGGAGACGGGTTTCGGCGGCTTCATGGGCGACACCAACGTCGTCTCGGCCATCGCGACGCTCGCCTATGACTGCCGCCGCACCGATTTCTTCACCCCCCATCTCATCGCCGCGCTGGTGCTGATCGACCGCGGCACGATCAGCCCGCAATCGGTTGGCGCCAAGCATGGCGAGCTTGGCCATACCCAGTTCCTCCCCGGCAATGCGCTTGCCTACGGGGTGGACGGCAATGGCGACGGTCGGGTCGACCTGAACAACATCACCGATGCCCTCTCGTCCACCGCGAATTTCCTGCGCCAGAAGGGCTGGAAACCCGGCCAGGGCTATCAGGAGGGCGAGCCCAATTTCGCCGTGATCAAGGCCTGGAACGCAGCGACCGTCTATCAGCAGGCCATCGCCATAATGGGCGCGCAGATCGACGGCTGATTTCTCTTGCGAAAGGCCCGGACCTCGCCTAGGAACCCCCGCAGTGGCCCGTTCGTCTATCGGTTAGGACACCAGGTTTTCAACCTGGGAAGAGGGGTTCGACTCCCCTACGGGCTGCCACTTCTTCCGCTAAGTTATTGATCTGCATTGAGTTTTTCCTCTCTTTTGTCCAACTACTTTGCTGGGTTGGACAATTTCCTGACTTTTTCGAATCCGCTGTCGGCCAATCGCGCCCGGTTTGCCTTGCGCGTATAGGTGCGCGCCTGTGTCGTATCGGCATGGGCAAGGTATGACGCGATCTCCCACTCCGACGCACCAGCATCTGCAAGCCGCGTGGCACCAGCCTTCCGCAGGCCGTGGATTGACCCAGGCACACCGGCCTCTTTGCACCGCTTCCTGAACCAGTTGCCGAATGAGGTGACCTTGTAAGGCAACAGCGAGTTCTCTCGCGTAATGAACAGGTTTTGGTCTGGCGGCAGGCGTGCGATTTCCTCCGCCAGTTCAGGCAGAACTGGCAAATCTGCCGCCACTGACGTCTTGCCCCGCGCATAGGCGATCCGCATTTGGCCGTCACGGATCGAGATCATGTGCCGACCCGCACCGCAAAGGTCCTGACGCGCCATCCCGGTGTTCAAGGCCACCAGCAGTGCCATTCGCGCTTTGGTCCCCGCGCCGTGCCGTTCGAGAAACATGGCAACCTCGGCTTCAGTCCAAGTGTGATATCCGGTGCTGTTTTCCTTCGATCGCTCAGCAGACTTAGCCGGGTTGGTCCCGACATAGTCCAACTTCTGCGCAGCGAAGTTGTAAAGCATCGACATGTTCTTCTTCACGCCATTCGCCGCACTTGGCCCGGCCTTTCTCGACATCAGCTTTTCGACATGGATGACCTTCATCCGTGCAAACGGCAGGTCACCAGCCTGTTCCCTGATCCAGTCGAACTGATACCGCAGTGTGGACCGTCGGATCGCGGAAGAGGACTTGTAACGCAGGCTGCCTAGGAACTGTTCGATCAACCAGCCAATCGTCACGGTCGCGGCCCGCGATTTCCGCAAGCGCACACGCTCAATGGCGGCCTCATGCGCCGCAATAAACTCAGTCGAGCCGTAAGGGCCGGGAAGGTTGGTCCGAAAATCACCCTTCTCGAAACGCCAGTAGATACGCCCCTTGACGATGTTCTTGCGTACATACGGATAGGTATTGTTGGTCCGACGGCTCATCGCAACAACCGGTCGCAGGGGTTACTTGAAGCCCGAGGCTCTTCACCTTCAGGGAAGATCACGACCTTCCCCTCGCGGTGGTCCACCTCGACCCGACCGATCTTCAGCCCGGCTGCCATCGCGGCCGCAATACTGCGTGTAACTTCGGTCTTGGTGACAATGGCGACGCGGTTGGCCATCATCGACCGCTACGCTTGGCCTCGGCCGTCAGCAAGGTTTCAAGATGCGCCGGAGAGAGAACCATTGCGCGACCGATTGAGTAGAAGCACCCCATTTCACGCGCTTTGGTGCGCAAGGCGCGTGACGACAGGCGCATGCCCTTCGACGACAAGAGTTTGACCCATTGTTCGGGCGTCCGCCCTTCGTTCAGATGCTCCAGCACGTTTTGCTCCTTGTCGTTGCTAACGCAGCGAAGCACAGCACGGGACACTTGCACAAGATTGAGAGCGGAATTATACTTCTAAGAGCACGAATATGCTTTTTTGGGGGGTAATATGACGACTTATCAATTCAGAAAGCGGGCAGAAACAGAACGATCTGCTGAAGAAGGCGAAATGTTCGAAGCGCTTGAATGGGACGAGTTCGAGCGCAGGCTGCCATTGTTCGCGCCGGCTGCCGGTTTACTTCGTACACGGCAACGATTTGTCGCATCGCAAGCCCACATCGCCAAAATCGCGGATGTTTCACTTCGCGCCTACCAAAGCTATGAGCGCGGCGAGAAGACCGTCCCCGCACCCGTGCTCTGCCGGATCGCCGCGTTCTTCGAGCTGGACCTCCACGAACTGGTCACCGGGCAACGATCAACGCCTGACCCAGCAACCATTGCAACGCTGACCGACGATGCGATCCGTGTTGCGGGTCAGGTTTTTGATCAGTTCAAGGCCAGCGACATGAGCGGGAAGGAAGCCCGCCTGATCGCCGCCCAGGTCCTGAAATGGAAACGATCGGGCGAGGCGGCAGACCGGGATATGATTGTGGCTGCCACGCACATGGTCACAGGTGACAAGTACGTTGTGCAATCTAGGCTCGACCTGGACGAGGAGGACGAATAGCCTTCTGGATGAAAATCAATAAGAATCAAATAACAGGACGGCAAAGCTCATGATCACAGGTGCCATCAAGTCCCAGGTCGACCAGATTTGGAATGCCTTCTGGTCGGGCGGCGTGTCCAACCCGCTTTCGGTGATTGAACAGATCACCTACCTGCTCTTCATCAAGCGCCTCGACGAAATCCACACCCGCGAGGAAGCCAGGGCCAACACCCTGAAACACCCGATGGAGCGGCGCATTTTCCCAAAGGGCGCCTTCGGGTACAAGGTCAGCGACGATCCGGACGACGAGACGCACGTTGATCGGCCCTATGACGATCTGCGTTGGCAGCGGCTGATCAACTTCGAATCGCGCGAGAAGATGAAGCTGGTCGATCAGCATGTCTTCCCGTTCCTACGCAACATGGCCGAAAGGGGCACCTCCTTTGCCACGCATATGAAGGATGCACGGCTGGGCTTTGCCAACGCTGCCCTTCTCGACAAGGTCATGCGGCTGCTCGATGACATTCAAATGGATGATCGCGACACCAAGGGCGACGTCTATGAATACATGCTGGGCAAGATCGCCAGCGCGGGCCAGAATGGCCAGTTCCGCACGCCGCGCCACATCATCAACCTGATGGTGCATCTGATGGCCCCCAAGCCCAGCGATGTGATCTGCGATCCGGCGGCGGGCACCTGCGGTTTCCTGGTCGCCGCCGGGGAGTACCTGCGCGACACCCACCCCGAGATGCTACGCAACCCCGAACAGCGCGACTATTTCCACAACCGCATGTTCCACGCCTTCGACTTTGACAGCACCATGCTGCGGATCGGGGCGATGAACATGGTGCTGCACGGGGTTGAAAATGCCGATGTCGCCTATCGCGACAGCCTTGCGCAGGAGCATGGGGCCGATGCGGGCACCTGCTCGCTGATCCTGGCCAACCCGCCTTTTGCCGGGTCGCTCGACTATGACGCGACGGCGAAAGACCTGCAAAAGATGGTGAAGACCAAAAAGACCGAGCTTCTGTTCATCGCGCTTTTCCTGCGCCTCTTGCGGACGGGCGGGCGGGCGGCGGTGGTTGTGCCGGACGGGGTGCTGTTCGGGTCGTCCAGCGCGCACAAGGACATTCGCAAGATGCTGGTCGAACAGCATAAGCTGGATGCTGTGATCAAGCTGCCCTCGGGCGTGTTCCGGCCCTATGCGGGGGTGTCGACGGCAATCCTGCTGTTCACCAAGACCGGCGTTGGCGGCACGGGGACTGTCTGGTTCTATGACATGGCCGCCGATGGGCTGAGCCTGGATGACAAGCGCGCCGATCTGCTGCCGCCCGAATTGCAGGGACCGACTCCCGCGCGCACACTGACGGCCGAAGAGCACGCAAAGAACAACCTGCCCGACATTCTGGCCCGCTGGGGCGATCTGGGGGCAGAGGTTGCGCGGCCCCGCACCGCGCAAAGCTTCATGGTGCCGGTCACCGACGTCATCGCCACCGGCACATGGGACCTGTCGTTGAACCGCTACAAGCAGGTGGAACAAAAGCAGGTGACCCATGCCGCACCCAAGGACATCATCGCCGAACTGCGTGCGCTGGAGGCCGAGATCGCCGAGGGCCTGGACCGGCTGGAGGGGATGCTGGGATGAGTTGGCCGGTGGTTGCGCTTGGTGAGGTTGCCGAGATTGAACGCGAAGGCATAGCGGCCGATCTTATCCCGAACGGCACGGACTATCTCGGGCTGGAGCATATTGAAAGCGGCGGCATCATTCTCGGAAAGGAAACCGTCGCAAACGGCGATCTGGCCAGCACGAAGTTCACGTTTACGTCCGACCATCTGCTCTACGGAAAGCTCCGGCCCTACTTGGCCAAGATCGCACTGCCGGAATTCGACGGTGTTTGCAGCACTGACATCTTGCCTATCCGTCCAGGGCCACGCCTTGATAAGCGTTTTTTGGCCTTTTACCTGCGTCAGTCTTCAATGGTCGATTATGCTGCAAGCAGGGCCACGGGCGCAAACCTGCCCAGGTTAAGTCCGACGGCACTGTCGGGATTCCCCGTCCCACTCCCCCCCTTAGTGGAGCAGAGGCGGATTGCAGGGATACTGGATCAGGCGGACGCGCTCCGCCGCCTCCGCACCCGCGCGCTAGATAGGCTGACCACCCTCGGTCAGGCAATCTTTCACGAGATGTTCGGGGACCCCAAAACTGAACCGGATCGCTGGCAAGCTATTGGATTTGATGAAGCCTGTCGTGACGAAACAGCGAAATCGCCAAAAGTGCAAAAAACGGAATACCAAATCGCTGGAAAAATTCCAGTGATCGATCAAGGACAAAAGGAAGTTGCCGGGTACACGGAGAGCGAGAATGTCTGCAAGTCGCAGGGCCCGGTAATAGTGTTCGGGGACCACACTAAGGCAGTGAAGTACATCGATTTCCCGTTTGCCATAGGGGCAGATGGTGCAAAAGTATTGAAACCATCGAAACTCTATGAGCCGATATTCTTCGCTGCCTTGCTTCGCAACCTTCCTATTCCCGATTTGGGATACTCAAGGCATATGCGGGAGGTGAAGAAAATGCGCTTCCCTGCGCCCCCGGTTGTGTTGTAAGAAGTGTTTTCAGCTCGGTTGGCTGCATTGATAGAGCATGGCGTGGTGCTCAGGTCATCAAAGCAGGACTTATCCACCCTCTTCACCTCCCTCCAACACCGCGCGTTCCGGGGGGAGTTGTGACATGCGGGGCGAATTGATTGGTGTTTGGTCCGAGATGTGGCGCGAGGTCTGGTCGAAGCTCGCCAAGCACCCCGACGCGCCAAATGACCTGTTCTGCGAGTTGTTCCGAGAGTTGAACACCGCCCGCAATGCCCCGCTCGACCCTGCCACGACACTTGCCGACATCGTCGACAATGCCAACCAGTCCCGCGCCGCGTTCCGCAAGACCAAGGCGTCTGACCTGCAAGGGGAGCTGGCGTTGGTCAGCTTTCTTGAACGGGCGCATGAGACCATCGAAGATTTCAATCCGGGCGATCTGACCAACCGGTATTTCGTTCTGGTTCAGGCATTCCTTGAAAAGTACAGCCTGCGCTACGACCTCCGCCGCCCGTTCAGCCTGCACCCGACATTGCCGGGCGTCTTCGCGCGCCTGATGCGCGACCTTCATGCCGTTACAGCACAGGATGCGATCCTCGCCGGGCTGATGCGCGATTTCGATGAAACGGTCCGCGACCTGAAAGGCAATCAGTCCGAGCAGAAGGTTCGGCAGTGTATCGCGGCGCAGTTCAACCTGATGGAGGCGCTGCTGCGCCATCATCCGGATGTGATTGCGCACAATGGGGCGGGCGGACAGCAGGCCAACACCTTTGGCGCGATGTGCGACCGCACAATCGTCTGGCCCCATCAGGCAATGAAAGAGTCCGCACAACGCCTGTACAAATTCGCGTCGGACTATCCGGACAGGGACGTGTCGGCGATCAGGGCCAGGCATTCCCGCGTGCAGTCGTCCACTACGGTCAACACGCGGAAGCGGCGGCCATCGGTCAGCTGGTCGGACACGAAGTCGAGCGACCAACGCTGGTTCGGCATCAGCGGCAGCGCCATCGGGGCTCGCGTCCCTATCGCCCGTTTGCGGCCACCGCGGCGGCGGACATGCCGCCGCTCCTCGCGGTAGATGCGGAACAGGCGCTTGTGGTTCACCTCATGGCTTCCTCGTGCCACCCCGGGCGATATCCGTGCCGTTGAAGTTCCAGCGGGACGGAATTGACTACGACAGCCTTTCGGAGGAGGAAAAGGCGGAATGGGATGCGCTGGAGTGGGATGAAGATGGCACGATCCCGGACCGGGTCGAGGCGGCTGACCTGAACAAGTGGCTTTTCAACAAGGATACCGTGGACAAGGTTCTGGAGCATCTGATGACCAACGGGATCAAGGTTGCTGGGGGCGACCGTCTGGGCAAGACGATCATCTTCGCCAAGAGCAGCCGCCACGCCCAGTTCATCACCGAACGCTTCGACGCGAACTATCCCCACATGAAGGGTGAATTTGCCCGCCTGATCGACTACAGCATACCGTATGCACAAACACTGATCGATGATTTTTCAGAGGCCGCGAAGTCTCCGCATATCGCCGTGTCCGTGGACATGCTCGACACCGGCATCGACGTGCCGGAAGTCGTGAATCTGGTGTTCTTCAAGATCGTTCGGTCAAAGACGAAGTTCTGGCAGATGATCGGACGCGGCACCCGCACCTGCAAGGATCTGTTTGGTCCCGGTGAGGACAAAGACGAATTCCTAGTTTTCGATTTCTGCCAGAACCTGGAGTTCTTCAACGAAAACCCAACGGTCAACGACGCTCCAGCCGCAAGGCCAATCGGTGAACGGCTCTTTGCGACACGTGTTGACCTGATCGGCATCCTTCAGGACGTCGGGAGGCACGAAGGGCTTCTTGCCTCGGTTAAGGCACGATTGCAGGACGAAGTTGCAGGCATGAACCTCGAAAACTTTGTAATTCGCCACTATCGTCGATCCGTCGAAAAGTTTCAGGCACCAGAGAGCTGGAAAAGCCTCGATCTCGATGCCCGGCTGATTCTTTCCGACGAGGTCGCGGGGCTTCCGAGTGCCTTCGACGACGGCGCGCTTGCGGCAAAGCAGTTCGACCTCCTGGTCCTGAGCGCCCAGCTCTTTCTGCTGCGCGGTGATGCGGCTTTTGCCCAGCTCCAAAGGCGTCTTGTCGCATTTGCGTCAGCGCTCGAAAGCCTGTCGAATGTGCCGACGGTCGCCCGAGAGATGCCACTTATCCTTGACATGCAGACCGAGGATTTCTGGCACGACTTGACGGTCGACGGACTGGAAGACATCAGGAGGCGGCTGCGCGGACTGGCTGACCTGATTGAGCCGAGGCACCGCAAATCGTCATCACCAATTTCGAAGATGCACTTGGGCCAACAGCGCCCGTTGATCTCCCCGAAATCGGGTCTGGCGTGGACAAAGCGCGGTTCAAGCTCAAAGCGCGCCGCTTTGTTGCCGAACACAAAGATCACATTGCCCTCTTAAAACTCCGGCGAGGCGAGGCTCTGACAACGACCGACCTTGCCGAACTGGAACGCATGATGATCGCAACAGGTTTCGCCGATGCAAATGTCCTGACGGAGGTAAAGGCAGAACTCGGTCTAGGCACCTTCCTCAGGTCACTGACTGGCTTCGGCCGGGCTGCCGCAAAGGAACATTTTGGCAGCTTCGTCGCCGAAAACCACATGAGCGCAAGTCAAAACACATTTCTAGAGATGGTCATCGACGCGCTTTGCGAGAACGGGATGATCGACCCTGGCTTGTTCTACGAAAGCCCCTTCACCGATCTCGATAAAATGGGCATCGCGGGGCTTTTCGGACCGGAGCAAACGGCTGAAATTATCCAGATCGTGGAAAAGGTAAACCATTCAGCAGCGGCATAAGAATGAAAGGGTGATTTAGCATTTGCAAACTAATCATACAGGTTCTCTAGCCATTTCTCGGCACGTCCGGCGGCTAGTAGCTTGCGTGAAAGCTCGCCGCTAGCAACATCATTGTCAAACTCCTGGATCATTTCATTTGTAATCTTTTTTGGAAATCTCTGAGTGCCTTTTATCAATTGGCCGCGATACAATTTCAAATCTATGTCTAGTTGGCCCACTTGCTTCCTCATCACAGCTCAAAAAAAATGTATCTCAAAAAGCGATACTGTCAACCAGTACCCCAAAAAAACGCGCACTCTTCGCGAACTTGAGATTTTCGGTCACAATCGGTGGTTAGTATAGTTTTCGATGTCGATCAAACACTTGACTGTTCTTGGGACGATATGCGCTGTCGGGTGGCCATTACAATACGCTCTGGGGTATCACCCCCTCGGCTCCACATCCTTCCAGTGCCGATTTTGCGCCTGTGTCTTGGCCCGCGTGGTCGCGTCGCGCACGGTGACGGGATAGAAATCCCAGACATCCAGCCCCACATTCACCGCATTGCTGCTACCCCGCCAGTTGCCGTGGACGTGGCCGAAGAGGTGGAGCGCACCTTTGCGGGCGTGGTTCCAGGTGATCATCGGGTAGTGGCAGAGGGTCACTGGTTGGTCGGCCGCGGGGTCGTCGACCTCGACCAGCAGCGAGACGCTGTCCTAGGGCAGCCTTTGCGTCAGGTCACTGTCATGGTTGCCCACCAGAAGGTGCCGACGCGCACCGGGCAGTTGGGCGAAGATGCCAAACAACCAGTCCTCGTCTTTCGCCTTGGGGCCCAAGGCAAAGTCGCCAATGATCCAGAGGTCATCCTCAGGGCCGACGCGCTCCCACAGCCGTTCGATCAGGACAGCCGTCATCTGGTCGACGTCCCGGAACGGGCGGCGGGCATTTGGGATGATGCTTTCATGGCCGAAATGCGTATCGGCGGTGTACCAGTGGGTCATCGTAACGGGTCCTGAAAGACGGGGGGTGCCTATGCCGCACCTGAGGCGGCTTGGTCAAGGATCAGCCTTGGTTATCACAGGGATCGACCCGGCCCGCAGTGGACCGCATTCAGTCACTCTGCTTTCTTTGCAGCTGAAATTGCGCGGTGGATGCTGTCGCGCATGACCTCATTTCGCCGATTGGAACCTAATCTTGACTGGATAGGCAGCCAGACCAACGCTGCAATGCCACCAAGAAATATCAGGTCAAGTAGCCCGCCGCTTGCCCTTGACATGCCGCCGCCATTTTGACCGATTGCCACGATCAGCAGGCCGATGAACAAGAACATGGCCGTTCGGAGCAGAACGCCGAAGATGAACCTCCCGGTAACGGGTTCATCGTTCAGTCGTGAGGAAGTCCATGCCTGCCCGGTTGAAAAGTTACCCATGCCAACGACACCTGACCGGTCAGTGACGACCACGACCTCATGTCCGGCGCGACAGTGCGTCAGCGTCATATCAGAGTATCGCAGCTCCTGCCCTTTAGCGTCTGCAATCCAGACCTCGGGAACCGAGTTCACTGTGGTATGGTCAGTGTACTTGCCCGAGTAGGTCGCGCTGGTCACTCGGTTGGCAATCGAGACAACCTTGCCGCGCTGGATGGTTAGCGCTGGATCGTCTCCCCGGACTGAAACCCGAGAGATTGCCGCGCGGTGCCAGGGCGCTGTTCCGTCAGTCATCACCAACTCCCTCCCAGTAACGCAAATGGACAAACCCACGCCCACTGTCAGCATATATCACCCCCATTTTGGGGGCAATCCCAATACAGGGGTAACAGGTCCTGTCGAGGCGAAACGGCAGGCGGATTTTGGCGGGAAGCGTTCATTCAGATGCCTATCGCAGTTTTCTGAAAGCGCTCGTCGCTCTTCGGAACGATCAGGATTTGTCGCAGGCGGACTTGGCGGCAAAACTTGGTAAGCCGCCGTCGTTCGTCGGCAAGTATGAACTTGGTGAGCGGCGGCTCGACGTGATTGAGCTGATGGTCATTCTCCGCACGCTAGGGGCCAACTTTGATACCTTCTGGGTGGAAGCACGAGTTTCTCTACCGGATCGCCTCTAATCGCAGTTTATCCTTGCAAATCGGGAGTTGAACTCCATAATAGCAAGGATGATTGACCGCCGCATCGCCGCCATCCTGCAAACCCGACTGGACGAAAGTCCCGCCGTCGCCCTTTTGGGGCCGCGTCAGGTGGGCAAGACCACGCTGGCGCAAGAGCTGGGCGATGCGCGCCCCTCGATTTACCTTGATCTCGAATCCGATGCCGACCGTGCAAAGCTTGCGGACCCCGAACTCTACCTGTCGGCGCATGAGGACAAACTGATCATCCTAGACGAAGTCCAGCGGATGCCCGGCTTGTTCCAGCCCCTGCGTGGCCTGATCGACCAGGGGCGGCGCAAGGGCTTGCGCGCGGGCAGGTTCCTGCTGCTCGGTTCCGCCTCAATCGACCTCCTTCGGCAATCGGGCGAGACGCTTGCCGGGCGGATCGCCTATCTTGAACTCGCGCCCTTAGATGCGCTGGAGGTGCCTGCTGCCGATATTGACCGGTTGTGGCTGCGAGGTGGCTTCCCCGACAGCTTCCTCGCCAAGAACGATCCAGCCAGTCTGCGCTGGCGACGCGATTTCATCCGCACTTATCTGGAGCGCGACATCCCCGCCCTTGGCCCCCGCATCGCGGCCGAGACGTTGCGGCGGTTCTGGACCATGCTGGCGCATCGACAATCCAGCCTGTCGAATGCCGCCGAACTGGCCCGCGCGCTTGGGGTCGATGCCAAGACCATCGCCTCCTACCTCGACCTCTTGGTTGATCTTATGCTCGTCCGACGGCTGGAACCCTGGCACGCGAACACTGGCAAGCGGCTTGTGAAATCACCACGCATCTATGTGCGCGATACCGGCATCCTGCATGCCCTTCTTGGGCTGACAACGCTGGATGACGTTCTGGGCCACCCCGTCGCAGGTGCCAGTTGGGAAGGCCTTGTCATCGAGACCGCCCATGCCCTGATGCCGGACGGCACGCAGGCGCAATTCTATCGCAGCGGTGCGGGGGCCGAGGTCGATCTCGTATTGACCCTGCCGGGCGGCGCAGTTTGGGCGGTCGAGGTCAAGCGCAACCTTGCCCCCAAGGTAGAGCGCGGCTTTCACCACGCCTGCGAAGACCTGAACCCCGCCCGGCGGATCGTCGTCTATCCGGGAACAGAGACCTTTCCGATGGGCAACGGGATCGAGGTTATGCCGCTACACGCGTTCGGGCAGGAGTTGTTTGCGCTGCGGCCCTGATCACTCGATCTCAACCACCCGATGTATCTGCCAGTTGGAATAGCTGGTGTAGATGCCAAAAGCCGGAAAACACCAGCGTGAACTTGACGGCGCCTGGCAACTTCTGATTGAAGCAGCCATGACATTCGGAGGATTTCGCAGTGCCCCAGTGGTTCATTGAGCTAACGCAGCCCCAAGCGACGCTTGGTTCTGGGCTGCTCACTTTTTTCGGCGCTATTGCGGCAGTTCTGCTTGGATGGTGGTTGTTCTCCGGGAAAGTCCGAGACATTAAATCTGCACTCGATGCTACCGAAAAACTTTTGACGGACCATGAGGTGCGTGTTCAGCAATCACTTTCGGACATTGAGGAAAAGCTGAGCAGCCTAACAGCGAGCACCGCTCAGATAAGAGCAGATGTATCCGACAAGCAAGCGGTTGAAGAAGAGGCGGAAGTCGAACCCGATGAGGTAGCTCAGCACGCTGGATTGAACTTTGAAGACCTGGCCAATAACTGGTTCAAGATTCGTGATCGCCTTGAGGAGATTGCTGCGGACACTCAGATTGACGGTCGAACAGCCGCAAAGTATGCTAGGATTGATCGCAGGAAGTACGCTGATCTTGTTGCCTCGCTTAATAAAGATGGACAGCTCAAGGATGCAGGTCCACAATTTTTGGAGGCAGCACAAATTTGGGCCTCCCATCGGTCAAGAAAGAAAGCTCCCACCCAAGATGCCATTCAGAAGATGGTTGACCTTGCGCTCTTGCTCGCGCTTCCCGAATAGCTGGCGTCTGCAAGTAGGGATCGTTCGAGAACGCCGGGGTGTATTTCGTCCTTTCACCATCAACCCTTTCACTCGCTATCCATAATCCGGTACATCCGCCCGTTGTAGCGCGCCAGATCATGCAACCCCGCCGCCCGCCAGAGGCGGATTTCGCGACCTTCGGGCACGATGATCACCGGCTGGGTCCGCCCTTCGATCACCTGGATACCAAGGCGGTCACGCAGTTCTTCGAAATCAGCCAATTCCGCCCTGACCGCATCCCGTTCAGCGGCAAGGCCCGCCAGCTCCACCCCGACCTCCTCGATCCCGCGCTCCACCTCGGCGCGTTGTTCAGCCAGATCGTCCTGCAAAGCCGCAAGCAGCCGCTCGCCCTCGGCCCGTGCTTCGGCAACAGCCCGCAGGTTCCCCGCCCGGATCACCTCGGCCTCGGCGCGCGCTCCTGGACCAGAACCACGCCCGCCCAGATCGCCACCAGAATGACAGTCCCGGCGGCAACAATGGCAAAGCCAAGGGCCTGCCCGGCCCGGCGCGCCTGCCGCCGGAGAGAGGCCTCGTTGGCGTCAAGGCGCGCGGCAAGGCTTTCGGAGCCAGAGACAAGGTTTCCGATCAACGTCTCGGCATCCTGAACCTGACACTGAACCGAGGCCATCTGGCCGGTGATCTTCCCGGCCTCGGACGCAAGCTCAGACCGGATGCCTTCCGCCTGTTCCGAAAACGCAGCGATGAGCCTAGCAGCCTCGGCTTCGGCTTCCGCAAAGGCCCGGCCCCTGCGCTGGCGCAAAGCGGCGATCTTGGCATCAAGTTCCGGGGTCACGGCGTCATGCCCCTATCAATCGGCGATGCCTTGCTTGGGGAAAGTGCAGCTTCTGCTTTGTCGCGTTCGGTCGTCACTTCCTTCGTCGTCAAGCGGCCGACCAACCGCTCCCACAGCGCCGCTACCCTTGCGACCACCTCGCCAAGCACCGGCCCAAGGTCCAGCGCCTCGACCTTCTGGCGAAGAGCATTGTCGTGAACCTCCCAGCCCGCACCATCCGGTCGACGGGTCACCTTGCCGGTTAACACGCCCAGCACCACCTGCACCGCCACCGACGCAGCCTGTGCAGCCGCATGCCGGGCAATCGTGGCCTTCTGCCCTTCGAAAGCCTGCCGGACCTGCTTCAGCTCGTCAGTCAACCGAGCTGCGTTGGTTCGGGCCTCGGTCAGGATCAGTGCCGCGTCCTGCTGTCCCTTTAACCTGATCTTCTGAGCCTCCTCCTCCGCAGCGGACCTCTGGGCCGCTGCTTCCCTCTCTACCGCTTGGGCAAGAACCCCGACCCGCGCCCGCTCTTGGGCAGCCAAGGCCTTTTCGGCCTCGGCATCCGCAAACAGGGTTTCGGCCTGATCCAGCCGATCTGCGAGGTCTTCGACCGATGCCTCCAGCGCCTCCTCCTGTTCGGCCAGCTCCACTACGCGCGCTTCCATCTCCTGCAACACGCGCGCCGTCCGTTCAGCCTCAGCCTTGCGGGCCTGCCACTGGGCACGCGACTGGCACTGCCGCTTTGGCCCGTCGCGCGTCAGGCCCGCCGCCAGCGAGACCTCATGATAATACTGGTCCTGAAGCGCCCTGGCGCGGTCCTTGTAGGCGGCATTCCCCAACTTGACCGCCGCCTTCGCATCCAACCCCTGTGACTTCGCCGCCGCCTCTGCCTCAACCTTCGCAGTCCATGCAGGGTTCAGATCGCGCGCCGAGCAGTTCCGGTCCCCCGACGGCAGGATGAAGGCGTGCAAATGGGGATGCTCTTCGTCCAGATGCTGGACCACGCTGACCAGACGTTCACCGTAGAGCGCCCGGAAGAACGCGACATTCAAGCGAACCCATGCCTGACAGTCGGAATTCGCGCTGGCAACCTGCATCACCTGCGCGGTCAGGTAGGGGTGCGAAGCAATGGCAGTCATCAGCGTGTGCCGGTCATTGCGCACGGCCCTTTGCTTGATCGTGCCATCGGCCAGCCTGACCGTTACCCCACCCTCAGCGACCATCTGGGCATGTTTCTCTGCCACTTTGTCAGGCGACAGACCGAAGACCACCAGCGGCGGCTGCGGGCTTTTGACGTGCGCAGAATACTCGAGTTGCCGCGCCGCTTCGCCAAGGACTTGAGCAACGGACTGCCCTGCCGGGTTGGCCTTTTGCGAGAATGACTGGATGCGAAAGAATTGGGGGCCAGCCATCACGCACCCCCGTTGCAGAGAGAACGCAATATGGACCGACTATTATGTTGCAAGCAACATGTCGGCGAAGGCGCTACGCCCCTCGACCCCGCAAGCGGCTGCGCCGCCGATCCGTCCCGGATCGAAGCCGCCTTTGGCGGCTGCAATCCCCGCCCTTCGCCAGCCTTTTGGAGGGCGCTTCGGGCAGGGTTTGCAAGGGAACCGCCGGGGATCGGCGTGACTTGCCCGAATGCATTCAGAATCGCTGGTTGCAACCGAAGCGCCGATGTCATTGCAGGAACCCCGCCGCCCGTGCTGCGTCCAGCGTGATCGCCCCATGCTGCACCGCCGCCCGAACCTGGCCATCGCTGAGGTGTTTGCACATTCCGTGGCGGGCGGTCACCCAAGCGGCGATCTGGGCAAGCTGCTTCTCGGCAGCGGCATCTGCATCAGCTTTGCGCCGCCTGTGGTCATCGACATGCCGTCGCCATTTCCCATCTCGCAGCCAGTTATCGCAGAAGCTGACCTTCGACCGCGTGAAATCGGCACTTTCGGCCGCATAGGCCTCCACGGCGGCAAGCAGTTCACCGGCCGACACCTCGGACAGCGCCTCTTGCATCCGTCTCAGACTGGTCGTCCGGTCCCGGCGTCGATCCACAGGATAGGCCTGCCATACCTGATCGAAGGTCTGATCGACCGCCACTTCCTCATGGCCGGGTGGAGGATTTGGTTTAGAATCTGGTTCTGATCTGTTCTCTATACATTTGCCCAAGGCATACCAGTTCGCACGCTTGAACTTGTCTTGTGCGAAATTGCCCTTCACGATCAGTCCCGCTTCAAGCAACTTCTCAATCGCGGTCCTAATCTGTTTTGCGGTCAGATAGGGAAACTGGCGTTCGAAGGCCGCGAGCGAGTTGTAGGTCCAATGGCGACCGTCATGGAAATTCAGATCGTTTGCCTCGTTGTGCCGGACCCAAAAGACGATGTTCCTGAATACGATGGCGGAGTTTACATCGACCCGCAGGGCGATATCGGCGTCGAAGCTGTGATACGCAGCGTCCTGTCTGATGCGGGGCGCGCTCATCAGACTGCTCCGAATGCGTTGGACAAATTGCCTTTTTCTCCAATGAATTCAGTCCCGGTCACATTGCCTGTTGGACAAATCAATGTGTTGATATCAAACGGATATGATCTCACCCTACGGGCTGCCACTCAACCTATGTAAGTTGTTGATTTTGCTTAATAGTTCTGAGGCTCGAAAATCTGAACCTATTGCAACCCATGACAGAATGACTCCTGAAAGCGGCCTTTCGGGCGCTGCGATGGTCGGAAGTAATCACGCATTCGTGAACACGATCAGGCTGCTGGAACTGCGGTCGCTGAACTTGCTTCGCGGGCAGCGGTTAATCTCCAAAGAACTTATATGGGCAACATACGATGAAAAGCACAGTCATAGGTTTTGTTGGCGCTTTGCTGATTGCGGGGTGTGCGACGGTGCCAACCCAAAGCGATTTGCCGCAGCTACAAGAACTTAGTTCGTCAACGCTGTGGACCAAGCAAGCGACGACAAGTTCGCCGCTTGAACTTGCCATGGTCGAAGCCGAACTAGGCTCACGCGGCGAAACTTCATATGGAACTTGGTACTTGGGTCAAAAAACAGCGTCTGCTTACGGACGCAAGCTTTACCAACGAACGACAGCAGGCAGACCGACGGCAGACGAAAAGAATTGTAGCGATTTCGGTTCCAGCGCCGAAGCGCAAAAATACTTCCTTGCTTCGGGCGGTCCCGTGTCTGACCCGAACCGCCTTGACGGCGACGGCGACGGGCTAGCCTGTGATTGGGGAACGCAGATTGCGACTGCTAAGAAACGCTATGCATCTAAACCGACGGCAACGCCAAGGGCGACTTCGACTTATCGTTCCTCAAGCCGCTGCTATGTGGGCCCAAGGGGCGGGCGATACACAATTACTTCGAGCGGCAGAAAGAACTACGGTGGCTGCTAACGAAAAAAGACCACGAAACCTTGCGCAAACGGACGGTCAGGTAGCTTCCTCAGTGGCCCTGTGGAAGATCGTTAGAACGCGGCTGCGGGGATGCCCACAAGGGGCGCGTCGGGGTCCATACCTGCAGCGGTGCAGGCTCGGCGCGGGGTGGCCCCTGTGGCGAGCCGCAGTGCAGCGGCGGGGCGTCCTCTCGGTGTGACCCCCGCGGCGTGTTGCGTCCTGTCAGGCGGCAGCGTTTCTCCTTTTCGCTGCCGATCCGCGCACGTCCGGCCAGAAGGGGACGCGTCTTCGATGCTTGCCGGGCGTTTTGACCTCGGTCAAGGCTGCTTCGCCCAAACGGACTTATGGCTGTGAGAGGCGTGACAAGCTTGGCTGGGTAATCCGACATGTCCGGGACGATTGGCGATTGTCAGGATGAGGTGATCCGCTTCTGGGGTCTTCCCGGGCGTTTCCGGGCAATGGCCCGGTCAGTCACGTGCAGACCCATTGCGCGCATGTGTTTCTTGGCGGCGATGTCGCGCTGAAGATGAAGCGGGCCGTCCGCTATGATTACCTCGACCAGTCCACGACGAAGCGGCGCCATGAACTGCTGAACCGGGAGTTGGCGCTGAACAAGCCCTCCGCCCCGATGATCTATCGCGACGTGATCGCGGTGACGCGGGCGCCCGATGGCGGGCTGGAGCTCGACGGCACGGGGGCGCCGGTGGAATGGGTCTTGCGGATGCACCGCTTTGCCGAAGATTGCGAGATGCCGACGGTTGCCGCCAGCGGCAGGTTGACCGATCCGGCGGCCGAGGCGTTGGGGCGGGCGATCCACCGGTTTCACGCCGATTGCCCGCCAAGACCCGACCATGGAGACGCGCTTATCCGCGACATACTGGACGAGTTGCAGCGTGTCCTCTCGCCGTTCGAGACGGCGGTCGGCGACGGCCTGGTCAGCGCGGCCCTCGGCCATGCGCGGCGGCATCTGTCGCGGCTCTCGCCGCTTTTGCGCGAACGTGCGGCGGAAGGTCATGTCCGGCGGGCGCACGGCGATCTTCATCTGCGAAACCTGCTGTTGATCGACGGGCAGCCGGTACTGTTCGATGCCCTTGAATTCGATGAACGGCTTGCCACCTGCGACGTGCTTTACGATCTGGCATTCCTGCTGATGGACCTCTGCCATCGCGATCTTCGCCGCCCGGCCAACACGACAATGTCTGCATATCTTCTTGCGGCCGGAGGGGCGGAGGACGTGGGCCTTGCGGCCCTGCCATTGTTCATGTCGGTGCGCGCGGCCATTCGTGCGATGGTGCTTTTGCAGACGGATCAGGCGACGGGCGAGACCGGCGCCTCCACCTCCGAGGCACGACAATACCTGACGCAGGCTTGCAGCGATCTTGCAGACCGAACACCGGTTCTGATTGCCGTCGGCGGCATCTCCGGCACCGGCAAGACCGTGCTCTCCCGCGATCTCGCGCCGGGTATCGGGCCCTGCCCGGGAGCGGTGCATCTGCGCACGGATACGGAGCGAAAGGCGCAAGGGCGCGCGGTGGACTATGCGCCGTCGGCGCGTCATGCGGTCTATGACCGGATGCTGGCGCGCGCCAAAAGGCTTCTCGCGGCGGGCCGGAGCGTCATTCTCGACGGCACCTTTCTGAATGCGGCGCAGCGCAGGGACGCCGAAAGCCTTTCCCTGCGCTGCGGCATCGGCTTTCACGGCCTCTGGCTGACGGCACCGGCACCCGATCTGATCGAGCGGGTCACCGCGCGCCGGGGCGATGCGTCAGACGCCAATGCCGCCGTGGTCAGGGCCCAGACCGCCGCGCCCTCCCCCTCCATGGAGGAACCGGGCTGGCGAAGGGTCGACGCAAGCGGCACGACCGAAACGACCATGGCCAGGGCGCGCGCCGCCCTCGATGGCGTTCATGGCGCCGGATAGCGAGCGGACGTCACAGCGGAACGTCGTCGTATTTTCGGGCCTGCGATGTGGCGACCATTCCTGCAGTAGTCGACTTGCCGATGATTTCCAGCATCTTGCGGGCCTCTGCCGTGTACTGATCCTGCGCCGAGCGGAAGAATTCGGACTGGACCCGCTGCACCTCCTCCAGGCTGGTGCAGGCCAGGACGGCCTGTTGCGTCTTGATGTCCTGTTGCAGCCGATCCCACACGAACCGGATCGCTTCGTTGCCAAGCTCCATCCAGGCTTGCATGGCCACACTGCCGACCGCGATCATCGGGCCGGGGCCGGGCACCATTGCGTCAACGGTCGGGCTTGCAGTCTTGGGTTTGCTTGCTGTCATCGTTTTTCCTTTGCTGCGATGTCACGGTCAGGATCAAGGCGACCACGTCCTGCCCTGCAGCCGCGCAGACCGGCCGGAATGACAGCCTTGCTGCGGAAAGTGATCAGGGGTCGGCCGCAAATCTGCAGGAGAGAATGATCGCGGATTTTCCCGCACGTGTCATTGACCATCGTCAATAGCAGCCGAAACAGCCTCCGCCATACTGCTTTGGACCACCCGGGGCTGCGAGGTTGAAAGGTTGCGCACGGCAACGGGACTGTGATTGGCATTACAGCCCCTTTTCGGTTTGATGGATCGGGAAACAGGGAACAGGACACCAGGATGACGACACGATCTTTCGGCCTTCTTGCCGCGATGCTGGCACTTGCGCCAATGGCTCACGCCGATACGGCCGACGGCGATGCGCTGTTGTCGATGTCCTGGGATCAGATCGTCGCCGAAGCACGCGGTGGGACGGTCAACTGGTTCATGTGGGGCGGGGCCGACAACATCAACCGCTATGTCAGCGAAGACATCGGCGGGAGGCTTCGATCGGAATATGGCATCACGCTCAATCGTGTCGGCATCAGCGATACGGTCGAGGCGGTGAACATCGTTCTTGGCGAGAAGGAGGCCGGTGTCACCGACAAGGGTTCGGTCGACATGATCTGGATCAACGGCGAGAACTTCTTCACCATGAAGCAGGCCGGGCTGGCATTCTGCGGCTATACCGGGCTCTTGCCCAACAACGCGTTGGTCAACTGGGAGAATCCGGCCATCGCCAATGATTTCGGGGTTCCGGTCGACGGTTGCGAAGTGCCCTGGTCAACGGCCCAGTTCGCTTTTGCGCATGACAGCGCGGTGATGCCCGAACCGCCAAGATCCATTCCCGACCTTATCGCCTGGGTGAAGGCCAATCCCGGCCAGTTCACCTATCCCGCCCCGCCCGATTTCAACGGATCGGCCTTTGTGCGGCATGTCTTCTACCATGCGGCCGGTGGGGCGGAGAATCTTCTCGGCCCCTTTGACAAGGCCCGCTACGATGCCGCCGCGGCAAAGACCTGGGCCATCCTGAACGAGATCGAGCCGTTCCTCTGGCGCGAGGGGCAGACCTACCCGACTTCCATCACCCAGCTGAACGAGCTATACGCCAATGGCGAAGTAGGGTTGACCTTCAACTATGGCGCGGCGGAATTCGGTGTGGCGGTGCAGAACGGCATCTTCCCGGAAACCACGCGGTCCTTCGGGCTGACAGACGGGACAATCGCGAACACCAATTACACGATCGTCCCGTTCAATTCGCCGAACAAGGCGGCCGCGCTGGTGCTGCAGAACCTGCTCCTTTCGGGCGAGGCACAATATACCAAGGCCAGGCCCGAAATCTGGGGCGCCGATCCGGCGATCGAGATCGACCGCACCACCCCCGAAATCCAGGCGCAATTTGCCGCAATCGAAACCCACCCCGCCGCTGTGCCGGCAGCAGAGCTGGCAAAAGCCGCCCTGCCCGAACTTCAGGCCGACTGGATCGCCGCCATCGAAAAAGGCTGGATTGAAAATGTCGGCCAATAGGCCGATCCTCACCAGCAGAAATGTCTGATCGATGGAAAATCCTGCTGCTTCTGGCCCCGGCGATGCTGATCATCGGGGTTCTTTTCTTTGGCGCGCTGGCGACGGGGCTGGTCCGGTCATTCAACTACATGCCGGTCCTGGGTCTGACAGAGCCGAGCCTTGAGGCCTATGCCGCCGTCTTCTCTTCTCCCGCCTTCGGGCGCTCGCTGCTGTTATCGCTCCACATCGCGCTGACCTCGACGCTGCTCTCGGCGCTGATCGCGCTTTGGGCTGCCGTGCTGCTGCGGCAAAGCTTTCCCGGCCGCCGGATCGCGACCTTTCTCTTTCAGCTCAACCTCACCGTTCCCCATATTGTCGGGGCGATCGGCATTCTCTACCTTTTTTCGCAATCGGGAGCCTTCGCCCGGCTTGCCCATGCGACAAGCCTGATCGCACGGCCCGCAGAATTCCCCGCCCTCGTCTTCGATCCCTATGCCATCGGCATCATCCTGCAATATGTCTGGAAGGAGGTGCCGTTCATCGGTCTGATCCTTCTGGCCAACATGCAGGCCATCGGCGATGATTACGAAAGCGCGGCGCGGTCGATGGGGGCAAGCCGGTGGCAGGCCTTTCGCCATGTGCTGCTGCCGATGCTGATGCCTGGTCTTCTGTCGGCCTCGATCCTCGTCTTCGCCTTCGCCTTTGGCGCCTACGAGATCCCGGCCATTCTGGGGGCAAGCTTTCCCCAGGCGCTTCCCGTTCTGGCCTACAAGAGCTTCACCGACGTCGATCTTGCCGCGCGACCCGAGGCGATGGCCATGGCCATGGTCATCGCGGGCATCAGCGCAGTGATGATCCTCGCCTATCTGCGCCTGACCCGACGGGGAGCGCGGTGATGCGCAGCCTTCGTCTGCTCAGCGGCGCGGTGCTGATCACCTGGCTGGTGCTGCCGCTGATTCCGCTTGCCATCTGGTCCTTCGCCCGCGGCTGGCGCTTTCCCGATCTTCTGCCCCGCGACTGGACCCTTGCCGCCTGGTCCTATGCCCTTTCCGGCACATCGGGCGTGCTTGCAAGCCTTGGTCTGACGCTTGGCATTGCCGCCGCGGCAACCGCCGCCTCGATCGTGATCGGCGTACCGGCGGGGCGTGCGCTTGGTCTCTACCGGTTCCGGGGCAAGACGCTGGTCCAGCTGATGATCCTCGCCCCCGCCATCGTGCCGGGCATCGCGAGCGTGCTGGGCCTTCACGGCCTCTTCCTTGCCCTTGGCCTCACCAACACCGTCACCGGCGTCATCCTCGTCCATCTGATCCCGACCCTGCCCTACATGATCCTCGTGATGGCCGGCGTCTTCGCCAATTTCGACACCAGGATCGAGGATCAGGCCCGCAGCCTTGGCGCTTCGCCCGTGCAGGTCTTCCGTTACGTCACCCTCCCCGCGATCCTTCCCGGCATCATCGTCGGCGGGCTGTTCGCCTTCCTGATCTCGTGGTCGCAGTACATCCTGACGCTCGTCATCGGCGGGGGAAGGGTCACCACGCTGCCCTTGCTCCTTTTCACCTTCGCGACGTCCGGCCGCAATGACGTGACCGGGGCCATCGGCATGATCTACATCCTGCCCGGCATCCTCATCCTCGCGCTGACCGCGCGCCGCATCACCGGACGCTCGGGTGCCATTGCCGGGGTCGGGCGGGCATGACCGAAGTCTCCCTGACCAAGCTGACGAAGACCTATCCCGGCGCGCCCCGCCCCGCCGTGGACCGGCTGACCCTGCCCCTGACCTGCGGCAAGCTGACAGCCCTTCTTGGCCCCTCGGGCTGCGGCAAGACCACCGTCATGCGGATGATCGCGGGCCTCCTCCAGCCCAGTTCCGGCGACATCTCGTTTGACGGCCGCTCCATCCTCGGTGAGCGGCCCGAAGATCGCCGGGCGGTGATGGTGTTCCAGAACCATATGCTCTTTCCCTTCATGACCGTTGCAGAAAACATCGGCTTCGGGCTCAAGATGCGGCATCTTCCGGCAGCCGAGATCGCCACACGCGTGGACGAGATGCTGGAACGCGTGCGCCTTCCCGGCATGGGCGCGCGCCGGCCCGCCGCGCTTTCGGGCGGCCAGCAGCAGCGCGTGGCCCTCGCCCGCGCCCTGATCCTGCAGCCCAAGGTGCTTCTGCTGGACGAGCCTTTGTCCAACCTCGACGCCCATCTGCGGCTTGAAATGCGCGATCTGATCCGGGGGTTGCAGCAGGACATGGCGATCACCACGCTTCTGGTGACCCATGATCAGGAAGAGGCTGTGGTGCTGGCCGATCACGTGGCCCTCATGCTGAATGGCCAGTTGCGCCAGACGGGCGCGGCGCAAAGCTTCTACCGCCGCCCTGCCGATGCCGAGGTGGCGCATTTCTTCGGCGGCCGGAACTTCATCGCCGGACAGTCCCGGGGAGGCGTGTTCACCTCTGCACTCGGGGCCTTGCGCCTGCCGGACGGCGCGCCGGAAGGGCCCGGGCTTCTGACCTTCCGCCCCGAGGCGGTCGAGATCGGCGCCGAACCGGAAAACTCCCTGACCGCAACGCTGACCGATTGCCAGTTTCTCGGCAGCGAAATCCGGCTGCTGCTGCAGTCGGGGGGCCTCGCGCTCGAGGCGCTGACCCGGCCGCGCGACGCCGAAGGCCTCGCCCCCGGCAAGGAGATCGCGATCACTCTCCCGCGAGAGACACTCTGGGTGATCCCGAAGACACCGGGCTGACGCGCGGACAGCCCGCAGCCGAAGCGGGCCGGGCGCAGGCCGCGCGCCGGTTCAGTTCCCGCCGAGAATGCCTTCCAGAAGCTTCCGCGTCTCTTTGTCAAGCACCTCGTCCGCGCGCCGTTTCGCGGCATCCTCGACCGTTTCCCCCTCCACGACGCCCAGCTCTTTTTCCAGTTTCGCCTTGGCCTTGGCCTCCGCCTCTTTCGCCGCCGCCTTTGCCCGGGTTTCGGCAGCCTTGGCTTCGGCCTCCATCTTTTCGCGGGCGATGCTCTCCAGATCCAGCCGGAACTTCGGATTTGCCCAGGTTCCGCTGATCAGAAGCGGCACCATGACGCCGCCGGTCCCGTCCGCATCCGCCAGCGCCGTGGGCTTCAGCCGGTAGTCCAGGGTTTGCCCGCCGATCCCGATCTTGCCCGCCCCCGTGGCGGTCACATAGGGCGCGACCAACTTCAGGTCGCTGTTCGACAAGACGCCCTGCGTGATCGAGTAACTTCCTGAAACACCGTCGAAAATCGTCTTCTGCCCCTCGCCGACATAGCCGGCATCCAGCGTCCGCAGCATCCCGCCGATATCAAGGCCGCGCAATTCGCCCTTGCCAAGCGACAGCCGCCCCTCGCCCTTCAGGCTTTTCATGATCTCATCCACGGAATTGCCCACGCCGAGGAATTTCACATCAAGGTCACCCCGACCGATCAGCCGGTCATAGTCCATCACATCCTTCAGCAGCGGCTCCATGGCGAGGCCCGCGAAGCTCAGATCCCCGCCAACCGACAGCCCGCCACGCCCGTTGACCACGAACTCCCCGGTGATCTTGCCGCCATAAGCCGCCATCTCGCGGATATCGAACACCGCCCGCGCCCGGTCCACCGTCACCGCCAGCCGCGTGGCCCCAAGCTTCGCTGTGCCAAGATCGATCGAATTTGCCACCAGCGCCACCGCGAGGTCGATGGCCCCGACCCCGACACATCGATCCGCTCTGCAGGCCAGCCCCCGGCCTTGGCGCCGCTGCCCCCCGCACCGCCGCCGCCCGTCCCCTCCGATGTGGCAAAGCGCAGATCGCCTGCCCGCAATTGCGCCGAAAGCTTTGGGCGCGCCTCGCCCGGCACCAGATCCATGTCGCCGGTGACGGTATTGCCGTCGGCCACCACCGTCGCCCCGCGCAGATAGACCGCGCCATCCTCCGCAAGTGTCAACTGCCCTTTGGCGGTCAGCACCCCGGCCCCGAACCCCTGCGGCAGCGCAGGCGCAGCGATCCCCGCCAAGGCGCAAGCGCGCCCATGTCGGAAAGATCGGCAATCAGCGCCCCCTCTGCAACCATCGGCTGCATCCCCATCCGGCCCTCGAAGGCAGCGGTTGCGCCGCCAGCGGTCAAGGTCGCCTTGAACGGCACCACCCGGCCCTCGGTGAAAGCCGAATAGACCCCCGCCTCGGCCATCAGCTCGACCGCTTGCCCGCCGGTGACCGCCTCGCCGCGAAAACTGACCGGCCCGGTGAAATCCGGGATCGCGACAGTCGCCTCGATCGCGTCAAAGGCCAGCCGCGTGCCTGCCTGGTGGTCGATGAACTGGAAGGTTCCTTCGCGGATCACCCCGCTGTCCAGACTGTAGGCCGCCCCACGCCCGGTGTCTCCGCCGTCACCGTGCCACCCCCGCCGCCACCGCCAAAGACCCAGTTTTCCTCGCCGGTCTTGCTCCGCTCCAGAATGATTTCCGGCCGGACCGCCTCGATCCCGGTGATCCGGATATCGCCGCCAATCAGCGCCGCCATGTCGATGTCGATGGCCAGCGCCTCGGCCTTCAGCATCGGCCCCTCGGTCGACCAGGCGGCATTGGCAATGCTCACCGGCCCGGTCCTGACACCAAGGCTCGGCCACAGGGTCGGCCGGACATCGCCGCTCAACGACAGTTTCCGTCCCGTCAGTTCCTCGAACTTGGCCGAAGCCGCCGCCGCGATCCGCTCCGCCGGGATCAGCGCCAGCCCGCCCACGACCAGCAGGGCCAGCACCGCAAGGGTGGCTCCGATCCGGATGATCCAGCGCATCCTTTCCTCCGGGAAATCATGGCGATGAGTTCCGAGACTAAGCCCCTCGCCCCGCAGACGGCAAGGCCCGGTTTTCCCGATGGCGCATCAATTCGCCGCGAACGGCGGCCCGGGGCATCCACACCGCCATCCCTTTCATCTTGGTCAAAATATCCCCGCCGGAGGCTCCCACTCCGCCGCCGGGGCATGCAGATCGCGCGGCGACCGGCAGCCACACATGGATCTGCCCCGCGATAGTTTCATGAACTCAACGGCATAATCCTCTCTTCCGTGGCACGCCCGCCCCCTTTCCACGCCGTCGACGACCGGCTATATCCCGCGCATGTCCGCAAACCCGCCGCTCCTCCGCCCCGACCTCGCGCGCTCGCTGATCCCCGATACGCGGCGGGAGGGTCAGCCCTCCATCGGCATGGTCTCCCTCGGTTGCCCGAAAGCGCTCGTCGACAGCGAGCGTATCCTGACCCGCCTCCGCGCCGAGGGCTACGCAATCTCCTCCGATTACACCGGCGCCGATGCGGTCATCGTCAACACCTGCGGCTTTCTCGACAGTGCGAAGGCCGAGAGCCTTGAGGCGATTGGCGAGGCGCTGCGGGAAAACGGCCGGGTCATCGTGACTGGCTGTCTTGGCGCGGAACCGGACTATATCACCGGCGCACATCCAAGGGTTCTCGCCGTCACCGGCCCGCATCAGTACGAAGCCGTCCTCGACGCCGTCCACCGCGCCGTGCCACCAGCGCCCGATCCGTTCATCGACCTTCTGCCCGCGACCGGCGTCACCCTGACCCCGCGCCATTACAGCTATCTGAAGATTTCCGAAGGCTGCAACCACGCCTGCAAGTTCTGCATCATCCCCGACATGCGCGGACGCCTGGTCAGCCGCCCCGCCCATGCCGTGCTGCGCGAGGCGGAAAAGCTGGTCGAGGCCGGGGTGAAGGAGCTTCTGGTGATCTCTCAGGACACCTCCGCCTATGGGGTCGACCGCAAGCATGACCTCTCGCCCTGGAAAGGTGGCGAGGTGCGGACGCATATTACCGACCTTGCGGCCGAAATGGGCACGCTTGGCGCCTGGGTGCGGCTCCACTACGTCTACCCCTACCCCCATGTGCGCAATCTCGTCCCCCTGATGGCAGAGGGTCTGATCCTTCCCTATCTCGACATCCCCTTCCAGCACGCCCACCCCGACACGCTCCGCCGCATGGCACGGCCGCCGCGGCGGCAAAGACCCTCGACGAAATCGCCGCCTGGCGGCGCGACTGCCCGGAGATCACGCTTCGCTCCACCTTCATCGTCGGCTACCCCGGCGAGACCGAGGCCGAGTTCCAGACGCTTCTCGACTGGATGGATGAGGCACAACTGGATCGCGTCGGGTGCTTTCAGTATGAAAACGTGGCCGGAGCACGTTCGAACGCCCTGCCCGATCAGGTGGCCGCCGAGGTGAAGCAGGACCGTTGGGATCGCTTCATGTCAAAGGCGCAGGCAATCTCCGCGGCTAAACTGGCCGAAAAGGTTGGAAAAGTGCAAGAGGCGATCGTTGATGAGGTGGATGCCGAAGGCGCCACCTGCCGCACGAGATCGGACGCACCGGAAATCGATGGCAATCTTTTCATCGACGCGGGCTTCGAGGCACTCAAGCCGGGCGATATCGTCAAGGTTCTGGTCGACGAAGCGGGGGAGTATGATCTTTGGGGTCGGCTCGTCTGAGGGAGCGGCCCGTCCGGCACCGTTTCCGCCCCCCGGGGCCCCGCGCCGCGAACTCTCCATCCCTATTTCGTGAAGATGCCAAGGGCCTCCGTGCGCGCCCAAGCAAATCGGGGGTCTGCGGGGCGGCCGGGATCAGGGGCCGAGCGCTTCGATGCCCGCCTTGTTCGGACAGAACCCCGGCATCGCCCGCGCCGGACCCGATTGGGCAAGCCAGCTTTCGCAGTCCGCCCCCTTGCCGCAACTGCCACAGCGTTCGACGAGGTCGGACAGTTCGCTCCGCGTAAGCCAGCCTTCGACCACCGCCTGCGGCAGATTGACGCCGCTGACCCGCGCCATGCCGCGCGTCAGCCACCAGGCCCGCGGAGCCTCGGCATATCCGATCATGATCAGCCTCCTCAGTTTCGGCATCCTGATCCGGCAATGGTGCCGGGGCGCCGCGCCTCCGGCCTTGATGCAGATCAATCGGCGGTCACGAGCCGGTGAGTCGACGCACCGTCGCCGCAACGAGGGCCTTGCGGTCGCGGTTCGGCGGATGGGTGCCGAGAAACTTGTCGCCCGGATCGGGCAGCCGGTCGAAAAACCCCGTTCCCCGGATCGGATCATACCCGGCCATCAGCGTGATCTCGGTGCCAAGCGCGTCGGCCTCAAGCTCGAACTCCTTGGAATAGCTCAGGGCTGCTGCTTCGGCGCCGATGGCCTGGGCCTCGCGGATCTCCTCCGGCGACAGGCCGCTTGCCTGGGCCAGCACTCCGGCCAGAAGCGCGCCGGACAGCGCCTGCTCGCGCCGCTTCGGGATATGGCCCGCGATGTGATGCGCGGCTTCGTGACCAAGCACGAAGGCCAGCTCGTCAGGGTTGCGGGCATCCGCAATCAGGGCCAGCGAAAAGCCGACGATCGGCCGCCCGCTTCTGTCCAGCGTCTGAAAGGCGTTCGGCGGCTGACCCGGACGGTCATCGACCACGATCCGGAAATCGCAGTTCTCGGCGATCCCGCGTTCGCGGCAAAGGCGTTCTGCAACCGGCTCCACCCGCGCGACGACCTGGAGGAAGGTGATTGCAGCGGCGCGCGGACCCTGCCGGCCATCGGCACCGGAGGGAGCGGTTGCCGGCGGCGGTAGCGGCGGGGGCGGTGGCGCAGTCGTCACGCATCCGGAAAGGACAAGTGCCAGGGCGACAAGGAAATTGCGCATCAAACCCCCATGGCGCCAGAGCGGCACCGGATCAAGCTAGCAAATCCTGCGCCGGGGGAAAGCCCGCCGCGCGCAATTTCATTGCCCGGACCGCGCCAAGCGCATAGCGTGAGCGGATGTTTACCATCGAACATGACTTCGACGCGACCGTGATCACGCTGGTGGATGAGGCTGGCGGGCAGCCCCTGCGCGAGGATGTCATCATCTCGGCCTTCGAGGATTGCGTGACGCTGGAGCAGGTGGATCCCCAGACCGATGAACCGGTGCGCATCACCCTCTCGCTGGCGCAGATGAACGATCTGGCGGCGGCGCTGAACCTGCCGGAGGGCAGCTACCGGATCACGCGCGCGCCGGCTGATCGCGCGATCGTCGCCAGGCACGGGGACTGGTGTCCCTGCGGCGGCGGTTAACGCACCGGCGCGGCCTTCAGCCGCAAGCGTCAGCGTCGCCTGCGCGGCCAGTGCCGCTTGGCTCCGGCGGTTCCAGGGCGGCTGGTTGGCTGGAACTTGCTGCGGCTTGGGGTTACCCTGTCGCGTCGCCGAAGAAGGAGAACCCGATGCCGGACCGCAATGTCGCCGCGCTGACATTTCTTGCAACCCGCCGCTCGCGCCCCGCGAAACTGTTCACTGGACCTGTGCCAGGCCGGGACGAGATGATCGAAATCCTGACAGCGGCGCTTCGGGTGCCGGATCACGGCAAGCTTGAGCCCTGGCGGCTGATGGTACTGGAACGCCCAGCGCTGCGACGGCTCGCCGATCTGGCCGAAGCGCGGGCAAAGGAGTTGGACGGGGATGCCGAGAAGATTGCCAAGGGTCGCGGCCAGTATGATGCAGGTCAGCTGGCGGTCGCGGTGATCGCCTCGCCTAAGGAAGCGCCAAAGGTGCCGCAGATCGAGCAGATCCTGTCCGCCGGAGCGCTGTGCCTCGGCATCGTCAACGCGGCGACGGCAGCGGGCTGGGGCGCGTGCTGGTTGACAGGCTGGCCCGTTCATGACCGACCGTTCATGCAAACCGGCTTTGACTGCAAGGATCATGAACAAGTGGTCGGCATTGTTCACATCGGCACACCTCCGCCAGACGGTCCGGACGCCCGCGGCCCGATGTCGACCAGCTTGTCGAATGGGTTTCGGTGTGATCTTCGGCGATTTCCTGCGCGCTCTGGGGCAGTTGGGCGATCCGCGGTTTCGCCGCGTGGCACTGACGGGCGTCGCGCTGGCATTTGCCCTGCTGGCCGCGATCTATGCGCTGTTCCTGACCCTCATCCAGATGTTCGTCCCCGATACGATCAACTTGATCTGGATCGGCCCTGTGACCGGCCTCGACCAGCTTCTTGGCTGGGCATCGCTGTTCCTGATGCTAGGCCTCTCGGTCTTTCTGATGGTCCCCGTCGCCTCGGCCTTCACCGGCCTTTTTCTTGACGAAGTGGCCGATGCGGTAGAGGCGCGCCATTATCCGCATCTTCCACCGGCCCCCGACGTCCGGTTTGCGGACAGCCTGCTCGATGCCGCGAATTTCCTTGGCCTGGTGATCGCGGTCAATGTCGCGGCGCTGTTTCTTTACATCTTCGTCGGCCCTGCAATTCCGTTTTTCTTCTGGGGGATCAATGGCTTCCTTCTGGGGCGAGAGTATTTCACGCTTGTCGCCATGCGCCGCATCGGCCGCGATGGGGCGCGGGCCATGCGCAAGCGGAACCGGTTGGAGATCTGGATTGCGGGGATGCTGATGGCAGCGCCGCTGTCGGTGCCGGTGATCAACCTTGTCGTGCCGGTTCTGGGCGTGGCGAGCTTCACCCATCTTTTCCACCGGCTTGCGGCGGCGGGGCGCTAGGAGGCGCGGTCGCTCTCCATCCGGTCGAACCAGTCGAGATCCTCGATGGTGATCCAGCCGGAGAGGATGATGCCGCAGATGGCCATCCAGATCACGGTCGCGATCAGGGTGGTGAGCTTCGCCTTCCTGCCGACGATCTCTTCTGCCGGAGCGCCGCGCGGAGTGCCTCTGACAACCGTGCCGGTATCCGACTGGGCCGTCAGCCGCAGCGGCAGCACGATGAAGAACACCATGAACCAGGTGACGGAATAGAGAACCAGTGCCGCGGTGATCGTCATGCCTGCTCCAGTTCGACGAGGCAGCCGTTGAAGTCTTTCGGATGCAGAAACAGCACCGGTTTCCCATGCGCGCCGATCTTCGGCTCGCCCGTTCCCAGCACCCTTGCACCCGCGGCTTTCAGATGGTCGCGCGCGGCAAGGATATCCTCCACCTCATAGCAGATGTGATGGATGCCGCCGCCCGGGTTCCTTTCAAGAAATCCGGCAAGGGGAGAGGCATCGCCGAGGGGCTGGAGAAGCTCGATCTTGGTGTTCGGCAGGGTGATGAAAACCACGGTCACGCCGTGGTCGGGCTCTTCCTGCGGCGGGCCGACAATGGCGCCGAGTGTCCCGCGATACTGCGCCGCAGCGGCGGCCAGGTCCGGCACCGCGATGGCGACATGGTTCAGACGTCCGATCATCTTTGCTCCGTTCAACCGCCGTTATGGCCGCGCGGGGATCGCGAGGCAAGGGGTCGATCGGTCGCGGATGCGGGGGGCGGGAGTTAAACCTTCCTTCACCGCAGCGCGCTAGGCTGAGCCACCTATCTGGAGGTCAACCATGCCATTCCCCCCCGCGTCGAGCGGATTTGCCGTCCTGACAAGGGGGGGCCGCGGTTGCCCTTCAGGGGCTGACCATTCTGGCGGTGGAGGACAGCCGCTTTGCCAGCGATGCCCTGCGCCTGATCTGCCAACGCGCCGGCGCCCGGTTGCGCCGTGCGGAAAACATCGAACGGGCCGAGATCTATCTGACCACGGCCACTCCGGATGTGGCGCTGATCGATCTTGGCCTGCCCGATGGGCGGGGGGAGGATCTGATCCGCGATCTTGCCCCGCCCTCTGGTCTGCGCCCCGTCGTCCTCGGGATGAGCGGCGATCCGGCAGGCCGCGGACGTGCCCTCGCTGCCGGGGCGGTCGGCTTTCTGGAAAACCCATCGCCGGGTTCATGGCCCTGCGGGAGGCGATCGAGCCGCATCTGGCCGTCATCGACGA
>JAAURK010000106.1 GCA_012032275.1 Tabrizicola sp.
CCGGATCCAGCGTGATCTCGACGACAACGAGGACGCCCAGAAAGCGCAGCCAGCGCGAACAGGACGGCTCCGAGGTCAAATCGGTCGAGCTCGAACAGCTGACCCGCGAAGGCATTGGCCTGATCGAACGCCGCAACGCCATGGAGTTCATGCGCGAATCTGCCTCAGACCAATTCGAAGCCCACTTCCGCAAAGCCTGGACGCCGCGCACCGGCTCGCTGGTCAATCACCGCACCTTGACCGCCAGCATGATCGACAGCCGCGACTTCCTCGCCGCCAAGCGCCGGTCGGAAACCGAACCATTGCTGCCCACCGGCACGCGCATCGCATTCACATCTGGCCCCGCCTATCAGGATCACAACCGCATATGGGCGGTGCTCGACAAGGTGCTCGCCAAATATCCCGACATGGTGCTGTTCCACGGTGGCAATCCGACCGGAGGCGAGCACATCGCCTCACTCTGGGCGCGTAGCCGCAAGATCGTCCACGTCCCGTTCCGGCCTGACTGGGTGCGGTTCAAGAAGGCCGCGCCCTTCCGTCGCAACGATCAGATGCTCGAAGCGCTGCCCAAGGCCGTGGTCGCCTGCCCGGGCAATGGCATCAACGCCAACCTCGTCGACAAGGCGCGCAAGCTGGGGATCTCAGTGTGGGCGATTGAATGACTGACCGGTCGGACACCCTGGAACTGCTTTCTCAAGGAAAGCCGATCAGGATAGACTGCATTCCGAAATGTAACCTAGTTCGTCTGCAACGCGCACCTGATGCAGGATAGTGCACATGGTTTCGTCGCAAAGCAGCAATCCGCTCAGGGTTCATATCATGGCCGCAATTAGCGTTTGCAAACCTCTACGCTATCACGGCTGGACCTGCGGCTTAAGGCCGATATGCAGCGCCGCGATTCCACCCATCAGGTTTTCGTAAGTCACATGCGCGTACCCGGCATTCTGCATCATGGATTTGAACGTTTCCTGGTCCGGGTGCATCTTGATCGATTCGACAAGGTACCGATAGGGCTTTCCATTCCCGACGAGAATCTGGCCAAAAGTTGGCCATAGCCTCGAATAGGCATCAGCCATCATTTGCAATGGCCTGGACGTTGGTCTGGAAAACTCGATGATCGTCAGCTGTCCGCCCGGCTTCAAGACCCGCAAAATCTCTCGTAGCGCCTGATCTTTGTTTGTGAAATTGCGGATGCCATAGCCGATGGTCACAGCGTCAAAGCTATTGTCCTCAAACTGCAAATCCTCGGCATCTGCCTGAAGAAACGTCATATTTTCGGGTATGTCAGCCTTTGAAAGGCGGACGCGCGCTGCCTTCAGCATCTGTTCGTTGATATCACTATGAATGACAATACCTTGCGGTCCGACTCGTCTGCTGATCAGGCGAGACAGGTCGCCAGTTCCCGCCGCAATATCGAGCACCCTGGATCCCGGCTTGATGTTGCTCGCCTGGATCGCATACCATTTGACGAGCCGATGGGTCCCCAACGACATGACATCATTCATCATGTCATATTTCGCCGAAACGGCATCGAAGACCTCGGCGATACGTTCAGCCTTTTCATCGACCCTGACCGTTTCAAACCCGAAATGCGTGGTCCCGGAACCATCCGCTTCGCTGTGTTTCCTGCTGATCATTTGCATCCTCAATCGGCCTTTTTCGTTCCGATCAATCCAACAGGAGTCAGTGGAAGAGCTGTACCAATATCAGCATACCGCCGCCCCAAGCGCCGAACCAAGCGAGTGTCCGGAAATATTTCAATCCCGAGACATAGGCACCCAGATGGATCACTCTCCCCCACGAAGAAAATGGAAGCCCCCAGAGCGGTCTCCGCGTTGGCTTTCCCGAGATTTGCGCGGCCAGCACCAGAATTGCGAAAGGTACAAGATTTTCAACCAGATTGGCATGGGCCTGAACCGCCCTTTGCGTCCACGCCGGGACATCCAGCGGGGTCTCGCGATTACCGGCGGCCCATGCGAATCCTCCGGGCTGCATGAAGCGGCCCGCGCCGTAAATGAAGGGGATGCCAAGGCACAGCAGCGCAGTGGCAACAAGCATGAAAACATCTTTAGTCATTCTGACGAGTCCTGTAGAAATCGTTATGTCCAGCAAGCTCGCACTTCTCGCAAACCCCGAACCACGCCGAACCTGCACTGGTATGGCGTAGAAGAATAGAATTGAAACGACATGACTGACCTGAGCAAAGTCGGCGCATTTGCCAAAGATAGAGGTCGCGATTGCTCGGCATATGCGCTGCGACCGCGCCCCTCGCTCGGCAATGATATCTTTGCGGCCTTCATTCGCGACACACGCACGCTGGATCTGCAACCCCGGCAAAGGTTCAACTTCTACCCCGCTTTTCCGTTCTGTGTTATCAACTGGATCTTCGATGGGGCTGCTTATGAGGTTGCTGGATGCGACGCCGGAGTTGACCTGGGCACGGTTCAACCCCTGCCGAAAGTCTACTTTTGCGGCCCCCGGACGAAGCCGGCGATCCTCTGGAACCCGGATAAGACTGTCGTCCTGTCCGTTGGATTTTACCCTCATGCGATTGCAGCGTTGACACAAAGCGACGTTGCCGAACTTGTCGACGTAACAGCGCCTGCCAGTGCAATCTTGGGAGAGGATATTGCCGCAATCTGCACCAGCGTCGCTCATGCCACCGACCCGGAAGCCGCTTTCGAGCTCTTGCAGGACGAACTCGTCGAGCGGGCAACTATGTCGCCTCCCATCCCGTTGTCGGGCGGGCAGACAGCGTCCGTGCGTGGGAACCTGCCATCGCGCTTGAAGCCGCAGGACCACCTGGCACAAGGAGCAAACGCCAGACCGAGCGCCGCATCAAGCAATGGACCGGACATGCACGGCGCGGCCTCGCAATGTACCTGCGCGCTGAGAATTTCTTCGAACAGGTGCTCTTGGCTGGATCACAAGAACCGCCCTGGTCAGGAGTTGCCCACGACTTGGGATTTTCAGATCAGTCGCACATGATCCGCGACACAAAACGCCTTACAGGATTCACCCCGAGGGCGCTCTATCGCCGTCTCGATGAAGAGCCATTCTGGTGCTATCGTGTGCTGGGTGGTCTGTTGGCTTAGATGTGCAGCGACCGCGACTATCCGTGAGTCGTAGCGCGATGCTCGAACGAGCAATTCATGCCTGTCTGGAAAACAACCACCCCACTCTAAAAGCCCAATCCGTTGGCCGACCCAAGCCTCCTTCAATCAACCCGTGAAGGGTCCGCTACGCTTCGCGTGCGGCCACTGCGTCTGCGCCTTCGTGGTGATTGCGGCTTTGCGCCGTCTGTCCGGGGCCTGTCGAGCGGGGATGGTCCCTGCTCCGAGACAGGAGTTCGAACATGTCACTCACCATCGCACAGCGTCACGCATGGAGCCTCGCTCGCACCCTGATGGTTTGCGTCACCTTGTTCCACGCTGGTAACGGCTACGCCGCCGTCCCGACTTCCGAATTTGATGGCAATGCCGATAGCGTGGTTCGCGAATATGACCCGTTCAACCCCTGAAGGCGCCAACCTGCACACGGCGTGGTGGCCGGATGCCCATCGGGTATTCCGGCCTCGGCCCATGTCTGCTATGCTTCACCTGCACATTGTGCTGCGGTGGAGGTGGAGAGTGCGTCCCTTACCCTTGTCTGCAAGGAGGACGCCATGTTGATCGGTTTTGCCCTGATAATCGTCGCCGTGTTTCTGATTTGCGCGCTGCTTTTCCGCCTCTCGATCCACGCGTTGCCGCTGCTCGTCGCATTCCTTGCGGGATCCGCGATCTATCGCAGCGGGAGCGGCATCGTCGCTACGCTCGCTGCCGCTGCACTTGCTGCAATTTTACTGCTGGCCATCGGTCAACTCGCGATGGCTTACGCCAAGTCCGACTGGACACGGGCGGCGATCGGTTTGGCCTTTGCCGTGCCAGCAGCTGTCGCTGGCTATCACGCCGTCCACGGCATCGCGGTCGCGACTATGCCGCAGAGCACCTGGCAGTTCGCCGTGTCAGTGATCGGTGCCGCCATCATAGCCACCGCGTCATGGACACAATGGAGCCGCGCCCGCCTGTAGCTCGTCCCTTGCCCAAAGCCCCGCCCGGCAGGTGCCGGGCGGGGCGGTACGGTCAGAATGGCCGTTACGCGGCAGTTGCGGGTCGAGCGGAGTGGTCCTGTGCCGTCGGCGTCGAGGTCGAGCTGATTGGGCGGTTACTGGGTTCAGCTTGACCCGGATGTCGCTCGGCAGTTCGCTAGTGAGGCCAAGCGGCGTAATCCGGCGAAGCGCAAAGCCCGACGATGTCGGCATCCTTCGTTGTGCGGTTGGATCTGCGGATTCAGTGTCCAGCTGCAAATGGCGATTGATGTCCGCCCTTGTGCAGTCCGGTCCGGCAGTCCGAGAGAGCCATGAGTTCCCGGCCCAAGTGCGACCCGGGCCCAATGCCGCCTCTTCAATGGCTTTGGTTGGCAGGGGATGGCTTCGCCGCTTGATCCCTTGCTGCAACGGCTCTGCGCCAACTTTCTTCCCCTGGGTCTGCGACCCATTCCTCGCGAGCAAGAAAGCCGCCTGGCCGCCGTCCTCCACATGCGTTCCGGTCCTGCGGATGCAGCGGGCACAAGCCCCTGCCTTCAACCAGCCATCGAGGCCGCGATGGGCGCGGGTTCGACCAACTTGAAGGAACTCATCATGGCCAACATCGGCACTTTCACCAAGACCGGCAACGAATACAAGGGCGAGATCGTCACCATGTCGGTGCAGCAGAAGAACGTCCGCATCGTCCCCGAAGCCAGCGACAACGAGAACGCTCCGTCGCACCGGGTCTTCGTCGGCCGCGCGGAAATCGGCGCCGCCTGGACCAAGACCTCGAACGAAGGCCGCGACTATCTCTCGGTCAAGCTCGACGATCCCAGCTTCACCGCCCCAATCTTCGCCAACCTGTTCGACGACGAAGACGGCAAGTCCTACAACCTGATCTGGTCCCGCGCGCGCCGCACTAACGGCGACTGACCGGAACGCCCGCCCCGCCCGGCACCCGCCGGGCGGGGCTTCGGTGTGTTCAGTCCTCGCTGCCAGCTGGCGGGTCGGCAAGAAGGTCGGCGGGTTTCACCCGCAGTGCCTGGGCGGTCTCGTGGATGGAGAGGAGCGTTGCGTTCTGGCCGCCGCGCTCAATCATGCTGACATAAGCCCGGTCGACACTCATGCGTTCGGCGACCGCTTCCTGGCTCAAACCAGCGGCAATACGATAAAAGCGCACATTCGCGCCGAACAACTTACGGATATCCATCCGTAGCTTAGAAACGGTTCGCGTATCTCCGTGCTACGTATTATAATACTCGGCAAAGTGCCGGAATTCGTGCGGTTTGCGCACTCGAGGCGAAGTCAGCTTATGCACCTGATCGAACACCGCCCTTCCGAACTGGGTATAACCCAAGTTTTCACCATTTTGGAGGAGCTTCGTGCTATGTGTAACGGCATGCAAATCGAGTCGAAGAAAAGGCTCGGCCCATGACGACACCGCCATTCGAAGACCGCGCGCCTGCCGATGATCGCATCACGGCATATGACGAGCGCCATTTTGTCACGTATTTACGGATACTTGATGCCGCAGAAGAGGGTGCCGACTGGTCCGAGGTATCCAGAATAGTGTTCGGCATCGATCCCACCGCCGACCCCGAACGTGCCCGCCTGGTGCATGCCAGCCATTTGACGCGCGCGCGCTGGATGACGGACCACGGCTACAAGCATCTACTTGATAAAGCGCGAAAACACTGATTCCAGCCTGTGCAATGCGGGCAATACCGTAATTGGCATCGCGAATTTACTACAATCGCTTGCATAATCATCCGCAGCTTTTGTGACTTGCGGCTTATCTATACCGAACAAAGACTTGAGACTCGGCCTTCTCGCCTGTGGATTGCAGGGGTCTTTATGTCCGGTGGTTCGTCTTGGCGGTCACCATCGACCGCGGATCAGTATCGACATCACGACTACGCGGATTTCGCGCAGGAATTTCTGCACCGCAATTCTGACTATCGCGACGACCACGCCGCAACATTGGCCCGCATCACCCAGTTCCCTCACACCGCCCAGGAAGAACAGGAGGGCCTCGCCCGGCATGGGGCCTCTGTTTTCCCCACCGATCCTCAAACGAATCCGCGCGAGAGCCCTGCACTGTGGTCGCCAGACGCTGCTCCCGATGTGGTCATCGTGAAGCCGCCGACCCGGGCCGCGCGATTCCGCTGCTGCCCGAAGCTGAGCCACTGGTCGAGGTCTCGAGCGAGACCGAACGCAACCTCGTCTTCGCCCAAGGCACGGCAAGGCTGCGCCTGTGCGTGCGCCTTTCGCCCGCTCGGCCGGTTCCGGCTTTGTCGATCCCCTGCGATGCCAACTGCGCGCTACGGCTCGCAGCTGCTACCCGCTTGCAGCGGGTGACGCACAGCGATCTCGGTTCGACCTCCCGCACTACCCTTCCAACACCGAACCAACGCATTCGCTTCATCCAGTTCCTCGCAATCCATGACGCGCTGGAGGCTGGCGCCTCCTCGCGCGATCTCGCCTTCGGCCTCGTCCTGCCCAACCATCGCCCACTCGCAGGCGCAGTCTGGAAAGGATCGAGCGAGCGACGGCAAGTGCTCCGGCTGATCGCCGACGCCCGCCGCCTGGTATCGAGCGGATATCGCAAGCTGCTTCTACACCGCTGAACTGAAATCCTAGGGGTGACAGAATTGCGGGCGCGCATTTTGTCACTCCGTCCCCGCGCCAATCCTCCGCCAAAGCTCGCGAACACCAGCGACAGCCCGCTGCCGCTGCCACCTTTCGCCGGAGCCTTGCCATGGATGCCAGACCCACGCCCGTCACTGCCCGCTTTTGCGGACGCCAGATGCCGCCGTGCATCTGGGCCTGTCCGCCCGCACGCTTGAAAAGCATCGCTGTTTCGGGACCGGTCCCGTTTATCGGAAGCTTGGCGGGCGGATCGTTTATGCAGTGACCGATCTCGACGCCTGGGCCGAACAAGGTCTGCGCCGTTCCACCAGTGATCCCGGCAAGGGTATCGTTCATCCCGCCAAGCGGCTCGATGGCTACACCCCGCCGGTACGGCGCTGAGCCGAACCCATGCGCCGCATGCCCGCCTTTCCAGCAGCGCCTGCACAGCTTGACCTGTTCGTCAGCCAGGGCGGCGATATCGCCGCCCGCGACGCGCAGGATCTGATGGCCTGGCCGTTCTTCAGCCTGGCCAAGACCAAGCGGGTGCGCCCGATCGACTTCCGGATGGGCGACATCTCGATCCTGGTCGAAGCGACCGCCGAGCACGGCATGGCGACAATCTGGGATGCCGACGTCCTCATCTGGGTTGCCAGTCAGATCGTCGAGGCGCGCGACATGGGCCGTCCGACCTCGCGGCTGATCGCCGCAACGCCGCACGAAATTCTCGCCTTCACCCGGCGCGGCACCGGCAAGGCCAGCTATGAGCGACTGAAGGCTGGTCTGGACCGTCTGCAATCGACCACGATCGCGACGTCGATCCGCCAGCGCGACGCACGGCGACGGCACCGCTTCTCGTGGATCAATGAATGGAAGGAGCGCCTCGACGGCTCGGGCCGCGCGCTCGGGATCGAAATGATCGTGCCCGACTGGTTTTACGAGGGGGTGATTGATCAGGCCTTGGTGCTGACCATCGACCCGGCCTATTTCGCTCTGACGGGCGGGCTCGAGCGCTGGCTTTACCGCTTGGTGCGCAAGCACGGTGGCAAGCAGCGCGGGGGCTGGAGCTTCGACTTCCAGCACCTTCACATGAAGTCCGGCGCACTCTCGCCGCCCAAACGCTTCGCGTTCGAATTGCGCGACATCGCGCGGCGGCAGGCCCTGCCCGGATACACGCTCGCCATCGAACACGCGCTCGGCCGTGAGCGGCTGAACTTCGTCGCGCTTCCCGCCGATCCGTTCGACCTCGCCATGCGGCGCGTCGGCTTTCGTTCCAACCCCAGCGACCCTGTGGATATGTCATGATTGGGCACGGACTATCAGGAACCGCCGGACTCGGACGATCAGGAACCCAAAGTTCGGACTATCGGGAACCGAAATGGCCTTCAAACCCGCAGAAATCTGCGCCAGAATTCGCCCTTAACTTAGCTAACAAAGAATCCTTCGGATTCTTGCTAACGGACTCAGATCTGTGGACGGATGGTGAAGCGCCGCCGCGCAGGCCAGCCGAGACGAGGGTAAGTGATGGACCGCAGCTGACTCACGTCACGCTGTTCTGGCGCGAAGGGAAGCGCGAAGACTGGCTCAAGTTCGGCAAGCCGGTTGCCGAGCGGATTGTCAGCCGCAGCGAGCGGATCGAGAGCTATGCAGCGGGCCAGGTGTTCGCCGTGGTGTGCTGGGCCTCCAATGATTATGGTACCATCCGCTCGACGCTCGACATCGTGCGCGCAGTTAGCGCGAGTGAACCTTGCACGCCGATCGTGCAGGTCGATCCCGGCGGCGAACTACTGCTGTCGGTTCATGGCTGGCCGAAAGTCGCGCAGATCTTCCGCCTGATCGATGCGATCGAGGCTGCCGAAATCGACCCGTGCGAGGTCGCGCCCGATCATTGGCGGCACATCCACAACCGCATAGCGGGCCGCGAAGCCCCGCGCGACTACAGCCCCGCGCGCCACCGCGCCTGGCTCCAGCGCAAGGCGCTGCTGTCGTGATCCGGCGGCGCTTCATCCTCGCTGGCGCCGTTACTGCCGCCACGCTCGCGACGCTGACTGTGCCGGTCTCGCGTTACGCGGTGTGGAACGCGACTGCCTCGGTGCCTACCGGGCTCTACGCCATCCGAGGTAGGGCAAGCCTGCACGTCGGCGAACGCGTCGCCATCGATCCGCCGCCCGAGCTGCGCCGCCTGCTCGCCGAGCGGCATTACCTTCCGACCGGTGTCCCACTCATCAAGCGCGTCGCCGCCGTGAGTGGCCAGTGGGTCTGCCGCTTTGCGCACGGCGTAACCATCGACGGAAACTATGTCGGCGCAGCGCGGGCGCGCGACCGTCTCGGTCGCCCACTGCCCGCCTGGTCTGGTTGCCATGTGCTTCGCAGCGGCGAGCTGTTCGTGATGAACCCGGCCGCGCCCTACAGCTTCGACGGGCGCTACTTCGGCGTGCTGCGCCTGTCCGATGTTATCGGCCGCGCCACAACCGGTCTGGACCGATGAAGCGGGCAACGGCGACCATGTCTGGTTCGCCGATCCGCGCGCGGCCGAGCCTTCACCCACCACAACCCAAGGAGACTGAACTATGCATATCGGAACATTTATTGCCGCCGATGGCGGCTTTGCCGGGCATCTGCACACGCTGACGCTCGACATCGAACTTGTTCTCGTCCCGGCAGAATCGTCGGACAGCGAGAATGCACCCGACTACCGCGTCATCGCCGGATCTGACGACGAGGCGCGCGAAGTCGGTGCAGGCTGGAAACAGGTCGGCGAGAAGGCGGGCGACTTTGTCAGCCTCCAGATCGACGATCCAAGCTTCGTGCAACCGCTGCGGGCGAACCTGTTCAAGGACGACGGCAACCGAAATGTCCTTGTTTGGTCGCGCCCCTCCCGCCGCGAAAAGGCAGACTGAGCGATGCGCTGGCCAAGCTCGCTTCGCCTCGCTCTGGCTGCGCTCATACTGTTCGGCGGTGCGCCTGCCTTCGGGCAGGATGCCGCCGAACAGGTGCAACCGCGCACCGTCGACATTGCAACGCACGTCGCCGAAGCCTCGCAGCGCTTCGGCATTCCGGAGCAATGGATCTACGCCGTCATGCGCACCGAAAGTGCGGGCCGGATCGGCGCGGTCTCGTCGGCGGGTGCAATGGGGCTGATGCAATTGATGCCCGGAACCTGGGCGCGCCAGCGCGCCCGGTTCGGGCTTGGTGCTGACCCGTTCCACCCGCGCGACAATATCATGGCGGGTACATCCTACCTTCGCGAGATGTATGACAGCTACGGCGCGACCGGAATGTTGGCTGCCTACAATGCGGGACCGGGCCGCTACGAACAGTGGCGGGATGCAGGCCGTCCGCTTCCCGCCGAAACCCGCGCCTATGTCGCCAGGATCGCTCCAACGCTGCAGTCGGGCAGCACGGCGACCGTCGTCGCCAGTGCTTCGCCCGCGCAGTCAGTACGTATTGCATGGACGCAAAGCGGACTGTTTGCCGCACGATCCAATGCGACCGAGGCAGCGCCGAGCGCAGACATCGGAGAAGCTGCGGCGGCTCCGCCACCTGCTTCTCCCCGTCCGCTCGGCGGCCTCTTCGCACCTGTTTCGGGGAGCCGGATGCAGTGATTGCTGCTTTCGTCCTCTGGCGCGTGATGGCGTGGTTTGGCGTGGAATTGTTCGGAAAGTTGGCCGTGAAGAGGGGAAGGTCAGGAGGATGGCGAGATAAAGGAACGGCTGGCTGGGGGGGTTGTGAGGTGCAGAAATCCTTGGCTCCAAGCGCCACCCACTTTTTTGGCTTGCTGGCACCGCACACAGAAATTCACGCAATTTCGCCATTTTCGCAGCCGTCGCCCGCCCTGAGGGCACTTTCCCTGTGAGCGAAGACGATTTTGAGGTGAGGCCAGGTCGTGTTCGTGATCGCGGACGACCTTCGGGGCAGAAGGCCAAGTCGCTCGCCGGAAAGGTTCTGCAGGTGTCGAAGCGGGCGGGATACTCTTCGCTCGGGCGACGTGTCGGTCGCGGCACCGGTCGATCAGGTCGAGGGCGCAGCGCCGCGCTGGCGATGCGCCGATCACGGACCAGCGCCGGGTGATCATCAAGGCGCGCGTGGTGCGTCAGATGGGCGCACATTTTCGCGCCGCTCCGCTGGCCCGGCATCTCACCTATCTCAAGCGCGACGGCGTTGACCGCGAGGGAAGCGAAGGCCGCCTGTTCGATGCGAACAGCGACGGCGCCGACGGCGAACGCTTTGCCGAACGCTGCGAGGATGACCGTCATCACTTCCGGTTCATCGTCTCGCCCGAAGATGCCGCCGAGATGGAAGACCTGCGCGCCTTCACCCGCGAGCTGATGGACGACATGGAGCATGATCTTGGAACGCGGCTTGACTGGGTGGCGGTCGATCATTGGAACACCGACAATCCGCATATCCACATCCTGGTGCGCGGCAAGGCAGACGATGGCCAGAACCTGGTCATCGACCGCGACTATATCCGCGAAGGGATGCGTGGCCGAGCGGAAGAGCGGGTCACCGCCGAACTCGGCCACCGCACCGAACGGGAAATCGAACAGGCACTGCGCCGCGAAGTCAGCGCCGAACGCTGGACCAGCCTCGACCGCAGCCTGCAACGCCTTCAAGACGAGGGCGGCCTCATCGACCTGCGCCCGGATCCATCCGGCCACGCGCGCACCGATCGCGCACTGCTGATCGGCCGCGCCTCAGACCTCGAGCGGCTCGGGCTGGCGGATGCGCATGGCCCGGCGTGCTGGACTTTGGGCAACGATCTTGAGGGCAAGCTGCGCGCGCTCGGTGACGTGGCGACATCATCAAGACCATGCACCGCGCGATGTCGCGCCAGATCGGCAGCGCCGAGACCGGGCGGTTTGCGATGCATCAAGAGGCACCGGAAAACCCGATCATCGGCAGACTGGTCGAACGCGGGCTGTTCGACGAACTGTCAGGCGAAGCCTATGCGATCGTCGATGGCGTCGATGGCCGCGTCCATCATCTGAAGTTCCCGGACCTCGACGTGACTGGCGATGCAGAGCCCGGCGCGATCGTTGAACTCAGAAGCTGGGACGATAACCGCGGTCGTCGCCAGCAGTCACTGGCGCTGCGCTCGGATCTCGCGCTCGGCGAACAGGTGACCGCGAATGGCGCGACCTGGCTTGACCGCCAGCTGGTTTCCGCCGAGCCGCTCATCACTGGCAGCGGGTTCGGCGCCGAAGTCGAGCAAGCCAAGATCGCCCGCGCCGAGCATCTGGCCGACGATGGTCTGGCCCGGCGGCAAGGGACACGGATCATCCTGGCGCGC
>JAAURK010000107.1 GCA_012032275.1 Tabrizicola sp.
CTCCGCCGCGACCCACGCCCTGGTCGAGCAGATCGAGGCGGCCGGGCCCTTCGGCGCCGCCGCTCCCGCCCCGCGCTTTGCCTTCGCCAATCTCGCCGTCACGGCCCGGCGGATCGGCGAAACCCACCTTCGCCTCACGCTTACCGACGGCTCCGGCCCCGCACTGGAAGCAGTAGCCTTCGGCGCTTTCGACACCCCCCTCGGCCCCGCCCTCGAAACCCCCGGCCATCGCCGGTTTCATCTTGCGGGCCGGTTGGAGCTCAACCACTGGAACGGCCGCTCCAAGGTGCAGCTCCGCCTCGAAGACGCCGCCCCCGCCTGACACTTTTTCCCTTGCGCAACCCCGCCGCGCGCTTTAGACAGCGGCCTGTCCAAAAGCGCGGCCCGTTCGTCTATCGGTTAGGACACCAGGTTTTCAACCTGGGAAGAGGGGTTCGACTCCCCTACGGGCTGCCATTGACACCCCGGCTTCCCGATCCGACAGGTCAGGCCGCCGCTACGGGCGTGCCTCCTGCAGTCGGCCACCGTGCCGCACCATCCGAACGGTCAGTGCCTTGCCGGTCCGGTCGTCCGTCTCGACATATACGCCAGACAGCGTGGCCGGGCCGCTTGCGGGCTCGAACCGTCCCTTGGCCATCCCGGTGATGAAGCGGCGCAACGGCTCCATCTTCTCCATCCCGATCACGCTGTCGTAATCGCCGCACATCCCTGCATCCGTCAGATAGGCCGTGCCACCGGGCAGGATCATCGCATCCCCGGTCGGCACATGAGTGTGGGTGCCGACGACAAGGCTCGCCTGCCCGTCGCACCAGTGACCCATCGCCATCTTCTCGCTCGTCGCCTCGGCGTGGATGTCCACGATCGCCGCCTGCACCGCCACGCCCAGCCGATGCGCCTTCAACACCGCCTCAAGCGCGGAAAACGGGTCGTCGAAGGGCCGTTTCATGAACACCTGGCCCAGTGCCTGGGTCACCAGCACACGGCGGCCTTGCGTTGCCTCGAAAACCCGGGCCCCCTTGCCCGGCGCCACTTTCGAAAAGTTCAGCGGCCGCAGGATGCGCGGCTCGGTCTCGATGAAGCCGAGCATATCCTTCTGGTCAAAGGCATGGTCGCCCAGTGTCAGGCAATCCGCGCCCGCCTGCAACAACGCCCGCGCATGATCGGGTGTGATCCCGGCGCCCTGGCTTGCATTCTCGCCGTTCACCACGACGAAATCGAGGCCCCATTCCGCACGCAGCCCCGGCAACCGCTCAGCAACGGCCGAACGCCCCGACCGACCGACGACATCGCCTAGGAACAATACTCTCATTCGCCCCGATTAGGCGCGAGGCGGGGTCGGAGCAAGCAAATTGCCATACGGGCGGAGCGATTTTCGTCGAAAAATCCCTGCGCCTTCCAGAGGCGGTGCGCCCCCCTGGCACCATCCGCCGATGAAGCCCGCCAGCCACCTCGCCCTCGCCGACGGCCCCAACGCGCAATGCGCCGATTGACCCCCGATTCGCCGCCTGTCGCCAATGCCCGGATCCACTTTTGCGGACAAAGGCGGCAAGAAGATCGGAGTGAAACATGATTTTCTTTTCAAATCATTGGATTGAACCTCAACTTACCGCAGTGCGTTCCCCTGCCCTCTGCACCGCATTATCACTTCGCTCATGATCACCCTCCCACCAGCCCTCACGACCTGGTTCGCCGCCAAGGGCTGGACGCTGCACCCCCATCAGCTCGACATGCTGGCCCGGTCCCGCAACCCCTCCACCCTCCTCATCGCGCCCACCGGAGGCGGCAAGACGCTTGCAGGTTTCCTGCCCACCCTCGCCGAACTGGGGCAAAACCCGCCCCCCGGCCTCCATACCCTCTACGTCTCTCCGCTGAAGGCGCTCACCGCCGATATCCGCCGCAATCTGCGCAGCCCGATCGAGGGGGCGGATCTCGATATCCGCGTCGAGGATCGCACCGGCGACACCAGCTATACCCAGCGTCGGCGGCAGCGCGTCGATCCGCCGCATATCCTGCTGACCACCCCGGAAAGCCTGGCACTTCTGCTCAGCTACGAGGATGCGCCGCGCATCTTCAACGGATTACAGCGCGTTATCGTCGACGAGATCCATGCGCTCGCTGAATCCAAACGGGGCGACCAGTTGACCTTGCAGATCGCCCGTCTGGCCGGGCTCGCCCCCGGCTTGCGCCGGATCGGTCTGTCGGCAACGGTCGAAAATCCCCCCGCCCTTGCCCGCTTCCTTGGCGCCGAAACCGCCATCCTTGCGGCCGACCCGGGCCCCGATCCCGACATCTCGATGCTGGAAACCGAGGCGCCTCCGCCGTGGTCCGGTGGCGGCGGGCGCTATGCCATCCCCGCAATTCTGAACGAAATCAACTGTCACCGGATCACCCTCGTGTTCCACAACACCCGCGCCCAGGCAGAGCTTTTCTTTCACGATCTCTGGCTGCAGAACAGCGAAAGCCTGCCCATCGGCATCCATCACGGCTCGCTCTCGCGCGAACAGCGGGATCGCGTGGAACAGGCGATGGTCGCGGGCGCCCTCCGCGCCGTGGTCTGCACCGGCTCGCTCGATCTCGGCATCGACTGGGGCGATGTCGATCTGGTGATCCAGGTCGGCGCGCCGAAGAACGTGAAGCGCCTCGTGCAACGGATCGGCCGCGCCAACCACCGCTACAATGCGCCCTCCAAGGCCCTCCTCGTCCCGGCGAACCGGTTCGAGGTGGTGGAATGCCAGGCCGCTCTCGATGCGGTGCGCGCGCATCGTCTGGACGGCGACCCCCGCGGCCCCGGCCCCCTTGACGTCCTCTGCCAGCATATCCTCGCCACCGCCTGCGCGGGACCGTTCGATGCCGACGCGCTCCACGATGAAATCCTGACGGCTGGCCCCTACAGCACTGTTACGAAAGAAGCATTTCTCTCCTGCCTCGATTTCGTCGCAACCGGGGGCTACGCGCTCAAAGCCTATGACCGCTGGCAAAGGTTGAAGCAGACGCATGGCAAATGGCACCTCCGCGATCCCCGTGCCGCCGCCGTGATCCGCCAGAATCTCGGCACCATCATCGATATCGACACCTTGAAGGTGCGGCTCAGGAACCAGTTCGGCGGCACGCCTCTTGGCGAGGTTGAAGAGGATTTCGCCGCCACGCTGACCCCCGGCGATACCTTCCTCATCGGCGGCCAGGTGGTGCGCTACGAAGGGCTCCGCGAGCTGACGGTCGAGGTTTCCCGCGCTCCCGGCCGCGATCCGAAAGTCGCGGTGTTCAACGGCACGAAATTCGCCACCTCCACCCTTCTGACCGACCGGATTCTCCAGATTTTCCAACAGGAAAGCTGGCCTGACCTGCCCGCCCACACCGCCCGGTGGCTGTCCCTCCAGCGCGAGGTCTCGCGCCTGCCCGATCCGCATTCGCTCCTCCTCGAAAGCTTCCCCCACGACGGCCGCGAACATCTGGTGATCTATGGCTTCGCAGGCCGCAACGCCCAGCAGACCCTCGGCCTTCTCATCACAAAACAGATGGAGTTCCAGGGGCTTGCCCCCCTGGGATTCACCGCGACCGATTATGCCACGCTGATCTGGGGGCTCGATCCGGTCACCGATCCGGCACCGCTCTTCGATCTTCAAACCCTGCGCAACGGGCTCGACAACTGGCTCTCCGGCAATGCGGTGATGAAACGTACGTTCCGCGCCACCGCGATCATCTCCGGCCTCATCGAGCGCTCGCATCAGGGGCGCCGCAAATCCGGCCGCCAGGCCACCTTCTCCTCCGACATCCTCTACGACACGCTCCGCCGCTTCGATCCCGACCATCTTCTCCTGCGGATCACCCGCGACGAGGCCCTGCGCGGCCTGATCGACTTCTCCCGCATCGAGGCCCTCCTCGCCCGCATCGGCCCCCGGATCGATCTGCACCGCCTGCCCCGCGTCACCCCGCTTGCCGCACCGCTCTTCTTCGAACCTGGCCGCATCCCGGTCCATGGCGAGGGCCGAGACCGGCTCGCCAGCGGTGCCGCCAAAGCCCTGATGGAAGCCGCAGGTCTCGCCTGAGCCTTTCACCTGGCATCAAATATCCTCGCCGAAGGCCCCCTGAGGCAAGCGGCAGCGTCCGCGCAGCCGAGGCAAAACCTTGTGCGTCAGCACACAATGCAACAGCCGCCCTTGCCGTCCGTCCTGCCTCCGGGCAGAGAAGAGCCATGCACCACCTGCTTCTGCACCATGGCGAAACGCTGCATCTTCTGGCCTCGGGCGGGCTTTACTGGCCCGCGCGCCGGGTGCTCGTCGTCGCCGATCTGCATCTCGGCAAATCCGAACGACTGGCCCGCCGCGGCGGAGCGCTGCTGCCACCTTACGAGACCCGGGCCACGCTGGCGAAACTCGATACCGATCTCGATGCAACCCGCGCGGCGCAGGTCATCTGCCTCGGCGACAGTTTCGACGACGATGCCGCCGCCCACGGGCTTGACGAGGAGGATGCGCTCTGGCTCGCCCGCCTGATCGCCGGACGGGACTGGATCTGGATCACCGGCAACCATGATCCGGGCCCGGTCAGCATCGGCGGCAGCCACCGTGCGGAACTTGCACTTTGCCCCTTTACCTTCCGCCACATCGCAATCCCCGGGGAAAGCGCCGAGATTTCAGGTCATTATCACCCGAAAGCGCGGCTTGCCGGGCAAACTCGGCCCTGCTTTCTGGCCGATGCCGCACGGTTGATCCTGCCAGCCTACGGCACCTATACGGGCGGGCTCTGGTGCGACCACCCCGACCTCAGCCGCCTGATGGCCCCGGGTGCGCTCGCGATCCTGACCGGAAGCCGCGCCCTCGCGATCCCGATGCCCCGGTAGAAGGGGCAGCATCGCCCATTCTATGCCGTCAGCCCCTCGGGTTCCGCCAGCCCGTTCGCACGGCAACATGCGGTCACCGTATTGGCCAGAAGGCAGGCAATCGTCATCGGCCCCACCCCTCCCGGCACTGGCGTGATCGCCCCCGCCACCGCCGCAGCGCTTTCGTAGTGCACGTCGCCGACGAGCTTCGCCTTGCCGTCCCGCTCCACCCGGTTGATGCCGACATCGATCACCGTCGCGCCCGGCTTCACGAATTCCCCGGTGATCATCTCGGCCCGACCGACCGCCGCCACAAGGATATCCGCCGCCCGGCATACCGCCGCCAGGTCGCGGGTCCGGGAATGCGCGATCGTCACCGTGCAACTGTCGCCAAGCAACAGCTGGGCCATTGGCTTGCCCACGATGTTCGACCGCCCGACGACCACCGCATTCATCCCCGACAGCGAGCCGAGGTGATCGCGCAGCATCATCAGGCACCCAAGCGGCGTGCAGGGCACCATGCTTTTCTGCCCGGTTCCCAGAAGGCCGACGTTCGAGATGTGAAATCCATCCGCATCCTTGGCCGGATCGATGGCATTGATCACCAGTTCCGAATTCAGATGCGGCGGCAAGGGCAACTGCACGAGAATACCATGCACCTTCGGATCGGCATTCAGCCGCCGGATCAGAGCCAGAAGATCGGCCTCCGACGTATCGGCGGCAAGCTTGTGCTCGAATGAGGCCATGCCGACCTCGATGGTCTGCTTGCCCTTGTTGCGCACATAGACCTCGGAGGCCGGATCTTCGCCGACCAGAACCACGGCCAGCCCCGGCTGGATTCCCCGTTCCTCACGCAGCCGCGCCACATGCGCGGCCACCTGGGCCCTGACCCGCGCCGCAAAGGCCTTGCCGTCGATAATCGTCGCCATCTCTCTCTCATCCCTTCCGCAAACTGTCCGGCCCGAGGCGGCTTTCCTCGCGCGCGATGGACCAGTCGATCAGCCGCCGCCACAGCTTTTCCACAAGATCGGGCGGCAGCCCGTAAATCTCCGCGTGGCGGCGCACATTCCGCACCACTTCCTCGACCCGCTCCTCAATCCGTGCCGGTATGTCAACCTCGGCCTTGATTTCGGCCGCCCGGTCGATAAAGCCCGCACGTTCCGCAAAGAGCCGGACGAGGTCTTCGTCCAGCCGGTCGATCTCGGCCCGGATATCGGCCATCGTCGTGCAGTCGGCAGCTTTGCGCATCGGCTTCCCCCTGATCAGGCTGCACACCAGATAAATGGCGCATTCCGAAAGGGCAACGCGGGGTTTTGCCTCAGAAGAGGCCCTCGACAAAACCTGCATCGTTCAGCCGGATGACCTCGGCCGAGGGCACCTTCGGCAGGCCCGGCATCGTCATGATCTCGCCGCAGATCACCACGACGAACCCTGCCCCGGCCGAAAGCCGCACCTCGCGCACCGGCACCGAATGCCCGGTCGGCGCGCCACGGACATTCGGATCGGTGGTGAAGGAATACTGCGTCTTCGCCATGCAGATCGGCAGATTGCCATAACCCGCCGCTTCCCAGGCTTTCAGCTGATCGCGGATCGACTTGTCTGCAAGCACCTCATCGGCATGATAGATCCGCTTGGCGATGGTTTCGATCTTCTGGAACAGCGGCATCTCGTCGGGGTAGATCGGCGCAAAATGCGATGCCCCGGATTCCGCCAGGCTGACCACCTTCTTCGCCAGATCCTCGATCCCCGCCGACCCATGCGCCCAATGCTTGCACAGGATGGCTTCCGCGCCCTGTTCGGCGACATAGGCCTTCACGGCCGCAATCTCGGCATCCGTATCGCTGAAGAAATGGTTGATCGCCACGACGACCGGCACGCCGAAGGATTTCACGTTGCCGATGTGGCGGCCAAGGTTCGGGCATCCCTTCTTCACCGCCTCCACATTCTCTGCGCCCAGGTCGGCCTTCGCGACGCCGCCGTTCATCTTCATCGCCCGCACCGTTGCCACGATGACGGCGGCGGCGGGCTTCAACCCGGCCTTGCGGCACTTGATGTCAAAGAACTTCTCCGCCCCGAGATCGGCACCGAAGCCGGCCTCGGTCACCACATATTCGCCCAGCTTCAGCGCCGTCTTGGTGGCGATCACCGAGTTGCAGCCATGCGCGATATTGGCAAACGGGCCGCCATGCACGAAGGCGGGATTGTTTTCCAGCGTCTGCACCAGGTTCGGCTGCATCGCATCCTTCAAAAGCACCGTCATCGCCCCGTCGGCCTTGATATCGCGGGCATAGACCGGCTTTTTCTCGCGCGTGTAGGCCACGACGATATCGCCCAGCCGCTTTTCCAGATCCGCGAGATCCTTCGACAGGCAAAGGATCGCCATCACTTCCGACGCCACCGTGATGTCGAAACCGGTCTGGCGCGGGAAGCCGTTGGCGACGCCGCCAAGGTTGACCACGATATCGCGCAGCGCGCGGTCGTTCATGTCCATCACCCGGCGCCACACCACGCGGCGGGCGTCGATATCAAGGCTGTTGCCCCAGTAGATGTGATTGTCGATCATCGCCGACAGAAGGTTATGGGCGCTGGTGATCGCGTGGAAATCACCGGTGAAATGCAGGTTCATCTCCTCCATCGGCACCACTTGCGCATAACCGCCGCCGGCCGCCCCGCCCTTCATGCCGAAATTCGGGCCAAGCGAAGCCTCGCGGATGCAGATCACGGCTTTCTTGCCGATCCGGTTCAACCCATCGCCAAGTCCGACCGTCGTCGTCGTCTTGCCTTCACCGGCGGGCGTGGGGTTGATCGCCGTCACGAGGATGAGCTTGCCGTCCGGCTTGCCCTCAAGCGACTTGATGAATTCCTGCCCGATCTTGGCCTTGTCATGCCCATAGGGCAGCAGATGCTCGGCCGGGATGCCAAGCTTTGCGCCGATCTCCATGATCGGCTTCTTCGTCGCTTCGCGTGCAATTTCGATATCGGTCTTGAAGGCCATGTCCGTCTCCCTGCAGGGGTATCCCGTCACCGCCGTGATATCGGCCTACCCCGCCGAAAAGACGCCAGTTTCCGACATTACGCCCGCGAAATTCGCCGCCCGCGGCACTATCGGGCGAAACCCGCTAGACCGCCCGCGCCGCGCCAAGAGCGATCCAGACGGGCTGGTCCGGAATATGCAGGCGCAGTCGGTCGCCGATTTGCAGCCTGCCTTCGCGCTCTACCCAGGCCGTCACTCCACGGCGGCCCTCTGCGGCAGCCTTGAAGGCCTTCCCCTCGCCCGGCCGGCCTTGCCGATCGTCACTGCGGGCTCTTTGCAGGGCCGGTTTTCCATATCGACGACCAGCGTCACACCATCGGGCCCCTGCAGGCGGCTTGAGGGCGGCAGATGGCTGAAATCGGGCAGCCCTTCGATCACCACAGAGGCCCCCACCCAGGCATAGTCGAAGGCCGCGAGCCCCAGCGCGGCCGCCACCTCGGCCATGTCCTCGGCGCCGACAAGGCAGAGCTGGCGGGTGTTGCGGATGGTGGTGCCCGGCGGGTGCTGCGCGCTTACCCGGCCGCAGGAGGGACGGGTCAGTCCGGAATGGCTCTCTCCGGAAAAGCCCGCGAAATCCAGCGGCATTTCAGTCACCGGAACCGTTCTTATGACCAGGTTTTCCACCGGTTCCGGTTGTGCGCCAAGCCAGGTGACCGTGCCGAAGTGATCGGTGGGCAAAAGCGCGGGCATCAGGGTGGCCTCCTCAGAACCAGGAACAGACGGCGGAACGGAAACAGCGTCGCGCCATCCTGCGCCAGCGGATAGTCCGCCCGCAAGGCCTCGTCATAGGCTGCGAGGAAAGCCGCCGTCTCCGGCGGTGACAGCCGCTCCACGAAGGGTCGCATCGCAGTGCTTTTGGTGAACCGGCGGACAGGATGCGCATCGCCGGGCGGCAGATGCTGGAGGTATTCCGTCTCCCAGACCTGCGTCGTACCCAGCGGCGAAAGCAGCCGCCAGTAGTGATCGGGCGCGGCGACGGGCGGGGTCCAATCCCGGAAATCGAACCGGTCCGGGAACATCGCCGCCGCAATCTCACGCAGCCGGGCGTGGGAGGGTGCGCCGAACTGCCGGGGCATCTGCACCGCCAGAACCCCGCCGGGAACCAGCATCCCGGCCAGCCGGGGCAGCAGCCGGTCATGGCCCGTCAGCCAATGCAGGGCCGCGTTCGAAAAGATCAGCGCGGGCGGTGCCTCTGGCCACCAGTCGGCGATATCGGTCTGCGTCGTCGCGTCATAGCCCTGCGCTGCGGCGAGCATCGCGGCCGAGGTGTCGACGCCCGTCATGCGGGCGGCCGGAAACCGCTGCCGCAACGCGCCTGCCGCGGCACCGTCGCCGCATCCCAGATCGACGACCTCTCCCTCAGGCAGCGCGGGAACCTGCGCCAGAAGATCGAGGGCGGGCCGCATCCTCAGCCCGCGAAAGGCAGCATAAAGGTCGGGATTCCAGTCGGCTACAGGCATGTCTTCCGGCCCGGAACCAGCCAGGGCACGACGCACGACATTGCCATCAGCGTCAGCGCCATCGGATCATTCCAGCTCTCTCTCCGCTTTGCCATCCGCCTGCATGCCATCGGATAGCCCGGCGCGACCGATTGCGGCAGGCTTCGGGGAAAGGGAGGGGGACCATGGCGCCGACACCTCACTACCGCACCATAATCGGCGCATCATCGCAGCAAGAGACCCCGCCGGATCGCAAGACAGGTCCGGTCCGGCCAGCCGGCGCTGTCAGAGCACCGGTTCCGGCTCACCCCCGCCTTTTGGCGCCTTGGGGCGGGTCTTGGGGATCGAGGCGATGGCGGTCAGGCCGCCGCCCGAGGCGGGTTTGTCCGAATCGTCGTCGCCGCCCAGCTGCTCGCCCGCGATGACCTTGCGAATCTCGTTCACCGGTCAGCGTCTCGTATTCGAGAAGCCCTTTTGCCAGACGCTCGAAATCCTCGGCCCGTTCGATAAGTACCTTTCGCGCCGTCTCATACCCCTCGTCGATCAGCCGCTTCACCTCGTTTTCGATCATGGTCTTGGTTTCCGCCGAAACCGAGAAGCCGCCGGTGCTGCCCTGATAGCCCTGATGCGCCTCGGAATAATCGATATTGCCGATCACATCCGACATGCCCCAGCGCATCACCATCGCCCGCGCCATCGCCGAGGCCTGCATGATGTCGCCCGACGGGCCGTTGGAGACCGATTCCTCGCCCCATTTGATGATCTCGGCGGCCTTGCCGGCCATGGTCATCGCGATATTCTGCTTGCACTGGTCCTTGTGCCAGTTCAGCCGGTCCATCTCGGGCAGGCTCATCACCATGCCAAGCGCACCGCCCCGCGGGATGATCGTCGCCTTGTAGACCGGATCGCATTTCGGCAGGCTCATGCCCACGATCGCATGTCCGGCCTCGTGGTAGGCGGTCATTTCCTTCTGCTCGGCGGTCAGCACCATGCTGCGCCGCTCGGCACCCATCATCACCTTGTCCTTGGCATTCTCGAAATCGATCATCGTGACGAAACGCCGCCCGGCGCGCGCCGCCATCAGCGCCGCCTCGTTGACAAGGTTCATCAGATCGGCGCCCGAAAAGCCGGGGCTGCCCCGCGCGATGGTGCGCAGATCGACATCGGGACCCAGCGGCACCTTGCGGGCATGCACATTCAGGATCTTCTCACGGCCCTTGATATCGGGGTTCGGCACATGGATCTGGCGGTCAAAGCGGCCCGGACGCAGCAGTGCGGGGTCCAGCACATCCTTGCGGTTGGTCGCCGCCACGATGATCACGCCCTCATTCGCCTCGAACCCGTCCATTTCCACCAGAAGCTGGTTCAGCGTCTGCTCGCGTTCGTCATTGCCGCCGCCGATGCCGACGCCACGCGCCCGGCCCACGGCATCGATCTCGTCGATGAAGACGATACAGGGCGCGTTCTTCTTGGCCTGTTCGAACATGTCGCGCACGCGGGACGCGCCAACGCCCACGAACATTTCCACGAAATCGGAGCCTGAAATGGTGAAGAATGGCACCCCCGCCTCCCCGGCAATCGCGCGGGCAAGCAGTGTCTTACCGGTGCCGGGAGGGCCGACAAGCAGCGCGCCCTTCGGGATCTTGCCCCCGAGGCGCGAGAATTTCTGCGGGTTGCGCAGAAATTCGACGATCTCTTCCAGCTCTTCCTTGGCTTCGTCGATCCCGGCCACATCGTCGAAGGTCACCCGGCCCTGCTTTTCGGTCAGAAGCTTGGCGCGCGACTTGCCAAAGCCCATCGCACCGCCGCGTCCGCCGCCCTGCATCCGGTTCATGAAGAAGATCCAGATGCCGATCAGCACCAGGAAAGGCAGCCAGAGCGAGATCAGCGACATGATCCCCGACTGCTGCTGCGCCTCCGCCTCGACCTCGACGCCCTTGGCAATCAGCCTGTCGGTCAGTTCTTCGCCCTCGGGCTTGATCGCAACATAGGTATTGCCGTCCTTGCCCTTCACGATGACCCGCTCGCCGTCGAGCGTGACACTGGCCACCTGCCCGGCTTCGACACGCTCGATCAGTTCGGAATAGGAAAGGGTGCGCGATGACATCGTGCCCTGCCCGCCTGAAAACAACTGGAACAGCGCCAGTATCAGAACGAAAAGAACCACCCAGAATGCGATGTTCCGTGCATTGCCCACGAAATGTCTCCCAATGATCCGCAGTGCCGAAAAGGCCGCGGTCTTGACCCTTAAGATAGACAGATTAACGCCCGGTTCAATGCGATAAGAGAAAAGACCCGAAGCCGCGTCGCACCGCCGCTGTCCATTCCGCGCCATACCCTGCCAGCGGGGCGGCAACAAGCCGCTCGCCCTGCCAGATCGCGGGGGTCACGATCAGCACGTCCCGCGTGAGACCGGTGGCACGCCAGTCCGCGATCTGGCGCAGCCATGCGCGCCAAGGGGCCGGATCTCCTGACCCGCCCCGGCC
>JAAURK010000108.1 GCA_012032275.1 Tabrizicola sp.
TCGCCCAGCGACTGATGCCGGTAGCGTGGGCCGGGTTCATGATCGCCATCACCACCTGGCCAAAGCTTTCACGCACCTGGGTGCGAAGCTCCTGGATCTTGGCCAGCACTTCGGGGCCGGGCATGGCCGGGGCATGGCCGTTCACTTGAGGTTCAATGGCTTGCGGAGCGGCCGTGTCGGTCGGGGTGGTCATGTCGGTAAACCTCGTACAAGAGAGAATGGGGAAGAATGAGGCACCAGCCTCGGCAATGCATTCCTGGACCCGGAAGCGCAACTCGTAACACTCAATACCAACTTCTATTCCGCCGTTCCGGTCCGATGCATGAGCGCGCTGGGTAAGCTTTGGGTTGTCCCGCTGCGCGTGACCGTTACCACCATAGCAGTAGGGAGAAAGTGTGGCAAAAACAGATCGACTTTTATTAACTATCGAAAAGGAAACAGTTCTTTTCCTGACGTTACGTCAAGCACTTGCTCGGCGCTTGATTTCACTGGCAAGCTCAAACAGGCAAAGGTTGTGCCGTGCCGTCAGGGTCGCTCCCGTTCTGGCTGCACCACGAGACGAACCGGATCGGCCCCGGCGACGGGATCCAGATGAGCCGCTGACCGCCCCCGAAGCTTACGCATAGCTCTGAGATCATTGAAAGGTCACCCAAGACGCATCACGACAGTTGCTCGATCGCGTCACCGAGATGACCCCCGACGGTCGGCAATTTGCTTCTTGTCGGAACGCCAGGTCTGGCCGTCGAGGCAATGGCATTGCCGATCGGACGACGCCTCGCATTTCGCGCAGAGAACAACAGTGTCACCGATCGGGTTGTCGCCCTCCATCGCGCGACTGGTTCCCCACTCTCGATTGCATTCTGCGAGGGTGGATTGCCTCGCGAAAGCGCCGACGCCGTGCTGCTCGATCCGCCGTGGTATATGGATTTCATCCGGCCCATGCTTGCCGCCGCTGCTATCGCGTTGCCTTTAGATGGGGTCAAGCAGACATCAAATCGTAGCTTCCGTCAGTGTCCGATTTCAGGGGAGTAGCTCAGTTGGTCCGGGGACATCAACGATCCCGTACCCGTCGCATCGGGTTCGCTACAATTTTTTCTGGCGGCTGTCAGAGCGGCAGATCGAGGCAAGAGGGGTCTGATGCCGGAGGGGGCAGAATAGTACGCTAAGGTAGCTGTTCACCTATTTGGCCATCTGTATTCGCCGGTGAGGAGGATGTGAGCCCAACCGAGCGGCGAGATGTGCGCCAGCAGTTCTGCCGAACAGTCCAATCCATCATGTTCTCGCTGCGTGACGGCGTGACCGAGATGCTTTGTGTTCCAGTAGATGATGATGGCGGCCAACAGGTTCAGGCCTGCCATGCGGAAGTGCTGACCTTCGGTGGTGCGATCGCGGATTTCGCCCTGGCGGCCGATGCGCAGTGCGTTTTTCAGGGCATGGTGTGCTTCGCCCTTGTTGAGGCCGATCTGGGCACGGCGCCGCATGTCGACGTCGAGCAGCCAGTCGATAATGAAGAGTGTCCGCTCGACCCGTCCGATTTCCCGTAGGGCAACGGCCAACTCGTGCTGCCTGGGGTAGGATGCGAATTTACGCAACAATTGGCTTGGGGGCATGACGCCCGCGACCATGGTCGCCGCGCTGCGCAGGATGTCGGGCCAGTTCGCGGTGATGAGGCGTTCCTTGATCTTGCCGCCAATCAAGCCCTTCAGCTCTTTCGGACAGGATGCAGGATCAAAGAGGTAGAGCCGCTTGGATGGTAAGTCCCGGATGCGGGGTATGAACTGGAACCCCAGCAGCGCGGTGACCGCGAAGACGTGGTCGGTGAAGCCGCCGGTGTCGGCGTATTGCTCGCGGATCTTCTGGCCGGCATCGGTCATCAGCAGACCGTCAAGAATGTAGGGTGCCTCGTTCACGGTGGCCGGAATGGTCTGTGTGGCGAAGGGTCCGAACTGGTCGGAGACATGAGTGTAGGCCTTCAACCCGGGTTCATGGCCGTATTTGGCGTTGATCAGGTTCATCGCTTCGCCCTGGCGCGTGGTGGGGAAGAACTGCCCGTCGCTCGATGCGGTCTGCCCTGCGCCCCAGAGCCGAGCCATCGGCAAGGAGGATTGTCCGTCGATGACCATGGCCAGAGCGTGGGCCATTGCCTCGCTTTCCACATGCCAGCGGGAAAGACGCGAAAGCTGGAAGTAATCGTGGCTGTTTGTAGCCCCGGCCATTTTGCTGAGTCCAAGGTTCAGCCCTTCGGCCAGCAGTACGTTCAGAAGGCCGATCCTGTCTGTGCAGGGCACGCCCGTGCGCAGATGCGCGAAAGCCTCGGTGAAGCCGATGTCATCATCCACCTCCAGCAGGAGGTCGGTGATCCGGATGCCGGGCAGACAGGCATAGAGATCAAGCACCACAGCTTCCGCTTCTTCCGGGACGGCGGCGGTCAGCCGATCGATTTTCAGGACGCCGTCCTCGATGGACCCGCCCGGTATGGCTCCGGCCTTCGCCGCACGCGCCAGGCGGCGCAAGGCATCGGACATGCGCGCCTTGCGATCTACCAGCCAGGCTTCGGGCTCGAACGGCATGGCCAGCCTCGGCGTGGCACGGGCGATCTCGGCCGGAACCAGCGCGTCCTTCAGGTCGCCAAACCGCCGGGAATGGGTGAGCCAGACGTCACCAGAGCGGAATGCTTCGCGCAGATGGAACAGAACCGCCACTTCCCAGAGGCGGCTTGCCTCGTCATCTTCCCCATTCAGGTGCCGATGCCATTTCGAGCCCCGGCGCAGAAAGGTCAGTGGCAGGGCCGCGACCGTCTCCTTGCCCGCGATGACCCCGGCGGCGGCCAGCAAAGGTTCGGCCACGGGCGCGGCCTGAATGTCGAGCAACCGCAGCATGCGCGGGGCATAGCGACGGAAGCGATGGTATCCGTGGACGACATGCGCCAGGGGATCGGCAGCCAACGTTTCAGTGAGCTGGACGGCGGTGGCGACAAGCCCCTTGAGGGATGACCAGCCACCCGCGTTCTGGACGGCCTCCTCAAGCGAGGCGCGATCTTCATGCGCTTCCAGCAGGGCTGATCCAAGGGTAGAGAAGGAATGTAGGGTATCTTTCAGGGCGGCTTTGGCGCCGTCCGCTCGGGCGTCACATCGGGATTTTGCCTCGCGCCAGGTCTTGCCAACGATACGGTCATGGGTTTCGACCACCGCATCGGCAATCGCGCTGCGCCATTGGACGGCACAGACCGCGAGGATCGCAAGGCGACGATCGCCCGATATGTCCCGCAGATCCCCGGCGAAGTATCGTCCCCCCTGACGACGAAGGCGGGTAACGCGGTGAGGTGGCACATCTGCCAGAATGCTCCGGTCCAGCGCCAAAGCCCGCAGAAATTCCAGCCGGTCGAGCAGGCGGTTCATGTCGGCCGAGTTCTGGCCCGCCTCAAACTGGCGTAGCCAGACAAAGCGGGTGACGGAGCCACCTGCATCCTCTGTCAGCAGGGCATCCAGTCGATTGCACATCTCATTATCCAACCGACCGGCAATTCGTGCATCGACCCGCCGTTCAGCGGCGACAAGAGCATCCGCGCAAAGCCGTTCGATGACCGTGATCCCGGGCAGGATGGTCTGGGTTGCCCGGCATTGCTCCACGAAGCACCGCGCCAGATCCTCGTTCGACCGGGCCGTTTCGGCCGCATCTTCCAGCCAGACCTTCAGATCGCGCGCCCCTCGGCCCGTGAACATCTTGTAACCGTAGACCTCCCGCAACGCAGCAAGATGTTCGCGGCGGGTTTCTTCGCGGGCCGCATAGTCAGCCAGATCATCAGGAAGCAGCCCGAGTTGCGCAGCCAGGAAACGCGTCACGGCCTCAGGAATGACCTCGCCCGGGGCCAGCAATCTTCCCGGATATCGCAACGCGCAAAGCTGCAGGGCGAAGCCAAAACGATTGTGAGGGCGGCGGCGTGCACGGATGATTTCCAGATCATCATCCGCCAAGGTGTAGTGGCGCAGCAGAGCCGCTTGATCCGTGGGCAGATCGAAGAGGACAGCCCTTTGGCGGTCTGTCAGGACATTGCGTCGTGGCATGATGATTTCCAGAGAGAGACCCGCGGCTGTCCGTAAGAGGATCGATCAGCGGACATGTGTCGAGAGATTGGGAACGGCAATGAAACCGCACTCCAAAATATATCGTATAGATGGTACGATTTGATTCGCAGATGAGGCCCCTTATCCGTACACTTGGACCATGACCGAGATTGGCTATGCCCGCTGCTCAACCGACAAACAGGATCTGACCGCACAGCGGCAGGCCCTGTGCGCCTTGGGGGTATCGGAAGACCGCATCTATACTGACCACGGACTGACGGGCAGCAACCGCGCCCGCCCCGGTCTCGACCAGGCTCTTGCTGCCGTGCGGGACGGCGACGTGCTGGTCGTACCGAAGCTGGATCGTCTCGCAAGGTCCGTCCCCGATGCGCGCGCGATCGCGGAGCAACTCGAAAAGAAGGGCGTCAAGCTCGCCCTGGGTGCGTCGGTCTACGATCCGACCGATCCGATGGGCAAAATGTTCTTCAACATTCTCGCCACCTTCGCCGAGTTTGAAACCGATCTGATCAGGATGCGGACAAGGGAAGGCATGGCCATCGCCCGTGCGAAAGGAAAGCTTCGGGGAAAACAGCCAAAACTCTCTGAAAAACAACAAAAAGAGCTGGTGCGCATGAACGTCTCTGGCGAGTATTCCATCAGCGATCTCGCCGAACTTTTCGCCGTCTCAAGGCCAACCGTTTACAGAAGCCTGCAGCGTGCAGGAGCCAAAATTAGCCCTTAGCGTACTATTCTGCCCCCTCCGGCATCAGACCCCTTTCAGGCGACATCGCGGCCGAGTAGCGCTGCCAGCGTCGCCCGCAGGTCATCGTGCGGGCTTGCGGTCATGCCCGCTGACCGCCAGGCGACGTGATGGTCGGGGCGGACGAGCATCGCGCCGTCGTCCTTGATCTCGCGTGCGCGGGCCCAGTCGCCGCTGGGGTCGCGGTATGTCTGACGCGGCCCGATCAACTCAACCTGCAAATCCAGGCTTAGGCCTTGGGCCACCTGTGTGGCCGCTTCGGCCCAGGGCGCGCCCGAAACGCCGGTCAGCAGGGTGAACCTGCCATGCCCGCAGATGTCGAGCGACGACACCAGCCTGCCCGCCGCATCTTCCAGCCAGACATGCGGAAGCCGCGCCCCTGGAAAGGTGGTGGCTTGATAGTGCAGGACCGGATCGCGGGCAAAGTCAGGGCGGGTTCCATCGGCAAGCACAGCGGCGGATGTGTAGCGCTGGTTCATTTCGATCCCATGCGCGTCGAATTCATAGCGCTTGTTGGCGATGGCCTCGCGTAGCGCCACGCGCATCGGCTCTCCGTCCGGGCTGGCAAGATGGTCGAGGTTCGCGTCCAGCGCAGACTGGCTCACTTCGGTTCCCATGCCGAGCGCCCCGAAGATCGGGCCAAACTCGCTCATCGACTGATTGGCGCGGCGCACGATTTCCTTGGCGATGGGTGCGCGTTCCTGGGAATAACTGTCCAGCAGTCCCGGCCCAGCCTGCCCCCTCAGTACATGCGCGAGTTTCCACGCCAGATTGAACGCATCCTGGATCGAAGTGTTCGACCCCAGCCCATTCGACGGCGGATGCCGGTGGGCTGCATCGCCCATGATGAACACCCGGTCCTTCTGCAGATGCGTGGCCCAGGCGTCGTTGACGGTCCAGTAGCTGACGGCCGTCACATCCACCTTCAACTCCGGCTCGCCCACCAGACTGCGGATGATCTTGACCGCCTCGTCATTAGTCAGTTCCGGTCGAGGCTGGTTGATGTCGTAGCCCCAGATCGCAAGCCATTTGGTCCAGGGCCGTACCATGCGCACCACGCCCATACCGATGCCGCCCACATTCGCGCCGGGCTGCATCACCCAGTAAAGGACGCTCGGGCGATGCGCGACATATCTGGAAAGGTCGGCGTCGAACAGAAAGTTGATCGACCCGCCGACGCCCATCTTGCCCTCGATCGGCACCCCGATATCTTCGGCAACCTTGGAGTTGCCGCCATCCGCGCCGACCAGATACCTGGACCGGATCGTCACCTCCTTGCCAGTCAGGCGATCCAGACAGGTGGCGGTGACGCCCGTCCCGTCCTGCACATGGCGCAGGTATTCCGTGCTCATCCGGGCCTGCGTTCCGCGCGAACAGGCGGTCTTGAAAAGCAGCGGTTCCATATAGGTCTGCGGCAGGTCATTAGTGCGCGAGGGGGAGGCGCGCAGATGGGCGGCCAGGCTTTCCGGCTCGGTGCCCCAAGTGCGCAGGCGGCCCAGTTCCTCGCCCGCAAGCGAGGTGCAGAAGACATTGGTGCCCATCAGTTCCTTGGGCGTGGCCTGGGTATAAGCCTCTTCCTCCACCTCGGCGCCCAGGTCGCGCAGCACCTCCATCGTGCGCTGGTTGGTGATATGCGCGCGGGGGCTGTTGGCCAGCCAGTGATAGCGGTTCACGACCATGTTCGCGATGCCATAGGTCGACAGAAGCGCCGCGCAGGAGCTGCCTGCAGGGCCGGTGCCGATGATCAGAACGTCGGTCGTGATGTCTGCCGTCATGGCTTGTCCTCCGAAGGGTCAGAAAGGATCAGGCGCCGCCTGACCGGAAACAGGGAAAGGCCGGTGCGGGCCGAGATCAGCCCCCAAAGCCCCTTGGGCGCAAAAAGCGTAACGCCGATGGCCAGAAGGCCCAGCATTACCAGATACCAGGCCCCGAATTGCGCAAAGGCAGATTGCAGGGCAAAAAGCACAAGCACGCCGATGATCGGACCTTCGATCGTGCCGATCCCCCCGATGATCACGATGAAGAACACGAAGGCGGTCCAGTCCGTCACGCTGAAGGCGGCATCCGGGCTGATCCGCCCGTTCTGTAGGAAGATCAGCGCCCCGATGATCCCCGTGCCAAAGGCGGCAATCAGGAAGACCCGCCAGCGCATGCCTTCGGCCCGCACCCCGACCGACCGCGCCGCCGCGATGTTGTCGCGCACCGCCGACAGGGCAAGCCCGCTGCGTGTGCGCAAAAAGGCATAAAGGCCAAGGACGGTTGCCACGGTCACGCACAGCGCAAGCCAGTAAAGGATGATGTCGCGCGCTTCGGCCCCGCGCACGCTGAACAGGGCCATGATCTGGTCCAGCCCGATCAGGCCGTCGCGCGCATCGCGGGGCAGCGATGTGCCGCTGCCACCGCCGACCGCTTGCCACATCGACACGCAGAGGCGCACGACCTCGGCTACGACCCAAGTGCCGACCGCGAAATAGGCCCCCTGCAACCGAAAGGCGAAGAAAGCAGTCGGGATCGCCAGCGCGAGCGCCGCAATGCCGCCCAGAAGGATCGCTTGGATCGGGCCGATGCCCAAAAGGATCACCGCCCCGAACATCGCATAGGCGCCAAGGCCCACGAAGGCCTGCTGCCCGATCGACACCAGCCCGCCATATCCCGCCAGCAGGTTCCAGAACTGCGCCAATGACAGCATGGTCAGGATGAAGAACAGGTCCTGAAGCGTGTTGCGGCTGGCCCAAAGCGGCGCCAGCGCAAGGGCGATGACGACCAGCGCCAGCAGCAGCACAAAGGGGCGGGACGCGCGCGTCGCGGTTTTCACGTACCCCTGCATCAGTCATACGCCCTTGGGAAAAGGCCCCTTGGTCGCAGCAGCAGCACCAGGATGAACACCAGATGGCCGGACAGGATTTGCCATTCCGGGTTGACGGCCGCGCCGAACGTCTGGGCCACGCCAATGATGATCCCGCCTGCAAGCGTGCCCCAGATCGACCCGAGGCCCCCGATGATCACCGCCTCGAACGCATAGATCAGCCGGGCCGGGCCGATCGCGGGATCGAAGTTTGACCGGATGCCCAGATAGAGCGCGGCAATCGTGACCACGATCATCGCAATGCCGGTGGCCAGCGCGAAGATGCTTTTTGGCCGGATCCCCATCAGCCCTGCCGTGACCGGATCATCCGAAACCGCCCGGAACCGCCGCCCAAGGGCCGTGCGGAAAAAGATCCACTGCAGCGCCATGATGACCGCGACCGCGCTGAGGAACGTGGCCAGAGGCATCACCCCCACATTCACCGGCCCGAGGGGAAGCGACGCGTTGACCAGATCGCCCGCCGGGAGGCGGCGGCTGTCGGCGCTGGCGGTTTCCAGAAGGCTGTTCTGGATCACGACGGACAGACCGAACGTCACCAGCAGCGGCGGCAGCACATCCTCGCCCAGGACCCGGTTCAGCACGAAACGCTGCAATACCCAGCCAAGGGCGAACATTGCGGGCGCGCAGATCAACAGCGCCACGAAGGGCGACACGCCAAGCACCGTGACCACCAGAAGCATCAGATAGGCCGCAAGCACGATCAGATCGCCATGCGCCAGATTGACCAGCCGCATGATGCCGAACACAAGGCTGAGGCCGGCGGCGAAAAGCGCGTATAGCCCGCCCAGCAAAACACCCTGCACAAGTGTATCAATGAACAGCATGACCCGTCCCCGCGCTGACCGTGCCGAAATAGGCGTCGTGGATGGCGTCCCGGGCCAGATCGGCCGGACGGCCCGACAGGGTGATGCGCCCCTCCATCATGCAATGGACATGGTCGGCGACCTTCAGCGCCTGACCGATATCCTGCTCCACGACGATGACAGATGCGCCGGCGGCGCGGATCTTCGGCAGGGCGGCATAGATGTCCTTGATGACGATGGGCGCAAGGCCAAGGCTGATCTCGTCGCAGAGCAGCAGGCGCGGATTGCCCATCAGCGCGCGACCGATGGCCACCATCTGCTGTTGCCCCCCCGACAGAGAGGTTGCCGGCGCATGCCGCTTTTCCCGCAGGACCGGGAACAGATCGTAGATGCCCGCCAGCGCCCAAGGCCCCTTCTGCGCAACAGTGGCACCGATCAGGAGGTTCTCCTCCACGTTCAGCGATGGGAAGAGCTTGCGGCCTTCGGGCACCATCGCGACGCCGAGTGCCGCCACCTGATCCGCCGCAAGGCCGCCGATGTCGCGCTGCGACAGGCTGACCTGCCCTGTCCGGCGCACGACAGTTCCCGCAATCGCTCGCATCAGCGTTGTCTTGCCCGCACCATTCGCCCCGATGATGGCCATGCAGTCGCCGGGTTCAAGGCTGAGGTCGATCCCGAACAGCGCCTGAAAGTCGCCATAGAACGCCGACAGACCGCCCGTTTCCAAGAGCGCGGTCATACGTCGATCCCCAGATAGATCTCGCGCACTTCGGCGCTTGCCATGATCACATCCGGGGCGCCGATCGCCAGCACCCGGCCAAAGTCCAGCACCAGAAGGCGTTCGACCACCGATGTCAGCGCATGCAGCACATGTTCGATCCAAACGATCGTGACGCCACCGGCATGCAGGCTGCGGATCGTGTCGACCAGCGCCTGACATTCGCCTTCGGTCAACCCGCCCGCAATCTCGTCCAGCAGCAGCAGGTCCGGGACTGTTGCCATGGCGCGCGCCAGTTCCAGCCGCTTGCGCTCCAGCAGGGATAGCTGTGCCGCAGGAAGATTGGCGCGGTGCAAAAGCCCGCATTGGCGCAGCACGGTGATGCAGTCGTCGGTCACGGCGGATTCGGGCAGGTTGCGGCCAAAGCTGGCCGCCACGCAGACATTCTCGAACACGCTGAGCGACCCGAAAGGTTGCGGGATCTGGAACGACCGCCCGATCCCCGCGGCGCACCGGCTCATCGCGCTGTCGCGCGTGACATCGCGCCCGTTCAGCCTGACCGTTCCCGCATCGACCGCCAGATTCCCCGTGATCAGGTTGAACAGGGTCGATTTTCCCGCCCCGTTCGGCCCGATGATGCCAAGCGCCTGCCCCTTCGGCAGATCGAAAGAGATTCGGTCCGCGACCTTCAGGGCCCCGAAGCTTTTGCAGACGCCGGACAAGGACAGAATGGGGGTCCCCGGCGCAGGGCCGGGAACCGTGTCGGGGCGCGCCAGACCCATGGTCAGAGCGCTTCCATCTTTCCGCCCGGGGGGATCTGCGGCGCCAGCGTGTTGTCCACCACGACCAGATCCCAGGCGTCGTCCGTCAGCCGCCATTGCCCGCCGACCAGCGGGGTCTTTGCCACATTGGCCGCGGCGAAGGGCGGCAGGCCCGCGCCGTCAAACGCGATGCGCCCGACAACCGTTTCCAGCGTGGTTGCGGCAATCGCCTCGGCCACGGCATCGGCGTCGGCGGTGTCGGTTGCGCGGCCCATCACGTCCGCCGCCATCTCGAACAGCGAATGCACGAAACCGATGGGCTGGGTCCAGGGACGGGAGGTCGCGACGGTAAAGGCTGCGGCAAGCTCGCCGGCCGATTGCCCGGTCAAGGAGGACGTGAACGGGTGTGTGGGCGACCACCAGACTTCGGACGACAGGTTGTGCCCGGCAGCGCCCAACGCCTCCATGCTTTGCGGGAAGAGGATCGCCTTGGCGATGCTGGCGGCCTTGGGCGTGAATCCCTGCTGCTTGGCCTGGTTCCAGAAGGTGGTGAAGTCGGGCGGGATGACCACGCCAGTCACGATGTCTGCATTGGCTGCCTTGAACGCATTGATCTGGGCCGAGAAATCGTCGTTCAGGTTCTGATATCGGCCGGGATCAAGGATCGTGTACCCCTTGGCGGCCATGGCGGGCGGCAGGCCGTTGAACGGGTCACCCCAGGCGTTGCCATCGCCGTCATTCGGGAAAAGACCGCCCACCTGCTTGTTCGTCGCAAGCTGGTCCCACATGGCGGCAAAGGTGCCGATGACGTCCTCCAGACCCCAGAAATAATGAAAGGCATAGTCGAACTTGCGCCAGGTTGCGGGGTCGCCGGGATTGCCCTGCTGTCCGATGAACCATGGCTGCCAAGGCGCAACGCTCGACAGAACCGGCACGCCTTCGCCTTCGGCAACGGTTGACACCGGGTTGGTCGTCTCGGGCGTCGAGGCCACAAGGATCAGCGACACCTTGTCCTGAATGATCAGTTCTTGCGCCACATCTGCCGCACGGTTCGGGTTGGACTGGCTGTCCTTCGCCACGACCTCGAACGTATCGCCGGTGGCGGCCAGAAACGCGTCGATCACGAATTTATCCGCCTCGGAGAACGCGGCGAGCGGCCCGGATTGCGGGCTGACATAGCCGATCCTGATCCTGGCGCCCTGCGCCAGTGCGGGCATGGCTAGACCGGATGCAGCGACAAGGCTGCTCGCCGTGGCACCGGTCAGAAGGGTGCGCCGTTTGATGATCATTTCTGTTCCTCCCCTTTTCGTTGCAATGGCCCCCGGCTCCCCCCGGCGGCAGATTTGGTCTATTCGGCTGGTGACTCCCCCGCCCATGCTGCCCGCAGAAGGCGCGTGATGTCGCCTTTGGTAAAGGGCCGCGGGTTCCAGTAGGGCGAGGCAAGCGCAAGCTCGGCCGCTCTGTCGATCCCGTCTTCCGGCATTCCGATGTCACGCAGGGCGGTCGGCGCCGCAATGGCCTGGGCCCTTGCCGCCCCGTCAGCCAAAACCCCTTCGATATAGGCCTGATCGGCCAGGAGCCGGTTCATTTCTGCCGTGATGGGCGAAAGCTTTGTGACGGCAAGATCGCCGAGCGCCGTCTTGAAAGCGGAGAACTGCCCGCCGCCAAATTGCTTCAGCACATCAGGTAACGGAAGCACCCGCCAGCGCCGCATAAATGCCGACAAGATTCTCCGCCTCGGGACGCCTTCAAGCCCCTTGGCCTCGCTGGGAAGGCCATCGGCATCGGTCTTTGCTTTCCGG
>JAAURK010000109.1 GCA_012032275.1 Tabrizicola sp.
CGGCCCCGCGCGTCCGGTGCTGGCGGCGGGGCGGGTCCGGCCTTTGTGGGCGAGGCGCTGGCAGTGGTGGTGGCAGAGACGCTGGATCTGGCCCGCGATGCCGCAGCACTGATCGACGTTGATATCGCGCCCTTGGATCCGGTGCTGGCGCTTGCGCCGGGCGGTGCTGCGATTCACCCCGAGGCTCCTGGCAATCTGGCGTTCGACTTCGCGATCGGCGATGAGGCGGGGGTGCGGGATGCGCTTGCCGCATCCGCGCACCGCCTGTCGGTCGAGGTGGTCCACAACCGCGTCACCGCCGCCCCGATGGAGCCGCGCGCGGCCTTTGCCGAATGGGATGCCGCGCGGCTGCATCTTTGCGTGAACGGGCAGGGCGTCTGGACCCAGCGCAACGAGCTTGCCCGCATGCTCGGCCTTGCGCGCGCCGATGTGCGGGTGACCAATCCCGATGTCGGCGGCGGTTTCGGAATGAAGGCGATGACCTATCCCGAATATGTGGTGATCGCCGAAGCCGCGCGGCAGCTTGGCCGCCCGGTCGCCTGGATCTCGACCCGAGGCGAAGCCATGCTGACCGACAATGCCGGGCGCGATCTGATCGCCCTGGCCGAGATCGGTTTTGATGCAGGGCACCGGATCACGGCCTATCGCGTTAACCTCGTGTCCAACCTCGGAGCCTATAATTCGCAGTTCGGGCAGGCCATCCAGACGGAGCTTTTCGCCAAAGTGCTGACGGGGGTTTATGATGTGCCGGTGGCGGCATTGACGGCGCAGGGGGTTTACACCAACTCCGTGCCCGTCGATGCCTATCGCGGCGCGGGGCGGCCCGAGGCGATCCTGACGGTGGAACGGGCGATGGACGAGGCGGCGCGCCTGCTTGGCGTGGACGCGCTTGCCTTGCGCCGCAAGAACGTGATCCGCCGGTTTCCGCACCGCACGATGGCGGGCGAGGTGATCGATGTCGGTGATTTCGCGGGCATCCTCGACGCGGCCGCAGGGTTCGCCGATATCGCGGGCTTTCCCGCGCGCGCCGCACAGTCGCGGGGCCGGGGAATTTTGCGCGGCCTTGGCATCGCCTCTTATGTCGAGGCGATCCTTGGCGATGCGATGGAAACCGCGCGGCTGGTTCTGGACGAAGATGGCGGTGCCACGCTTTACGTCGGCACGCAGTCGAACGGCCAGGGCCATGAAAGCGTCTTTGCCCGGATGGTCGCGGAGGCCACGGGAATAGAGGCCGACCTCATCCGCATCGTGGAAGGCGACAGCGACCGGATCGCGAAAGGCGGCGGCACGGGCGGCTCACGCTCGGTCACGGTGCAGGGCACGGCGACACGGGCAACGGTGATCGCGATGGTTGCGGCGATGGAGCGGTTTCTTGCGGCGGAATGGGGTGTCGACGAGGTCCGGTTCACCGACCACCGCTTTGGCGCGCCCGGCACCAACCATCGGCTGACGCTGGCCGAGGCGGCGGCACTCGCCCGCCGTCGCGGTCGCGCGGATTTGATCGACCGGGCCGAACGGATCGTTCTGGATGGGCGATCCTTCCCGAACGGCGTCCATGTCGCCGAAGTGGAGATCGACCCGGAAACCGGCGCGTTGCGACTGGATCGCTATTCGATCATGGACGATTTCGGTCATCTGGTCGCCCCAAATCTGGTGGAAGGTCAGGTCCATGGCGGGGTCGCACAGGGCTTTGGTCAGGCTGTAACAGAATGGATACAGCAGGATGATATCGGGCAGGTGATCACGGGAAGTTTCATGGACTACGCGCTGCCGCGGGCGAACGATCTGCCCATGATCAGGTTTGAGGAGAGAGGCGTGCCGACCCATACCAATCCCCTGGGCATGAAAGGCTGCGGCGAGGCCGGGACGGTGGGCGCGCTGGCCGCGATTTCGAACGCCGTCCGCGACGCACTGGCGCCGGTCGGGGTTCGGCGGATGGACATGCCGTTCAGTCCGGTGCGGATCTGGACCGCGATCATGGAGGCGCGCCACGTCATTCCTTAACCGCATAAGAAGCTGGCTCCGCACGGGGCCTGCTGTCGTAACCGAGGCTTCGCCGCCTCCGGAAGCGGGGCGTTTGCGGGGTGCGGTCGATCATGTAGTCATCCTTGACGGCACGATGTCCTCGCTGGAACAGGGGATGCACAGCAACGCGGGCCATCTCTTCCGTCTGTTGTGCAAGGAATGCCCCTTTGCGGGCAGGCGCATCTATTACGAGCCGGGCATGCAGTGGGAGGGCTGGCGCAACGGGCTCGCCCTGATGGAGGGGCGCGGGATCAATGCGCAGATCAAGCGCGCCTATGGCTGGCTTGCCAGCCAGTATCGCGAAGGTGACCGGATCTTCCTTTTCGGCTATTCCCGCGGGGCCTATGCGGTGCGGTCATTGGCTGGTGTGATCGACCGGGTCGGTCTCTTGAAGCGCGAACATGCCACGGAACGCGGTGTGACGCTGGCCTGGCGGCATTATGAGCGCGATCCGGCCTCGCGGACCGCGATGGCCTTTTCCCGCCGCTATTGCCATGCCGAGACGGCGATCGAGATGGTCGGTGTCTGGGATACGGTGAAGGCGCTTGGCCTGCGGTTGCCATTCCTGTGGATCTTCTCGAAAGAGGATTACGGCTTTCACACCCACGAACTTGGCCCCTCGATCCGGCACGGCTTTCATGCGCTGGCGCTGGACGAGACGCGGATGGCCTTTCAACCGGTGCTCTGGGATTGCCCGCCGGGATGGGAGGGCAATGTCGAGCAGGTCTGGTTTCGCGGCGCGCATGGCGATGTGGGCGGCCAGATCGGCGATTTCGAGGCGGCCCGGCCGCTGGCGAACATCTCGCTGGTCTGGATGCTGCAACGGGCCGAGGCGACCGGTCTTTCGCTGCCAGAAGGCTGGGGCGAGATGTTTCCCTGCGATCCCGAGGCGCCGATGGTGGGCACCTGGCGGAAGTGGGGCAAGGCGTTTCTCTTCCGGCAGCGCCGCATCGTGGGGCGGGACAGGTCCGAACGGCTTCACCCCACGGTGGGCGAGCGGGGAAGATCGCACTGGCCGACCGTGCAACCGGCGGAATGACGCGGCACCATCCGGGGCACGCAGGCCCCGGTGGCAGGCGGGGATCAGCGGTGGCGCAGATCCACGTAGTTGCGGTTCTTCTCGCCGATATAAAGCTGGCGCGGGCGCCCGATCTTCTGGTTCTTTTCGGCGATCATCTCTTTCCACTGCGCGATCCAGCCCACAGTGCGTGAAATCGCGAAGATCGGCGTGAACATCGACGTCGGAAAGCCCATCGCGTCGAGAATGATGCCAGAGTAGAAATCGACATTCGGATAGAGCTTTTTCGAGATGAAATAGTCATCCTGAAGCGCGATCCGTTCCAGCTCCTTGGCGACCTGAAGCGTCGGGTTGTTTTCGATGCCAAGAAGGCCCAGCACCTCATCGGCACTTTCCTTCATCACCTTGGCGCGGGGGTCGAAATTCTTGTAGACCCGGTGCCCGAAGCCCATCAGCCGGAAGCCCGAGCTCTTGTCTTTCGCCTTGGCGATATAGTCAGGGATGCGGTCGACCGTGCCGATCTCGCGCAGCATTTCAAGGCAGGCCTGATTGGCGCCGCCATGGGCCGGACCCCAGAGGCAGGCGATGCCCGCGGCGATGCAGGCGAAGGGGTTCGCCCCGGAAGACCCGGCAAGGCGCACGGTCGAGGTGGAGGCGTTCTGCTCATGATCGGCATGAAGCATCATGATCCGGTCCATCGCCTTGGACAGGATCGGGTTGACCACATATTCCTCGGCCGGAACCGAGAAGCACATGTGCAGGAAGTTGCCCGCGTAATCCAATGAATTCTTTGGATAAACAAAGGGCTGTCCGACCGAGTACTTATAGGCCATGGCAGCGATCGTGGGCAGTTTCGCGATCATCCGGATCGCGGCCACCTCGCGCTGCCAGGGATCGTTGATATCGGTGCTGTCGTGATAGAAGGCCGACATCGCCCCGACCACACCCACCAGCGTGGCCATCGGATGCGCATCGCGGCGGAAGCCACGGAAGAAGTAGTGCATCTGTTCATGCACCATCGTGTGATTGGTGACCCTGTTCTCGAAGTCCTTCAACTGGACGGAATCGGGCAGATCGCCGTAAAGCAGCAGATAGCAGACCTCCAGGTACGATGATTTCTCGGCAAGCTGTTCGATTGGATAGCCGCGATACAGAAGCTCTCCCTTGTCGCCGTCGATGAAGGTGATGGCGCTTTCGCACGCAGCCGTCGACGTGAAGCCGGGATCGAAGGTGAACACATCCGCCTCACCATAAAGCTTGCGGATATCAAGCACATCCGGCCCCAGCGACGGGGAATGGACCGGCAGGTCATAGGTCTTTCCATCAAGGCTCAGCTTCGCGACTTTATCGGTCATGTCGTCCTCATCCCGCAATGGAGACCCAACCGGCGGTGGGCCAGTGCAAGCGTCTTTGCCCCGCCGGGGGCTGAGGCAGGGCGGACGGCAGGCGGGTCATGCCGCCGCGTCTTCCAGCCTCGCAATCGTTTCGTCCCGACCCAGTACAAGCATCATATCGTAAACACTCGGTGTAACGCTCCGCCCGGCCAGCGCCGCACGGAGCGGAGCGGCAAGCTTTCCGAACCCCAGTCCGTGAGCCGCCGCGATATCGGTCAGGATGGGCTCCAGCCCGTCTTTCGTCCAGCTAGCATTTTGCAGGCGCGGCGTCAATTCTCTCAGTATACCACGGGATACAGAGTCAAGGCTCGCCGCTGCCGCCTCATCGGGAAAAACGGGGCGGGAGATCAGTGAAAAATGAGCTTTATCAATAAGCTCTGGATAAGTCTTCGCTCGATCCTTGACGCCGGGAAGAGCCTTCAGCAGGCGCTCCCGCTGCTCTGGTGACAGCGGTACCTTTCCGGCTGCGGCCAGATATCCGTCAAGTTCATGCAGCAGTGCGGCATCCTCCATCATCGCGATGTGGCGGCCACAGGTATTCTCCAGCTTCTTGAAATCAAGCCGGGCGGGTGCGCGGCCGATCCCTTCAAGACTGAACATCGCCATCGCCTCTTGCGAGGTGAAGATCTCGGCGTCGCCCTGCGCCCATCCCAGCCGGGTCAGGTAGTTGCGCATCCCCGCCGCCGGGTAACCCATCGCCTGGTATTCCTCGACCCCGGTTGCGCCGTGGCGCTTCGACAGCTTCTTGCCGTCCGGCCCGTGGATCAGCGGAATATGCGCCCAGACCGGTATGTCCCAATCCATCGCGGCATAGACCATCTGCTGGCGGGCTGCGTTGTTCAGGTGATCGTCGCCGCGGATCACATGGGTGACCCCCATGTCATGGTCATCGACCACCACGGCCAGCATGTAAGTCGGCGTTCCGTCCGACCGCAGCACGATCATGTCGTCCAGCGTTTCGTTGCGGATCACGACGCGGCCCTGGACCTTGTCGTCGATCACCGTCTCGCCGCTGCGCGGGGCCTTCATGCGGATGGCAAAGGGGCGGTCGGGCCAGGTGGCCGGATCGGCATCACGCCAGGGGCTTTGGAAAACGGCATAGGAGGCGCCCCCGGCCTCGGCATCGGCGCGGAAGGCGGCGATCTCCTCCGCGGTCGAGAAACATCTGTAGGCGGTGCCCCGGGCAAGCATGTCATGGGCCACTTCGGCGTGGCGGTCGCGCCGGTCGAACTGGCTCACGACAGCGCCGTCCCAGTCGAGGCCAAGCCAGGTAAGCCCCCTCAGGATGGCCGCCGTCGCCTCTGGGGTGGAGCGTTCGCGATCGGTATCCTCGATGCGAAGCAGAAACCTGCCGCCCCGCCCGCGCGCGAAGAGCCAGTTGAAAAGCGCCGTCCTGCCGCCACCGATATGAAGGTATCCGGTGGGAGAGGGCGCAAATCGGGTGACGACCGGGGAGGCCATGAGGCGTTAACCTTTCGGAAACCAAGATCAAGCTAGGGTTCCCGCGTCTTTAGGCAATCGCAGGGCGGGAAACAAGGTGGCGGCCGTGGCGCGGGTTCTGATCTGGCCGCTTCTGGTGGTGCAGGAGGCGCGGGGAACGCTGTTTCCCTGGATACCCGTCTTCATCGGGGTCGGCATCGGCATCTGGTTCGCCCTGCCGACCGAGCCTGCGCCGGGCAGCTATGTGCTGGCGGCGGTCGCCATGGTGCTTGGCCTCGTTGCCGCGCGTCGGGGACCGGAACTTCTGCAGCCCTTGATGATCGTGCTGGCGAGCCTTGCAGCCGGGTGGCTCGCCTCGGGTGCGCGGGTGCATCTGCAGGCGGCGCCGATGCTCGATTTCCGCTACTATGGCCCGGTGGAGGGGCGGATCATCGGGATCGACCGGTCGCAATCGGATGCGCTGCGGCTGACGCTTGACCGCGTCGTGCTGCGCGAAGTGGCGCCGGACCGCACGCCGCTCAAGGTGCGGATCTCGATCCACGGCGATCAACCCTGGATCACGCCGTTTCCCGGCCAGATCATCGTGACCACAGCCTCGCTTGCCGCGCCGGAAGGGCCGGTGGAGCCGGGCGGGTTCGATTTTCGCCGGATGGCCTATTTCGACCGACTGGGGGCGGTCGGCTATACGCGGATGCCGGTTCTGCTGCTGGAGCCTCCGGTGGCGGGAGAGGCACTGATCGACCGGCTGCGCAGTTACCTCTCGGATGCGATGCGGGCACGGATGCCGGGCGATGCGGCGCCTTTGCCACCGGCGCGATGACGGGTGACAGATCGGGCATCAGCCAGGACACGGTCGAGGCGCTGCGGGACAGCTCGCTCGCCCATCTTCTGGCGATCTCGGGGATGAACATGGCCTTCCTGATGGCCTTCGTCTTCGCCCTGATCCGCCACGGGCTGGCGCTGATCCCGGCGCTGGCACTGCGCGTCAACACCAAGAAGGTGGCGGCAGTGGCAAGCCTTGGCGTGGCGCTTTTCTATCTTCTGCTCTCGGGTGCCAATGTGGCGACGGAGCGGGCCTTCATCATGGTGTCGGTGATGCTGTGCGCGGTGCTGATCGACCGGCGCGCGCTCAGCCTGCGGTCGGTCTCGATCTCGGGCATCCTGCTGCTGCTGTTGCGGCCCGAAAGTCTGACCGAGCCGGGGTTCCAGATGTCTTTCGCCGCGACGGTGGCGCTGATCGCGGCCTTCGCGGCGCTGGATGGGGCGGTATTCCGCGAACGGATGCCGCGCTGGATGAAGCCCGCTTTCATGCTGGTCTTCAGCTCCGTCGTGGCGGGGGTGGCAACGGCGCCCTATGCGGCCGCCCATTTCAACCGGTTCACGGATTACGGCCTGATGGCCAACCTGCTGACCGTGCCGATCATGGGGGCCGTGGTGATGCCCGCGGGGGCGGTGGCGGCGCTGCTCGCACCCTTCGGGCTGGCCCAGCTGCCGCTCTGGGTGATGGAGATGGGCGCCCGCTGGATCCTTTTCATCGCCCATTGGGTTGCGGGCCTCGACGGGGCGGTCACGGCAATTCCCGCACCCGGGCCGTGGGTGATGCCACTGGTCACGCTGGGCGGGATCTGGATCATCCTGTGGCGCGGGCGTGTGCAGGCGATTGGCGGGGCGCTGATCCTGGCCGCACTTGCGCTTTGGACGATGGCCGAACGCCCGGCCCTGCTCATCTCGGGCGACGGCAAGCTTCTTGGCCTGATGGGCGCAGAGGGCAGGGCGCTTTCGGCGAATGCGGGCGGAGGGTTTGCAGCGGAGAACTGGCTGGAAAACGATGGCGATCTGGCAGGCCAGAAGGACGCGGCCGCGCGCGAGGGTTTCAGCGGCAAGAAGGGCGAGCGGTGGTTTCAGTTCGCGGGGCTGGAGGCGGTCGTCCTGTCAGGCAAGGGCGCGGCGGAAAAGCTTGGCCCGGCCTGTGCGGCAGGTGACCTGGTGATCCTTGCCGACCGCGCGGAGACGGTGCCCGAAGGATGCAAACTGATCGACCAGAAGATTCTGAGCGCGACCGGATCGCTGGCTCTTTGGGTGGAGGATGGAGCGGTTCGGATCAGGCAAAGCAAGGCGCAGCAACGGAAATGGTCCGACCGGCGCCGCACCGCGGCCTTGCCGGCCCTGTCGGTTGCTGCAGGCGCGCCGTGATCCCTAGGGCCGCACCATGCCGCCGTGATAGTGCAGCCGGTAGACGATCGTGCCGCCATGAGCGATCGTTTCGGTCCCCGTGAATGACGCGACATCGCCAACGCTCAGGTCGTTGTAAAGATAAGTCCCGTGACCGAAGGACCATCCGCCCAGGAACCGCCCAGTCTGGTAAAGCGCCGAAAGTGCTGCCCGGATGACATCGGCTGCCCTTGCCCGTCGATCATCGCGGGTTCAAGCACTGCGCCGTAATAGTTCATTGCCCAGACCGGGGTGGTTTGCACCCATACCGTTTCCTGGCCGATGAAGTCCGTACCGCCAAAATAGCTGTCGCGATAGGACCAGTCTCCCTGTTCGAAGCACAGATCCTTTGCGCCGATCCTGCTTGGTTCGGCCCGCTCGCCAGAGCCAACATAGCAGGCGGCCTTTGCCGCAAGGACGAAGGGCTCAAGGCCCCGCATCAATAGCTGCGGATCAGACCGACAAGCCGCCCCTGCACCTTGACCAGATGGTCGGGGAAGACGCGGGTTTCATAGGCGGGGTTTGCGGCTTCAAGCGCGATCATGCCACCGCGGCGGCGAAACCGTTTCAGCGTCGCTTCCTGATCCTCGACCAGCGCGACCACGATATCGCCGTTCTCCGCCGTCGTCTGTTCGCGGATCACCACGATGTCGCCATCGTTGATCCCGGCCTCGATCATGCTGTCGCCCTTGACCTCCAGCGCATAGTGCTGGCCGTTCCCCGACAGCATCGAGCCGGGAACGGCCACGTGATGCGACACCTCGGAAATCGCCTCGATCGGCACGCCGGCCGCGATGCGGCCCATCACGGGCAGTTCCATCGCATAGACCCCCTCGACCGCAATCGCTCCGCGTGGAGGGGAGGTCTTGTCCCCCTCGATCACACGCGGGCTGAAGCCGGGTTTTTCCATCGCATCGGGCAGCTTGATGATCTCCAGCGCCCGCGCGCGATGGGCAAGGCGGCGGATGAAGCCACGCTCCTCCAGTGCGGTGATCAGTCGGTGAATGCCCGACTTCGACCGCAGATCCAGCGCATCCTTCATCTCGTCAAACGAAGGCGGAACCCCGTCCCGATCCATCCGGCTTTTGATGAAATCAAGAAGTTCCAACTGCTTGCGCGTGAGCATCTGCGATCCCCCATACCTTGTGTTACCACAATGTTCTGCCCGTGTTCCCGGTTTGTGTCAAGCATTTTCGGCCCTTGCCTGCCTTTGGCGCGATCAGATCGGCAGATAGTCCATCACTTCGCCCGCGCGTCGTGCGGCATCGCCGACGGGCCGGACGAGAAGCGCGCGCGCCTCGGTCAGGATCGACAGCAGTGCTGAATCCTGCCGCTCGAACGGAAGGATCACGGGCAGATCATCGCCCTCGACCAGCCGTGAGCGCATGTAATGGGCGCGCGGGCCATTGGCGGGCAGCTCGAGCCCGAGCCTTGCGCGGCGGGTCCGGGGCGCGGTGCCCGGCTGGCCCAGCATCGCCCGGATCATCGGCAGCAGGAACAGATGTCCGCAAACAATGGCCGAAACCGGATTGCCGGGCAGGCCGAGCATGGCGCTGCCGCGAAGTCGCCCGGCCATGAGCGGCTTGCCCGGGCGCATCGCGATCTTCCAGAAGCTCTGCTCCAGCCCCATCGCCCCGGCGACCTCTGCCACCAGATCATGATCCCCGACCGACGCGCCGCCAATGGTGACGATCAGATCGGCCCCCTCGGCCAGCGACAGCACGGTGGCAAGTTCGGCCGCATTGTCGCGCGCGATCGGCAGAAGCCGCGCCTCGGCCCCTTCGGCCTCGACCAGCGCCTTCAGCGCAAAGCTGTTCGACGCAATGATCTGATCGGGGCGCGGCACCTCTCCGGGCATGACAAGCTCGTCCCCCGTCGCGATCAGGGCAACGCTGGGACGGCGCGTCACCGTGACCTCGGCAAGGTTCATCGCGGCGAGAAGCGCCAGGTCATTGGGCCGCAGCCGCCGCGGAGAGAGGCTGTCGCCCGCGCGGAAATCCTGTCCCGCCGGGCGGATATGGGTGCCGGGATCGGCCCCGGCCCTGAGGCGGATGATGTCGCCCTCGCGCTCCACATCCTCCTGGATCAACACCCGGGTGCCGCCCTCCGGCACAGCGGCGCCGGTGAAGATGCGCAGCGCCTCGCCCGGGCCGATCCTGCCGGACCAGGCATGACCGGCCTGCGCTTCGCCAATCACCCGGAATGTCTCGCCCGCGGCCCGGTCTTCGGCGATGGCATAGCCGTCCATCGCCGAGGCGGGGAAGGGCGGCTGATCGCGGTTGGCGCGCGCCGGCTGCGACATCCACCGCCCGGCGGCCTCTGCTAGGGGCACGCTTTCGGCATCCAGCGGCTGGCAGAGGGCCAGGCAGCGGGCCAGCGCCAGGTCGACCGAAATCATCGCGCCGCCTCGTAAAGGCCTGACTTGCCGCCATCTTTCAGCAAAAGCCGGATGCCTTCGATGGTCATCGACTTTTCCACCGCCTTGACCATGTCATAGACCGTCAGCGCAGCGACCGAGACGGCGGTCAGCGCCTCCATCTCGACCCCGGTCTGGCCGCCGGTCTTGACCGTGGCCTCGATGCGGATGCCGGGCAGATCCGGCATGGCGGTCAGATCCACCGCGACCTTGGTGACGGGCAGCGGATGGCAAAGCGGGATGAGATCGGCCGTCCGCTTTGCCCCCATGATCCCGGCAAGCCGCGCGACCGAGAGGACATCGCCCTTCTGCGCCCGGCCTTCGGTGATCAGGGCAAGGGTCGCGGCAGTCATCACCACGAAGCCTTCGGCGATGGCGATCCGGTCCGTGACCGGTTTGGCCGACACATCGACCATATGCGCCTGACCCTTGTCGTCGAAATGGCTGAGCCCGGTCATAGACCGCCCTGCGCGGTCAGCGGGCGGGCGAGGATGGCGCGGGTGGCCGCTGCGACATCGGCCTGGCGCATGAGGCTTTCGCCGATCAGGAAGCACCGCGCCCCGTATTGCGCCAGATCGGCCAGATCAGCGGGCGAATAAAGCCCGCTTTCCGAAACGATCAGCCGGTCCGCCGGAACCCGCCGGGCCAGATCGCGCGTCGTCTCCAGCGTGACCTCGAATGTATGCAGGTTGCGGTTGTTGATCCCGATCAGCGGAGATTTCAACCGGGTTGCGCGGTCAAGCTCGGCCCGGTCATGCACCTCGATCAGCACATCCATGCCATAGCCGATCGCCGCATCCTCGATCTCTGCGGCCTGGGCATCGTCAAGGCTGGCCATGATGATCAGGATGCAATCGGCCGCAAGCGCCCGCGATTCCGCTACCTGCCAGGGATCATAAAGAAAATCCTTGCGCAGGCAGGGCAGTCTGGTCGCGTCGCGGGCGGCGGTCAGGAATTCGTCCGCCCCCTGGAACGAGGGCGTATCCGTCAGCACCGACAGGCAGGTCGCCCCCCCGGCCTCATAGGCCCTGGCAAGCGCGGGGGGATCGAAATCGGCGCGGATCAGGCCCTTGGAGGGGCTGGCCTTCTTGATCTCGGCGATCAGGCCATAGCCTTTGGTCGCGGCTTCCTTCAGCGCCTGGGCAAAGCCGCGCGGCGCCGGGGCGTCCCTCGCCGCGTCTTCGACATCGGCAAGCGGG
>JAAURK010000110.1 GCA_012032275.1 Tabrizicola sp.
TTCGATCCCGGTGGCGACCACCGACACCCGCATCTGGCCCTCCATCGACTCGTCCAGGGGTGGAACCGACGATGATATTGGCATCCGGATCGACCTCCTCGCGGATCCGGTTGGCCGCCTCGTCCACCTCGAACAGGGTCATGTCGGGTCCGCCGGTGATGTTGATCAGCACCCCCCGCGCGCCGCGCATCGAGACCTCGTCGAGCAGGGGGTTGGAGATCGCGGCCTCGGCGGCCTCGACCGGCCCGCCACCAATTTCGACGGCGATCAGGTCCGACGTCGTGCCCTGCCAGCCGCCACCGCGCAGCCCGGCCACGATCAGCGCCAACACATCGCGCGTGGAAAATCGCCCGCCTTCGAACCGCTCCACCAGTTCGATCAGCGATCCGGTCTCCAGCGTTGCTTCCAGTTCCGCCAGGGCCCCGAGGGTCAGCTTCGCCACATGGCGCGTGCCGTCCAGAACGATTGCCACTTCTCCGGCCCAGGGGTTCACCATCGGACCGCTCATCAAAGTGCGGTGAAGGTCAGGGCGCCGCGGAAGCCAGCGCCAGCTCATATGTCGCCTCGTCATTGTGATTGCCCGCGTATTCGATCGACGTGATCTGGAACAACCCTTCCACCACGCCGAAACTCGGGATCACGACCTGGAACCGTGGCACTTCTCCATCGAAGAAGATCTGCCGCGCGCGTTCATCGGTGTTCTCGTCGCGAAAGACGCCCGAGCCAGAGATCGAGGCCGTCTTCACACCCGCTCCGGCGAGGATTTCGCGCCATCCGCCCTGGCTTTCCAGGCTGGTCACATCCACCGATTCCGCGTTGAAGCTGATCCGCGTCGCGCGAAGCCCAGCAATCGTCAAAAATTGTCCGTCCCCCGTCTGATCGATCTTGATCAGAAGATCCTTGCCGCTCTGCACAGCCATGTCCGCTCTCCGAAACTGAATGAAAGGAAACGCCCGTGGTCTTGGTCCACGGGCTTCGTGCCCGGTCGGTTACAGCGCAACCCGCGCGCGAAAGGTGATGTCGATACGCCGGGTCTCGCCCTCGCTGATCCGCCTTGCATAGGCCCGCACGAAGAAGAGGCTGACCAACACACCCCGGCTGAGGGTCAGCGAGGCGCCGACCAGCGTGTCCGATATCGCCGCAGCAATGACCTTCGCGCTCAGAAAACCGGTCGTATCGGTGATGACACTGATCACCATTTGATGTTCCGCCCCAGGACCGGTCTTGTCCGACTGGTCGCGCGCCTCCTCCGGCCCGATCAGGACGAAAGTCCCCGGTGGGCTGGGTGGGACCGCGTCATAGATCGCCACACCAGAGAGATCGGGCGCGGCCGTCAGGGCCTGGTAGACTGCCGATTGCAGGGCTGCGGCTGCTCCGTAGCTCATGTTGGCGCCTCCTCGCGGGCAAAGCATGTCAGGTAGCGGCCAGCCGGATCGCGCTCCGTCACGGCCAGAATGGTGAAGATCCGTGCCCCCTCGCGAAACCGTTGCTCCGGCTTCGGGCGCGAGGGCGCCCCGTAAGGCGCGGCCCTGACTGTGATCCGGTAGGGCACAGAAGCCAGCGTCACCTCCACGCCCGGCACATCCCGCCCGGTCCCTGGATCGACCGCCGCCCAAAGCACCCCAAGCGCCGCCCAGCTTTCCGTATATCCGCCCGCCCCGTCGCTTACTCTCTGCGCGGCTTCAAGAACCAGCGCGCGGTTCAGATCGGGGGCCTTCATTTCCGCCCCCCGCCGCCAAGGATCCGCACCGTCCGCCACCGCTCGATCAGCGTCACCACTCCGAACGGCAACCCCGCCATCTGCGCGCTGTCATCATGCCGGTGCTCGTAGTATTCCGACGCAAGCAACATCACCGCCTGCTGCAGATCCACCGGAACATTGGCCCAGGCAGCGCCGAAGCCCGCGTCGAACACCACCCGGACAGACCCCTGAGAGGGCACGGTCGGCAACAGCGTGCCCCGCCCTGCCAGACGCGGCCGGTGCAGATCCGGGATCAGCCTGTAGGTCTCGGGCGCGACCGCCGTTTCATCCCCCTCAGCGTCCGCCAGTGTCAGGCTGACGAGCGCGCTGACCGGGGCCACCGGCAACGCTTGCTCCACCGGATCGCGCCAGTCATCCAGCACCAGGCGAAGCGCCGCTCGATCAGAACCTTGCCGATCCGCGCTTCGATTGCCGCGATCGAGGCCCGCAGATAGCTTTCCACCAACCCGTCCTGAATATCGCCATCCGTGAACCCGCTGCCAAGGCGCAGATGCTCCTTCAGGGCCTGAACCGGCAGCACGGCACTTGGTACTGTGGTTTCCTCGGTCAACATCATCTCTTGCTCTCCGTTCCCCCGAAGGTCTGCTGCGATAAAGAATGGACGCGCGCGCCCCGCACCGCTCGGACGGAAGGGGGAGCAGCTAGACGGCACGGGCGTTTTCAGGCGCGCGTCCACGGCCCGGCCCCGTGAAGGGCCGGGTTGGCAGGAAGACGGTTAAGACACCGCGATCTTCAGCAGCTTCACGGCGGCGAAGTCGGTGATTTCCCCGCCCACACGCTTGTTGGCGTAGAACAGAACATTGGGCTTGGCCGAGAACGGGTCGCGCAGGATGCGCAGATCGGGGCGCTCCGCGATCGTATAGGCGCTGCGGAAATCGCCGAAGGCGATCGCATAGGCCTCTGCCGCGATATCCGGCATGTCCTCGCAGATCAGCACCGGATAGCCCATCAGACGGGCCGGCTCGCCCTGCTGCAGACCGTCCAGCCACAGGAAGCGGCCATCGGCATCCTTCATCTTGCGCACGGCACCCGTGGTCTTCGAATTCATCACGAAGGTCGCATTTGCGCGGTAATCCGCGCCCAGCGCATAGACCAGGTTGATGATCGCATCCGCAGCATTGGTCGCGGCGAAATCCGCCGCCGCCCCGCTGGCCACATAGCCGAGCGAACCCCAGACCCAGCTGTCATTGGCCACCTTTGCGGGCAGCAGGATGCCCTTGGGCTTGTCCACTCCATCGCCATTGATGAACGCCGCAGCTTCGGCGCGGATGAACCGGGTGGCAATCTTCTCGGCCAGCCAGCCCTCCACGTCAAAGGCGCTGTCATCCAGAAGACGCTGGCTTGCCTTCGGCATCGCCGAAAGCTCGTGCAGCTTGATCGAGATGCGTTCGATCTGCGGCGTCGCGGTTTCGACGGTGGCCGCAACCTCGGTAGCCCAGCCGGAACCGACCTCGCTCCGGTCGATCAGCACGTCGAAGGACGACGCGTCCACCTGAACCACATTGGCCACCGACCGCAGCGAAGAGGTCGAGACCAGCATCGAGCGAACAGTATCCGCCGTCTGCGGGTCGATCAGATAGCCGCCATCAGCCGCCACCGCCGTCGACAGGGCCTTGCCCTCCAGCACAAGCCCGCGCAGTCCATCGTCATCGCCGGTGCGCAGATAGGCATTGAAGGCCTTCCGATGCGGCACGTCGGCTTCTGCCTGCGCCGCAAGTGCGGGGCGGCCATAGGTCATCGTCTTTGCGTTCAGCATGGTCAGTCGCTCTTCCTGTTGCTTCAAGGTGGATTTCACTTCGCCCTGAAAGCCTTTGAACTCTTTCAGGAATTCCGACATTGCGGCTGTCGCCTCCGCAACCGGTGTCAGGGCCGTGGACAGATCTCCCCCGGCCCGAGCCTTCTTCTCGGTCATCGCTTGATCCTCAAGTTGGTTGGTCGTGTCCTCGCGCCTCAGCGCTCGGCCAGGCTCCGGCGCGCGTCGTCCAGCACCCTCGCCAAATCGCGCCAGGCACCGCCTTCGGCGTCATCCGCCTTGGACGAGACCCGCGCCTCGGGAAGCATCGGAAAGGTCACCAGCGACACTTCCCAAAGCTCCAGCTCGGCCAGAAGGCGCTGCCCCTTGCCGTCGCGTTCCGCCTTCACCGTGCGATAGCCTATGGAAAGCCCATCGATCGCCCCGGCTTCCAGAAGCGCCGCCGCCTCGCGGCCCTTCTCCACCTCGGTCAGGATTCGGCCCTTGACCCAGAGGCCCGTCGCATCTTCCCTGACCTCATCCCATAATCCGATCGGCTGGGCCGGGTCATGCTGCCACAGCATCTTGACCCGGCCCCCTCCCGCGGCGAGGCGCTTCAGGCTGGCCGCGTAGGCCCCCTTCAGCACCACGTCGCCGCCCTGATCCTTCACGCCGAACAGCGAGGCATAGCCCGCCACAAGCCGTCCGTCCGTCACTGTCAGCCCTGCCTCCGGGCGGGTGAATTTCCGCTCCGGCGCGCCAAATTCCGTCATCATCTTCACCTCATCGCCGCCTGAATGACCGTTTCCGCCATCTGCGCCAACAGAAAGGCCGCCACTCCGTAAACCCCAAGCCAGATGCGTTTTTCCAGCCGCTCCAGCGCCGCATCAATCAGCCCCAGCCGATATTCCAGCGCGCTCCACCGCTCTTCCGCGACGCGCTCGTTCGCCTCGATCCGGGCCGCTGTCGCATCGAAGCTCTCGTAAACAAAGCGCGAGCCGCCTTCGGTCGTGCCCCGCGCGCTCATTCGCCCTCCATCAGCTTCGGCAGGCCGAGGATCGCCCGCTTTTCCGCCTGTGTCAGAAAGTCCGCCGTTCCCACCCTTTGCCATTGCTGGTCCCGCTCCACTGCCAATGCCGGGATCTGATCCAGATCGGGTCTCACCTCCACCGCTTCGCCGGTGAACATCGAAAGCCAATGCGATATCGCCGACATGACCCGCCCTGCCAGAGGCAGCACGGTCAGCCGGTAGAACGCCCGGTTCGCCTCCTGATAATTCGCGTAGGTCGCATCGCCCGGAATGCCCATCAGCATCGGCGGAACGCCGAAGGCGATGGCAATCTCGCGCGCCGCTGCTTCCTTGGTCTTCTGGAATTCCATGTCGCTCGGGCTGAACCCCATGGGCTTCCAGTCAAGGCCGCCCTCCAGCAGCATCGGCCGCCCGGCATTGCGTGCGCCCTGATGATGCGTCTCCATCTCGCTGACCAGCCGGTCATACTGGTCCGAACTCAACGAGGATTGTCCGTCCGACCCCTTGTAGACGATTGCGCCAGACGGTCGCGCCGCATTGTCCAAGAGTGCCTTGGACCAGGCGCTTGCGCTGTTGTGAACATCCACCGCGACCGCCGCCGCCTGCAGGGGCGAAAAGCCGTAATGGTCGTCCTGCGGATGAAAGGACCGGATGTGGCAGATCGCGCTCATCGGGCCAGAGACATCGAAACGATGCGTCCGCCCGCTGACCGTGTAATCATAGGCGACAGGCCAGCCATCCGCGCCGGGCACAAGGCTCATCCTGTCAGCGCGCAGCACATGCAGCTCACCCGGCAGGACGCCCTCTCCCGGCACAGCCTCGATATAGGCATTGCCCGCCAGCAGAAGAAATCCGTAGATCGCCTCCAGCAATTCCGCCCGGCCCTGCGCCGGGTTCGGCCGCCGGATCAGCTCCAGCACAGGATGCACTTCATAGCGCCGCTCCGCGTCCTGGCAGATGATCGGCAGGGCCGCAGCGGCCTCCGCAATCAACCGTACCGCGCGAAACCCGATCGGATTGCCCTGAAACCCGGTTCGGGCCAGCGAGACTGCATCGCGCGGGCTCCAGGCCACCCGGCCGCCAGACCCCCAGGCAATCACACGCCCGGTGGCCGAGGCCTTCACTTCTGCCACCGGCGCCGCCCGCTCGGGCTTCCGCAGGAAATCGAACACCATAACCGCCGCTCCTTGATCTTCGGGGAAACCCCCTCCGCGCCCCGGCCTTCCGTTGGCCGGAACCTTCGCCCCGAAGGGCAATCTCTGTCCTGAATCATCCCCGCCGGAGGTCTTCTCCGGCAGCCGCTCAAAGTGACCTTACCGTCGGCCGCATCACATTCTGCGCGGGGTCCACCATCAGCTCCGTCATTGCCCAGACCAGAGCGTCCAGCCGGTCGGGAGAGCCAGAGCCGGTCCAGCCGGTCACCGTCATGCGGCAGAGCTGGTCTTCCAGCGCCTGCAATCCTCGCAGATGCGAAACCCGGCCCTGTTCGTAAAGTGCCGCCACCGGTTCGGCCCGCAGCATCTTTGACCGCGTCGCCCGTACCGCACGAAACGGCACCAGCGGATCCTGCATCCGGACCAGCCTTTCGACCAGATCGCCGCCCTGGTTCACTTCCGCCACCAGCCGGTCCGCCCCCATGCCGGTCCATCGCCGCCAGCGCCGCCCGGGCCCAACCCTCGGGGCGAGGCCCCCTTGACCGAAGCATCCTCAAGCACCACTGCCCGCCAGTCGCGCGGATCGCCCCGGGTATTGGCGCCAACCACCACGATTCCACCATTCGTCGCTTGTCTTGTTCGCCGTCACCGGCGGGTCAACTGCCACGACAATCCGCGTCAGCTCGGGCGCGGCGTCCAGCCGGATCCGGTCCAGCAGGGCCATCGACCACAAGGCACCCTCGGCCTCTTCGACCATGACGCCCTCCAGCTCCTGCCGGCCAAGCGTGGTCCCCGCATAGCGCGCCTCGACCTCTGCCAGAAAGCTTTCCGCAAGGTAAGCGCGGTTCGCCTCCGTCGGGGCATGCGTGATCACCGTCGAGGGGTTCTTCATGATCGCCTTCAGCACTCCCACATTGCGGGGCGTTGTCGTCACCACCTGCTGCGGGTTCTTGCCCAGCCGCAGCGCGAACTGCAGCTGATCCCAGGTCTCGCTCGCCTTCTTCCACTTGCCAAGCTCGTCCGCCCAGGCGGCATCGAACTGCGGTCCCCTCAGGCTGTCCGGCTCATGCGCCGAGAACACCTGAGCCACGGCGCCGTTCGGCCACACAAGCTGCCGCCGTGTCGCCTGCCATTCCGGCCGCCGGTCGGGGGGAGAGCAGGCCAAAATCCCGCTCTCCCCCATCACCATCACTTCACGCACCTGATCGACCGTCTCGCCCACCAGCGCCACGCGCTTGGCCCGGCCGGGTCGAGCGGGCCTGCCCCCTCGACTTCCGCCCGGACCCATTCGGCCCCGGCACGGGTCTTGCCCGCGCCACGGCCGCCCATGATCACCCAGGTCTTCCAGGCCCCGCTTGGTGGCAACTGATGCGGCAGCGCCCAGAACTCGAAAACCCAGGGCAGCGCAAGCAACGCATTTTCGCCAAGCCCGCTCAGAAACTCATCCACCTCCTCCGGCGTTGCGGAGGCAAGCCAGGCGGCGCCCGATTTCAACCCTTGCGGCACCGAGGTCGAGAGCTCCGCTGGCTCCGACCTGGCCCGCAACTTGTTTGCGGAGTTTGTCAACTTTGCTCCTTTCCTCCAGCACATGAAGTGCTGTGATGCGAAGGTCGCGAACCGCCGTCTGTGCGGCTCGTACTTCGCCCATCTGCCCGGCCTTGATGGCCGCGATGGCCAGGTCTAGCTCTTCGGCTGCAAGCCGATACAGCCGTTCCGTCGTCGCCAGAATGTCGTCTGGTACCTTTTCTCCGTCAGGGACCCTGAAACTCTTCAACGCTTGCCCGCCTCTCATGCATGTTCCGCACGAGCCAAATGAAAAAGCGGCCGTCGGGTTGCCCCGGGGCCGCTCTCACACTTCTTCTAGCATGCCATGATCTCTACATCGGACCGCGCGCCGAGTCAAGATAAAACCGTTATCCTTCAGATGGTTGCCGACCGTTGCCTTAACCGGTCGTTAACCGGTTACTCCCCCTGGACCCCGGTTGCGCCCGCGGCGCCCTGCTGCGCCTCGATCTCGCGCCATTTCTTGACATTCTCGTTGTGCTCTTCCAGCGTCTCGGCAAAGGCATGGCCGCCAGTGCCATCGGCGACGAAGAACAGATAGTCCGTCTTGTCCGGGTTAAGCGCCGCCTCGATGCTCAGCCGACCTGGGTTGGCAATCGGCGTCGGCGGCAGCGCGTCGATGACATAGGTGTTCCAGGGCGTCTCGCGGCGCAGCTCGCTCTGGCGCAACCCGCGGCCAAGAACGCCTTCGCCCTTTGTCAAACCGTAGATCACCGTCGGATCGGTCTGCAGTTTCATCCCCTGCTGCAGGCGGTTGATAAAGACGCTGGCCACCTGTTTGCGTTCCTCGGCAACGCCGGTCTCCTTCTCGACGATCGAGGCCATGATCAGCGCTTCCTCGGGCGTGTCGTAGGGCAGATCGGCGGCTCTTTGCGCCCAAAGTTCGGCCAGGGCGGCCGTCTGCCGCTCGGTCATCTGTCCAAGCAGCGCCGCGCGTTCGGTTCCGCGCTCCACCTCGTAGCTGTCGGGCGAAAGCGTCCCCTCAGGCGGCACCTCATCAACGACGCCATTCAGGAAATCGGCCCGCTTCAGCGTCTCGACCACCTGCCAGCTGGTGACCCCCTCCGCCAGTGTCACCCGAAACCGCAGGTCAGGATCGGCCACCGCGTCCACATATTCAGTCGGCGCCGCCTCTGTCGCGGGATCGAATTTCACCACTTCGACAAACCGGTTGCTCTCCAGATCAAGCTCGCTCAGCACCACATCTGCGCTCGCCACGCCGATCCGGAAGTTCACGTCGCGCCCGCAGGTCGACCGCCCTCCCGCCGTGATCGCCTCCAGCACCTGCACCATCGACGCCCCCGCGGGCACCATGTATGAGCCGAACTTGAGGTCGCCCGACCGGTCCGAATAATCCGCGCCGATGCGGAAGATCCGTGCATCCGACACTGCTCCGCGCTTTTCCAGGGTCCGGCTCACCGCGCTCAGCGTCGCGCCGCGTTCCACCTGTAGGCAGATCGGCGCGGTCAGCGGTCCGGGCTTGTGAAACTCGTTACGCCCCCAGGCAACCAGCGTCGCGGCCGCAATCAACACCACGATGAACAAAGTCAGCGCATTCGACGCAATGGCCTTCCACATCAGCCGCGCACCTTTCCAAGGATCAGGCTCGCATTGGTGCCGCCAAAGCCGAAGGAGTTGGAAAGCGCCACTTCGACTTTGCGCCGCACCGATTTGTTCGGTGCCAGGTTCAACTTTGGTGCCACTGCCGGGTTGTCAAGGTTGATCGTCGGCGGCGCCACCTGGTCGCGGATCGCGAGGATGCAGAAGATGGCCTCCACCGCCCCCGCCGCCCCCAGAAGATGGCCGATGCTCGATTTGGTCGACGACATCACCGCCCCCGCCGCCGCATCGCCCATCAGCCGTTCAACCGCGCCAAGCTCGATGGTGTCGGCCATCGTGCTCGTTCCATGCGCATTGATATAGTCGATGTCGGCAGGGGTCAGCCCCGCCCGCTTCAGTGCCGCTGCCATGCTCCGATACCCGCCCTCGCCGTCTTCGGACGGGGCGGTGATGTGATAGGCATCCCCCGACAGCCCATAGCCCAGAACCTCGGCATAAATCTTCGCGCCCCGGGCCTTGGCATGCTCGTACTCCTCCAGCACGACCACACCCGCGCCCTCGCCCATCACGAAACCGTCGCGGTCCGCGTCATAGGGACGGCTGGCCTTGGTCGGGTCATCCGCCCGCTTCGTCGACAAGGCCTTGCACGCGTTGAACCCGGCGATGCCGATTTCCGAAATCGGGCTTTCCGCGCCGCCCGCGATCATCACATCCGCGTCGCCGAACCCGATCAGCCGCGCCGCATCGCCGATGGCATGGGCCCCGGTCGAACAGGCGGTCACCACGGCATGGTTGGGGCCCTTGAACCCGAAACGGATCGACACCTGGCCCGACACAAGATTGATGAGCGCGCCCGGAATGAAGAAAGGACTGACCCGCTTTGGCCCTTTCTCCTTGATCAGTACCGCCGTCTCGGCGATCGAGGACAATCCCCCTATCCCCGACCCGATCATCACCCCCGTGCGGCAGCGTTCCTCTTCCGTCGCGGGTTCCCAGCCGGAATCCCGGACAGCCTGCACTGCCGCGCACATGCCATAGAGGATGAAGTCATCGACCTTGCGCTGGTCCTTCGGCTCCATCCAGTCATCGGGGTTGAAGGTTCCGGCCGTTCCATCGCCCCTCGGGATCTCGCAGGCATATTGCGTCACCACATTCGTGGGATCGAACCTCGTGATCGGGCCTGCGCCGGACTGCCCGGCCAGAAGCCTGCTCCAGGTCTCCTCCACCCCTGTTGCCAGAGGGGTAACCATCCCAAGGCCGGTGACCACGACACGACGCATGCTGCTCCTCCCAAGGGTCCAGTCTTTTCCGGGGTGATACACGGCCCCTCTTGCCCACGCAACCGGCGGGGCGGGCCATGCGCGGGGAATGTGGAGGGCGGCGCGGGGCCAGCCAGGGCAGATGATGAAAAATCAATGGCTTGGCATTCGTCGCTTCCCCGTGCCGGACCATTTGGCCTTGGCCTTCCGCGTGGTAGCATCGCCGCATGTCGCTTCGTGTTGCCCTTCCTGCGATGCTTGTCGCCGCACTTTTGCAAAATCTGGCAGAGGCGCTTGCCGGCGGTCCTGCCATGCCAGCCGCTATGGCGCCCCTGATGCCGGACGACGCCGACCGCTGGCCGCCCTCGCGATCATCTCGGTGGTCCTTGCAGCGATGATCCTGCCCGCCGCCGTTTCCGCCTCACGGCCGGCAAGCTTCACCGCCGCAATGGCTGCTGGTGGACTGGCGCTGAACGCCACACTTCAGCTTGCAGCCAGCGCAAGTGCCGGTCGCCTGTTGCCCGGAAGCCTGGTCGGAGCCTGTCTCATGTTGCCCGCAGCGCTCGCCGTCGTCTGGCTGATCGGCCGGTCGGCGGTGCTGCCTGCAATCTGCGGCATGCTGCTGTCACCCCTGGTGCTTCTGGCCTCCTGGCATGTGGCCGCGCTGCTGTTCTGATCTTCCGGTCACCGATGACGGGATCATTCCTGCCGCGCCATGATACCCATGATCCCGGCCAGCAGCTGTGCCGCCAGCATCGCCCCAAGCCCGTCCACATCCCGCTCCGGCATGAATTCCGTCATCGCAACTCCTGCGATCCGCGCCTTCTCTGCCACCCCCGCCACAGCCTCCAGCACCTGCCAGTAGCTCAGCCCCCCCGCCGTCCGGCCGATCACCGCCGGCATCACGCTTGGATCAAGCGCATCAAGATCCAGGCAGATGATCACCTCTGCTCCCTCTGGCACCAGATCGACCGCGCGCCAGACGCCAGACCGGGCGACTTCGCCTGCGGGCACGAACTCCACGCCCCAGTCCATCGCATCGGCGGCATCCTGGACCCGGGCCGATCCCGTGCCCCGGCAGCCCATCTGCACGATCCGCTCCACATGCGTCATCTCGCTTGCCCGCCGCATGGTCGAGGACAGCCCCAGCCTCTCGCCCCCCACCTCATCGCGCCAGTCGATATGCGCGTCGATCTGCAGGATCGTGAACGCCGTGCCGCGCGCGCCGTAAGCCTCCAGCATCGGGATCGGGAGCGAATCGTCGCCGCCGATCAGCACCGGCACCGCGCGACGATCAAGGATCTGGTTCACTGCCCCGAAGATCCGCGCCCTGTTTCCCTCGGGGTCGGCCACGTCCTGCGGCAGATCGCCCGCGTCGACCGCGCTGATCTCATCGGGAAACACCGGCCCGCCCAGATCGAAGTTCATGTGGCCCAGGCTCTGGGCAAAGATGGCGGCCGCGGCCCGGATCACCATCGGCCCGCCCGCGCAATAGAACCCGACCGAGGGATAGGGCGTGCAGCCGTCGGCGCCGATCAGCGCCATCCGCGCCGAAAGTCGGCTGAGGTCGCGGCAGCGCGGCAGGCCCAGAAAGGTCTCCGCCGACCCCGCGCCGAAACATCTCGC
>JAAURK010000005.1 GCA_012032275.1 Tabrizicola sp.
GATCAAGCACCTCCGGCTCGAGATCGCCAAGCTCCGGCGCGAGCAATACGGCCACAGCTCGGAACGCCGCGCCCGCCTGATCGACCAGATGGAGTTGCAGCTCGAGGAACTCAAGGCCGCGGCACCGAGGATGAGATCGCGGCCGCGAGGTTGGCGAAGATCTCGACCGTCGCAGGGTTCGAGCGTCGCCGCCCGGCCCGCAAGCCGTTCCCGGAGCATCTTCCGCGCGAGCGTGTGGTGATCGAGGCGCCCACGGCCTGTTCCTGCTGCGGCTCGCATCGCATCGTGAAGATGGGCGAGGATGTCACCGAGACGCTCGAGGTCATTCCCCGACAGTGGAAGGTGATCCAGACCGTCCGCGAGAAGTTCACCTGCCGGGCTTGCGAGAAGATCAGCCAGCCGCCGGCGCCGTTCCACCCCACGCCCCGTGGCTGGGCCGGTCCAAACCTTCTGGCCATGATCTTGTTCGAGAAGTTCGGCCAGCACCAACCTTTGAACCGTCAAGCCGAGCGCTACGCCAAGGAAGGCGTCGAGATCAGCCTCTCGACGCTGGCCGATCAGGTCGGGGCCTGTGCCGCCGTTCTCGAGCCGATCCACGCGTTGATCCGGACCCATGTTCTCGAGGCCAGACGGCTGCACGGCGATGACACGACGGTGCCGCTGCTGGTAAAGGGCGGGACGCAAACCGCCCGGCTCTGGACCTATGTCCGGGACGACCGACCCTTTGGCGGTGGCGCCCCACCTGCGGCCCTGTTCCATTTCTCCCGCGACCGCGGCATGGCCAATCCGAACCGGCATCTCGCTGGATGGCAGGGTATCCTGCAAGCCGATGCCTATGGGGGTTACAATGACCTCTACCGCGCCGACCGCGATCTTGGGCCGGTCGAGAGTGCGCTGTGCTGGAGCCATGCCCGGCGCAAGTTCTTCGAGCTTGCCGACATCAAGGGGAACGCCCGTAAGGGCAAGTCCGTCCATGACATCTCCCCCGTCGCGCTGGAGGCCGTGGCCCGTATCGACGCGATCTTCGACATCGAACGCGGCATCAATGGCCGGACCGCTGCGGAACGGCAGGCGGCCAGGCACCAACTGTCCAAGTCTCTCGTCGAGGCATTGCACGACTGGTTGCTCGCCGAGCGCGACAGGATGTCCAAGCACAATCCGGTCGCCAAGGCGATCGGCTACATGTTCAAGGCGGAGCGCTGGCCCGCCTTCACCCGGTTTCTTGATGACGGCAGGGTCTGCCTGACGAACAATGCCGCGGAACGGGCGCTGCGCGGGGTTGCCCTTGGCCGGAAGTCGTGGCTTTTTGCCGGTTCCGAGCGCGGCGGCGACCGCGCCGCCTTCATGTATTCCCTGATCGTCACCGCCAAGATGAACGATGTCGATCCTCAGGCCTGGCTGGCCGATGTCCTCGCCCGGCTGCCCTACACGATGGCTTCCCGGGCGCCGGATCTCCTGCCCTGGAACTGGTCCCGGGCTGAGCAAAGGAGAGCCGCATGACCCTGATCGCCCGCCTCCGGATTATCCTGAACGACGTCGACCCGCAGCCGATGCGCCAGATAGAGGTGCCGCTGAAGCTCCGGCTCGATCGCCTGCATGACGTCATTCAGGCGGCCATGGGATGGACGGACGCCCATCTCTACGAGTTCCGGGTTGGTGATGCCGGTTGGGGCGTGCCGGACCCGGACGGATTCTACGACGGCCCCATGCCCGCGAAGAAGACGACGTTGGAAAAGCTGCTCGAGGAAACCGCCGCCAGGACGATCCGGTATGTCTACGACTTCGGCGATGGCTGGGACCACAGCATCCGGATCGAGCGGGTCAACGAGGCCACCCCGGGCGTGATCTATCCGCGGCTGCTGAAGGCCACAGGGGCCTGCCCGCCAGAGGACGTTGGCGGTGCCCCGGGCTACGAGGAGTTCCTCGAGGCCCTCGCAGATCCGGACCACGGGCAACACGAGGACATGGTTCGCTGGTCGGGCGGGTCCTTCGATCCTGAGGACGCCCAGATCGACAAGATCGTGGAACGCTTTGAGCAGCTTGCGCAGAAATGGGCCCCGCGGCCCCGCAAGCCCAAAGCCACGACTTAAGAGCCGCCAACGTCCGCGGCCTACGCCGGATGCTTACAGGGGACAAGAAGTCGGCGCCCGTTCCTCAGCACGATCTCGAGCTGCACATCAGGGGTGTCACGCCGCGCCACTGGTGCCTTCGCGGTCACTGGCGCGGGGCTTCCGGGCGAGATCGTCAACGGGATGAACGCCGGCGCTGTCTCATCACCAAACTCGCCGTTGCGATATTGCCGCCGCCATATCGTCAGCAGAGAGCGTGACATACCATGCCGCCGGGCCGTCGCCGCCACCTGACGAGGCCCCGCGAAGCTCTCCTCCACGATCCGGATCTTGTCCACATCACGCCAGTGCCGCCGGCGCGGCGCATCCGCGGCAGAAAGAACTTCGATCTCAGGTCTGAACTTATGGTCGGCCATAAGGTCGGACTTATCACCGGCGGAGAAATCCCGTCAGACGGCCCCCGCCGGAGGGATACATACTATGCCGCGTTGCCCTCAGACCGCTTCCCGCCCTCCACGTCGGCCTTGCTGCACCTGCAAATAGAAAATGAGCAGCCGCTGCGAACGGTCGGAAGTCCTGTGAAGCATGACAGCCTCCTCAGTAACTCCGATGGCGGCGTTGGCGATCTGCACGCCGTTTCAGGATCGCGTTTCTTCGTTTCAGGATCGCGTTTCTTCAATGTCCTCGGAGATTTCCTGGCCCAGCTTCGGTCCCTTTGCGAGACGCCGTCCAAGCGCCGCGACGAAGGCGTCGTAGCGCTTTCCGGCCTGCGCCTTGGCCGCAGTTTGAGCCGGTTCCGGCAAAGGTGGATTGCTTGTCAGCCAGAACCGAATGAAGACTGCCAGCGTTTCTACCGCTATGGCGACGTCGCGCTCCATCCGCGACATGCGGCGGTCGATCTGATCAAGCCGTTTGGTCGTGGCAGCCTCCTGTCGCTCTGCGGCATCGGGCGACAGGAACGAGGCGATTGCGGCTTCCGCGACCAATGAGCGCGAATGGTCCCGCCGCGCCGCATAGTCGGCAAGCGCGGCAATGATCTCTGGGTCGAGATAGACGGACAGGCGTAGTTTCTTGGGTTGTTTCATCGCTGTGTCCTTACATTTTTATGCCGTCGTCGGGATCGAGCGATGCCCTTTGGGCGGCCAGCCGCGCCTGTTGATCGAGTTGCAGGAGCTGCGCCGCACGGCCGTCTGTGGGTCTGTTGAGATCGGGATCGAACTCATTGTCGATCGGTTTGCGCCCCTCTAGACCTTGCACCTGATCCAATTCGGGCTGCTTCCGCTTTTCCTGTTGGCCATCGGCAGCCTTGTCTTCATCAGTCTGGGCGTCGTGCCCGAGGTTGTCTGGACGTGGCGGTATCGGTCGCGCGCTCCAATCATCGGCGCGCACCGTTGCCGGAGATTTGGAGTCGGCTGGCGCGAGTATGCGTGCCTGAAACTGCGGGTCCGCGAAGTAGCGCGCCTTCTTGGCGCGGATCGGCGGTGTGCCCGCCACCATGACGATCTCGTCGGTGGGGGGCAGTTGCATCACCTCTCCGGGCGTGAGCAGTGGCCTGGCCGTCTCCTGCCGGCTCACCATAAGATGGCCGAGCCATGGTGAGAGCCGGTGTCCAGCATAGTTCTTCATTGCGCGCAGCTCGGTCGCCGTGCCGAGCGCATCGGAGACACGTTTGGCCGTTCGCTCGTCATTGGTGGCGAAGCTTACCCGGACATGGCAGTTGTCGAGGATCGAGTTGTTGGGGCCGTAGGCCTTCTCGATCTGGTTGAGCGACTGCGCGATCAGAAAGCTTTTCATCCCATAACCTGCCATGAAGGCCAGTGCGCTCTCGAAGAAGTCGAGGCGACCGAGAGCCGGGAACTCGTCCAGCATCAAGAGGAGCCGGTGCCGTCTGTCACTGCCTTGCAGGTCTTCGGTCAACCGCCGTCCGATCTGATTGAGGATCAGGCGCATCAGCGGCTTGGTTCGATTGATATCGGAGGGCGGCACGACGAGGTAGAGCGTGACCGGCGTCCGGCCCTCGACCAGATCCGCAATGCGCCAGTCGCAACACCGTGTGACCGCGGCGACGACCGGATCGCGATAGAGGCCGAGAAACGACATCGCCGTCGACAGGACGCCCGAGCGTTCGTTGCCGGACTTGTTCAGGAGCTCCTGTGCGGCACTGGCGACTACTGGATGTGGACCCGCTTCGCCGAGATGGGCCGTGGTTTTCATCGCCGTTAGCGTCGCTTCGATACCGCGTCTTGGGTCGGACAGGATATTGGCGACACCGGCGAGCGTTTTGTCCGCCTCGGCATAAAGGACATGCAGGATCGCGCCGACGAGCAAGGCGTGGCTGGTCTTCTCCCAGTGATTGCGCTTTTCCAGCGAGCCTTCCGGATCGACCAAGATGTCGGCGATGTTCTGGACATCGCGCACCTCCCATTCACCGCGGCGAACCTCGAGCAGGGGATTGTACGCGGCTGATTGGGTATTCGTAGGATCGAACAGCAGCACCAGGCCATGCCTCGCGCGGAAACCTGATGTGAGTTGCCAGTTCTCGCCCTTGATGTCGTGGACGATGGCAGATCCCGGCCAGGTCAGCAGCGAAGGGATAACCAGACCGACGCCCTTGCCGGACCGGGTCGGCGCGAAACAGAGTACGTGCTCCGGTCCAGTATGCCGCAGATAGGCGCCATTGAACCTGCCGAGCACCACGCCTTCCGGATTTAACAGCCCGGCGGCCTTTACGTCTCGGTGTGCTGCCCAGCGGGCCGATCCGTAGGTATCGACGTCGTGTGCCTCCCTTGCGCGCAGGACCGACAGGAAGATGGCGACACCGACCGCAAGAAATCCACCCGACGCCGCGATGACGGCACCTTCGACGAAGATCGGCGGGTCATAGGCGCCATAGGCATACCACCACCAAAAGAAGGCCGGCGGGAAATAGACCGGCCATCCGAAAAGCTCGAACCACGGGTCGCCGAGCTGCGGCTGGTACCCGAGCCGCCAGGCCGTCCACTGCGTCGCCATCCATGTCGTTGTCAGCACGATCAGCAAGACGATGACGATCTGGCCCCAGAGAATTCTTGTCGCAGGCATGTCTCTTCCTTTCCGGCGGTCTCCGCGGTCAGAGGCCGAGCCCCCGGTTTCGGCCGAGGTTCCAGTCGACACCGCCATCACCTCGCGCGATGCCCGAGATGTGCTTGCCGAGATGTTTCTCGATCGAAGGGGTCCAGGGCACGAGCTGGAAGCCGAGCCCGTCGTTGATCATTGCGAACCGTCCAGAGGTGAGCGCGATGCGCCGCTGATAGGTGCCGGAGATATACTCACCGATCGCCGATGGTCTATGCGGGCGACCTATGTCCTCGGCAAGCCTCCGTCCGGCCGCGTCGAGTTCTTGCTTGCGCAACGTGTCGAGCAGGTCTCGTGCGAAGATCACGCGGCTACCCTCGACGCTTCGCCAGACCCTCCGCGATCAGATACGCGGCGCGGCGCTCCATGGCGTCGCCAACTTCAGCCCCGAACCCGCCGCCGAGTGGTGCCGGATCTCTTGCGACGGCTTGCCGGTCGAGCCAGGTCGCGCCTGCTGCGGTCACCTGGTTTTCGATGTCGAGGTCGGAGCGGACGGCGAGTGCAACAGCGTGGCGGCCCTTGCTGTACTCGAACTTGCGCAACTCGACAATCGAGCCCCGCGCGCTATCGCCGGCGGCATCGACATGCGGCAGCCGGATGTGATGGATTCGGCCATCGATACCATCGACGACGGCATAGGCCGTGCCTTTGAGTTCATCATCAAGGCCCCGGGCAACGAGTCTGCCGATAACAAGATCATCCAGACTTTCGCCGGCAAGCACGTAGCTTGACACGCCGCGTTCGATGCTGCGTTCGGTCAGGCTCCGATGTATGCGCTTGATGATGTCACCGCGCTGCCCAAGTTCGCGCAAGGTCGCCTCGGCGTTCTCTTTCATCACCCATTGGCCGGGACCGATCTGGTCGGCGAGCCCAAGGGTTTCGAGCTTGCGCATGCGTCCGACCTTCAACGCATGGAACTCATCCGGTTTGCGATCGACTGGCGGCCCAAGGTCGATGATACCGTGTCGGTCACCTTCGCTCGCAATCTGCCGGTCGAGCGTAGTCCAGCTCTCGCTGTCGATCTGGCGCTCGAGGGTGCGGCGGATGTCGATATCGGTGCGCGGTCCAAGCTCCAACGTGATGAGATCACGCGCGCGATCGCGCATGCCGTCTTTAATGTAGTCACGGGCAATGACAAGATCCGAGCCATCTGAAGCCCGACCGCGAAGTATCACGTGGATATGCGGGTGCTCGGTGTTCCAATGGTCGACGCCGACCCAGTCGAGCTTGGTACCCAGATCCTTTTCGGCCTGGAGCATCAGTTCGCGGGTGAAGGATTTGAGGTCCGCCATCTCGACCGCATTTTCTGGAGAGATGATGAAGCGGAAGTGATGGCGGTCGTTCTCGCAGCGCGTGGCGAACTCCTTCGCTTTGATCTCATCATCGTCCGGCCCGAACAGCTGTGCGTTCTCGCCATCACGGGTGACACCGTCTCGCTGGAGGTACGAAAGATGCGTGTTGAGCGGCGCGCAGCGGCTGGTTTGCCGGACGACGCGTGTTTTGATAACCGCGATGCGCGAACGACTTGTGAGTTGGCGGTTGGCCTGCACGCTGGCACGCTTGCCGCGTCCGAAATACGAACGACTGCCCGACGTGATCTTGCCCGCGCGCGAAACTCGTCCACCCGCACGCTGTGCCGCGGCGAGTGCCTGCGCGATGAACGGTCGTGCCCTTTGGCTGGCGGAAGACCGGATGCGGCCCGGGCGGATGCGGAATTCGTCTTCGCCGCGCATCACGGAATTCTCGCACCTTGCGACATGATATTGAAATAATTGTTAAAACGTGGGAATCGAAGGCTGCGACCTGGATGCGCACATCGCCGATCTGCTCCACAATCCGTTGAAGAACCTCCCCACAACCGAGGCGCACATCGCGCCTTTTTATCTCGCCATCCCCTTCTGCTGAGTAAGCGTCCGGTCTTTGCACGGCCTTGAGGGGATGCAATAGCGCGGCATGTCGGGTTCCTTCGTGGTGGGGAGGATTGCCGGTGACTTTGAGACATTTCGAGAACGCGGCTAGGCGGTCGTTCTGGCAGTTGCACATCGAGGCGTGGCAGCGCAGCGGTCTGACGCGGACGGAATACTGCCGCAAGCTTCACCTGACAAAGAGCACGCTCGATCGCTGGCTGAGGCACTTCGCGGGCGAGGAGGCGACACGCAAACAGCTGGAATATCTGGCGGAACTGCGTCGCCAGAAGCGGCTGGAAGCACGGGAAAAGCTGCAGAAAAAGCGGGTTCGGCGCCGCTATGCCGCGAGCACGGACATCCGCAACCGGGCGGTTCAGGCGTTCTGGGCGATGCATGTCGAGGCGATGAACTGGAGCGGAATGAGCGTCCGCGACTACGCTGCGGCACTGTTTCTGTCGCCAACCTCCTTGCGCAAATGGCGTGACCGGCTGGAGGACGGCGAGGTGGAGATCGACTGGCGCGCGCATCTTCATCCCGCCGCCCGCCCGGTTGTTGGCACTAGTGCTGGAAATCCCGCCCGCGAAAACAGCTTGACGTCGGCGCAGAATGCCACGCCGCGATTGCCAGTGCAGCCAGCCCGGCGACACTTCACCGATGCGCAGAAACAGGCCATCGCGCTTGAAACCGCGCAGCCAAAGGCCACAGTTTCGGGCGTGGCTCGCAAGCACGGGATCGTCACCGGCCTCCTGTTCCGCTGGCGGGTGCAGTTCGGGGTGGCGCAGAAAAAGCACGCAAAGCTTGCGCCGGTGGTGCTGGCGGACGGCACGACAGTGGCAGACCTTTTGCGCGATCTTGTGGGCCTGCCAGACAAGATCATTGCGGACGATCTGGCCGAGGACCTGCAGGCGGTTACGCCTCGTGAGAGCGGGCCTGATGCGGTTCGCTCGCCTGTCGAACCCGGGCGGCCTGCGCCATGATGTTCATCCCGTCTGGTGTGAAAGTGCATGTCGCCTTGGGCTACACTGACATGCGCAAGGGCCTGGACGGGCTTGCCATGCTGGTGCAGGGCACGTTGAAGCAGGATCCGTTCTCGGGCCATCTGTTCGCCTTCCGCGGCAAACGGGCATCGATGCTGAAGATCCTGTTCTGGGACGGAAACGGGCTCTGCCTCTATACCAAGCGGCTCGACCAGGGCAGCTTCGTCTGGCCGGTGATGGCAGGTTATGACGGTGCAATCACCCTGACCCCGGCGCAGCTTGCAATGCTGATCGAAGGCATTGACTGGCGTGCGCCGGAGCGCGTCTGGAAGCCCGCTCTGGCGGGGTGAGAACCGACCGTAGAGTCCTGCAAAAACAACAGGAAACGTTGGGTTTTGCGGCCTTTTGTGATATAGTGGATCATGCTGATCGATCTCGAAAATCTGCCCCTTGAGACCGCCGTGCTGCACCAGTTGGTGCGCGATATGGCAGCAGCTGCAGGTGTCCATGAAGGCGAGATCGCGCGGCTTCGGATGATCATCAGGACGCTGCAGCGCGCGCAGTTCGGGCGTCGGTCGGAGCGGCTCGATCCGGATCAGCTGGCCCTCGCGCTCGAGGAGATCGAAGGCGATATCGCCCATATCGAGGCGAGCCATCCAACCGTGACGAAAGCGGAACCCGAACCACCATCCCGGCGCAAGGTGCTGCCCGATCATCTGCCGCGCGAGGATGTTCTCCTCGATGTCGCCAGTCCGATCTGCACCTGCTGCGGCAGCGCGTTGCATGCGATCGGCGAAAGCGTCAGCGAGATGCTCGACTGGGTTCCCGCGCAACTGCGCGTGCTCCGCATCACCGCCCGAAATACGCCTGCCGTCTTTGCGAAACGGTTGCGCAGGCCGCCGCACCGGACCGATTGATCGCGGGCGGGCTGGCGACGCCCGCGCTGATCACGCAGGTGCTGATCGCCAAATACTGCGATCACACACCGCTCTACCGGCAGGCGCAAATCTTCGCCCGGCATGGTGTTGATCTTGCCCGTTCGACATTGGCCGGATGGGTCGGCGGTGCCTGCTGGTGGCTCGACGCCCTGCAGGACCGCTTGTGCAGGAACGTGTTCGCCTCCGGCTACCTCTTTGCCGATGACACGCCGGTCCCCGTGCTCGATCCGGGGCGCGGTCGCACCAAGACCGGGCGGCTGTGGGTCTATGCCCGCGATGAGCGGCCCTGGGCCGGACCCGAACCGCCAGTGGCGGTCTATCTGTTCGCGCCGGACCGAAAGGCCGCGCGACCAGCTGCACATCTGGCGCAGTTCAACGGTGTGTTGCATGTCGATGGCTATACCGGGTTCGAGCAACTCACGGTCAAAGGCGACATTGTTCTCGCCGCCTGCTGGGCGCATACACGGCGCAAGTTTTACGACGTGGTGGAGGCGACCGGATCGCCCGTGGCGACCGAAGCGCTGCGCCGGATTGCCGAGATTTACGCCGTGGAGGCCGAGGTGGGCGGGCAATCTCCCGCCCACCGGCTTGCGACGCGGCGAAGCCGGTCGAAGCGGATCGTCGACGGGTTGAGGACCTGGCTGGAAGCGCAGCTTCCGCGGGTCCCCGGCCGCAGCACCCTGGCCGAGGCGATCCGATACGCCCTCACGCGCTGGACCGGGCTGACGCGCTTCCTCGGCGACGGTCGTGTCGAACTGGACACCAATCCGGTCGAGCGCGCAATCCGCCCCGTGGCCCTCGGTCGCAAGAACCATCTCTTTGCCGGCAGCGATGGCGGCGGTGCCCGCTGGGCAACGCTCTGCTCGCTGATCGAAACCGCCAAGCTGAACGACGTCGAACCCTACGCCTACCTCCGCGACGTCCTCAACCGTATGGTCGACGGCCACCCGATCAACCGCCTCGACGATTTGCTGCCATGGGCGTGGAAAGCCGGAAATCCCGTCACGACCTGACGTCATGTGCAAAGACCGGACGCTTACTCTGCTGATGTCAGCCTTCGCCCCAGCCGCACGCCAGATCGCGCTGCGCTGTCCAAAACCGCGAAATGTGGATGCCCGCATCATGGCGCGTCGTCCTCGCGCAAGCGGGTGCCGAATATGCCTCCGGTCGACGCCTCCAATGCGTCGGGGGCATGAGCCTGCGGTGCCATTAAGACACCAGATGTATCGCGGTTCTCCTGCTCCTGATCTGCAGTCGAACTGCCATCGGAGCGATCCACGAAGATTGGTGCCTCGCGCCAATCCTTGGGGGCCGGGGCATCGCTGCCCCTGCCGTCAACTTGTCCCAATCCCATCATCGGCAGCAGTTTTGCCAGATAGGCCCGTGTCTCGCGGGGCAGGGGGCGGCCGTCGGAAACATGCTGGCGATAGCGCTCCGGGCCGGCATTGTAAGCCGCGAGGAAGCCCGGCGAACCGAAGCGGTCGTACATTTCCCGCAGATAAGCGGTGCCAGCGAGAATGTTGTCACGGGGATCGAAAGGATCGCGCCCGAGCTGATGGCGTTTGCGAAGTTCGGCCCAAGTCACTGGCATAATCTGCATCAGCCCGATCGCGCCGGCGCTAGACACGGCGCGCACCTGGCCGGCACTTTCGACCTCGATGACGGCGCGTATCCAGCCTTCTGGAATGCGGAACCTCTGCGATGCGGCGGTGATATGTGCCGCAAAGGAAGCGGCGGTCGCGCGTTGTACCTCGACAGCTTCTGCAACGGCGATCATCGGCATTGTGGCAGAGGATAATAGGCCGGAAAGGAGGGCGAGGGCGGGCATCCAGATGGCGCCAGGTCGTCCGGCAGTCATGCGATGACGGAGACGGGGCATCGCACTATGCCTGTTCGCGGCGCTTTGGTGGTCGGTTCCAGGTCAGAAGGTAAGCCTCGGCCTCGCTCACCGAATGGAACAGATTGGCGTGAATTGGATGGGGCAGGGCGGGATCGTCGATCAGCACCGACACATAGTCTCCGGCCTTCTCGCCGGTACGCTTCCAACCCGCACCGACGTCGAGCGCGTGATCGCCTTCGCCGATATGAACGCGGTATTCGGGCGCGTTCTCAGCATCGCTCCGTTCGGCAGGAACCAGCGTGAGCTCTGCATCGAGCGTCAACGTCTTGAGACGTCCACGATAGCCGTCGCGGGTGCGGGTGAAGTATCCGATATGTGCCATGGGATTGTCCTTTCATCTGAAGCTGGTGGGATTGGTTGCCGGTCGTTCCTTTCCGGCGGGCCATCGGATGAGCGTCGTGCCGTCCTCATCGATCCAAAGCGGGACTGCAGAACCGAGAACTGAAATCGAGGAGATCGGACCGAAGTACCGACCATCCAGGCTGGTCGGAGCATCCGGATTCATGAGAAAAACCTCGTCGGCGGCGATTTGGCGGCAGCCCTTCCAGACCGGCATCCGTCGGCCGAAACGATCATGCTCGAGGGCGACACCCATTTCGACGCCATCGACCGTGACAGTGCGGTTGCGACAGCAAACCGTCTGACCCGGAAGTCCCGCGACCCGCTTCAGGAGTGGGACGCCGAGGCGGGAGATAGCCACGCAGGGTGATGAACCGAGCGAGCCGTTCCGGTGGTTCGACCAAAACAACGTCGGATACCTTAAGAGCCTCGGCAGACCGTATCAGGTAGAAGCCGATCGGCACTGACGGGCTGGTGTTCCAGATGATGGCCGTCGGGATATCGACGAACGCTGAAAGAGCGATTGCGGCGACTGCGGCCGTGCTGACGAGTGACCAAGTTCGGCGGTTCATTGGTCAACCCCTCGGCGCATCAGCCAAGCTCTATGGCGGGCCGACGTGTAGGCGCGAGGCTCCAGTCGTGCAGCCAACCTGTTATGGGCATGCCGCCAATGGTCCGGTGCGACGTCGACGGGATCGATGCCAAGCGCCTCGATCGCATCTATGTTCTGTAGCACCCGCTCGACCTTGGACCAGCCTTCAACGGTCAGCAGGATGTCTCCACCCGGCTTCACGAAAGACAGCGTCTGATGTGGCTGGCCCGGTAAGACCGCGCGTACGATGTCAAGACGCGACAAGATCGTGCCGTAGTCGTTGGACTGCCAACGGACGAAGGCGAAGATGCTTTCGGGAGCGAATCTGACAACGCGGCGACTGCGGTCTATGATGCGTGCGCTCGCCTGACGACCGAAGCGGATCCAGTGCTCGATTTTCTTCTCGACCCAGATCAGTTCGACGTGACTCAGGGCTTCCACATTCTGTGCTGCCGGTCTTCTGCCGGCGGAAAGCTTGCTGTGCGGATCATTGGTCATCGCGTGTCTCTGCGATGCCGATGGCGGCGGAGCCGACAAGCTCTCCAATTGGCGCCGCTCACAACAAGAGTTAGATTCCTGGTTAGATTCCAAGTTAGCGGTGAGGTTTCCGCTTGCACCACGGGACGTAAGGTCCGCTTCCGGTTCCCGATGGCACGAGTGCCGGGTTCCCGATGGCACGATCGGCCAGGTTCCCGAAAGCACGAGGCCATTAACAGCTTGTCCACAGTCTGCGGCTCGAAAGGTGAGCGTGGTCTTGCCACCGAGCTTGACCTCTGTCGACAGGACGTATCCCGGCAGTGGTTGGCGGCGGACGATGTCGCGCAACTCGAAGGCGAAGCGCTTGTAAGGGGATAGGCTGGCGGACTTCAAATACAAGTGGCGGAATTCGAACTGCCAGCCGCTGCGTTGACGGCCACCGTGCTTGCGCACGATCCGGTAGAGCCAGCGGTCGAACCCACCAGTCAAGCCGAAATAGGCGCGATCGATGGTGAGGATCAGCGTGCTGTCGAGGACGGCGCTGTAGAACCAGTCCGGGACGATCATCTCGATGCCCGCAGGTCGGCCCAAATGATCGGTGCGTTCGACCCATTCGTTGATCCAGGAGAAGCGATGTCGACGTCCGGATGCCGGTTGCCGGATCGTGGTCGTGACAGTTGTCGATTGCAGCCGGTCAAGCGCCGACTTGAGGCGTTGGTAGTCGCGCGCACCCACGCCGCGACCGATGAACGTGAGAATCTCGTAGGGCGTTGCCGCGATCAGACGCGAGGTCCGCAAACCGGCATCGCGCGCTTCAACCAACTGACTGGCGGCCCAGATCAGGATATCCGCATCCCAGATGGTCGCCATGCCGTGCTCGGGTACGGCCTCGACCCGAATGGCGACACCCGCAATAGCGTAGTCGATTGGCTGGACACGATGCGATTTGGAGAGGCTGAAGAAGGGATAAGCCATCAGATCCTGCGCATCGCGCGGGGCGGGATCGCTGGCGCTGGTCCGGAAAAGCTCCAGCTGCGCGCGTTCGGATCGAGTGGGATGTATCCTCGTCATGACGGGTGCTGCCGTGAAACTCAGCGTGACCTGACAACGGAACCGCCGAGGGTTCTGTCGTCTTGGCGTTTGGCGGGCAGAACCGAACTGCGCGGATCGGAGGTCGAGGTGACGGCGCCGCGATCTGCCCAGGCTTGCAGGTCCTCGACGGAATAGACGACGCGACCGCCGAGCTTGCGATAGGCGGGGCCGGTTCCGTAGGTGCGGTGCTTTTCGAGCGTGCGGCCGGACAGGCTCAGAAAACGGGCGGCTTCAGGCGTCCGCAGGTAGCGCGGCGGCAAGCCGGTGGGGTTGGCGGACATGATCGGGCCTCCGTGGGTGCGTTGAGGCCGCTGGTGGACAGCGGCGGATCGCGGACACGTTGGCGGAGCAATCCCGCGATGGGGGATGGGGAAGTTGAGGGGATGAAAATCGCACCCCTCGGCGAAAAGCTAGGGCCGGGATCTAGCGTTGTCCCGCCTTCAGAGCCGGAATCGCATTAGAGCCAAATTTCGCAGTTTGGTTGATCCCGCCATTCCACAATAAATCTGGATCTTGCTTGTGTCATTTATTCGTTATATAAACGATTCGTTACATAACGGATGCTGTCAGTGAACAACCTTGATACCACCTTCGCTGCCCTCGCCGATCCCACGCGTCGCGCCATCATTGCGCGGCTAGCGCAGGGCGAGGCGACGGTGCAGGACCTCGCCAGACCGTTCTCCATCAGCCAGCCTGCGATCAGCCGCCATCTGAAGGTGCTGGAGGAGGCGGGACTGATCGAAACCCGTATCGAAGGCACTGCGCGCCCTCGTCGCCTTAAACCCGAGGCCGTTGAGACGCTCTGGGAATGGTTGGGTCAGTACCGCGCCCTGTGGGAAAAGCAGTTCGAGAAGCTCGATGCCGTTCTGGACAGCCTGACCGAGGAAGCGGGCGAAATGCCCTCCGACACCCGTGAAAGGAGCCCATCATGAACTCGGACTCGAACAAGTTGCAGGTAGTCCAGGACGGCGAAACCGACATCATCGTCCGGCGCTTTTTCTCCCACCCGCCTGCCCGCGTCTGGCGGGCTCTAACTGATCCTATGCTGATCCCGCAGTGGCTCGGTGAAATGAAACGCTGCGAAATGGACGCACGTCCGGGCGGTTCTTTCCACTACGAATGGGATGAGTTCGCTTTCTCAGGGCCAGTCCTGGCCGTCGATGCGCCCCATCATATGGTCCACGTTGAGCACTTCAGCGGAGATGCGGCCTACAATGCCGAGATCACGACTGATCTGGTCGCCCACGGAACCGGGACCCGCATGACCGTGATGATGCGCTATGCAAACGCCGAGGCGCGGGCCGCTGCAATTGCCAACGGCTTCACCGACAGCTTGGAGGAAACTTACGGCAAACTCGAGGCTGTCCAGGTCAAAGAATAACGGCGCAACCCCCAAAGGACACTCGTGTGCCTGCAGTAAGGCTTTGTGCAGGCAGTTGTAGCTGCGCCGCCAGAGACGCCCCAGCTCAGCGAAACTGAACGTCGAAATGCTATTGCCGCGACCACGAAGAGGAACCCAAGATGACAAAAGGAAAAATTGTGTACTGGGTCAGCACGGTCTTGCTGTGCTTGGCCTACGCAATGGGAGCATTCATTTATCTGACCCAACGGCCAATGGTTGAAGAGGGTTTCGGCTTCCTTGGGTATCCGACCTATCTGATCACCGTGCTGATCGTGGCGAAGATCGCGGCGCCCATAGTCATTCTGACGCGCTTTTCAGTCCGGCTCAGCGATCTGGCCTATGCGGGCATTTTGTACCACCTGCTGCTTGCCTTCTCGGCTCACCTGAATGTCGGGGACGGCGGATTTGTTCCGGTTCTCGTGGCCTTGGCTTTGTTGGCCGCCTCGTTCCTCAGCCAGAACACCGCCCGCAAAATACCCTCGCCCAATGTGCCTTCGGTATTCGGTCTCACCGCTTAGCGATGGGCATTTCGCCACTTCGTCGGGAGATGCGTGACTTGGACGACAGCGAGACAAGTTGCGAAGGAGATGAAAAGATGAACACCAGCCCCTCAATTACAGTCACGCCAATCCTTGTTGCCGAACTGCACGTCGAAGTTGAACTGATGCCAGTTTACGTGCACGTCATCGATCACCCCGATGCGCGCATACTGGTCGACACTGGCATGACTGACTTGCACCCTGTCGTGGTGGACGCTTTCAATCCCCGCCTCTATCCACTGAACAAGCAGGACTTTGACATCGCTGGCATCGACATCGTCGTCAACACGCACCTGCACGCCGATCATTGCGGCGGCAACCACCTCTTTGCTGGCAAGCCGATCTACGTCCAGCGCCGGGAACTTGACGACGCCCACATCAACAAAGATGAATACCCAATTCTTGAGTGGGTCGATGCGCCGGGCGTGCGGTATGTGCCGGTCGACGGCGAACTTGAGTTACTTCCCGGAATCCGGCTTGTCCCCGCACCTGGCCATACACCCGGCCTGCAGATGGTCGTCATCGAGGCTGACGGCCGTCCGGTCATCGTTGGCGGTGACGTCGCAGTTTGGTTTGGTGAACTCGACCAACCGGAGAGCGAAGGCCAACTGCGTGTCATAGCACTGAATCCCGAGCTGGTCTGGCTGGCGCACGAGCACAAGCCATGGCGAAACCCAGAGTCCACGTCCCGCTGACGGTCGTGAAAACGGGGGTCGCCGCGCCGTCATTCGCCTATGCACAACAAAAATCGGAGGAAGAGCAGATGACAACTTCGATCGACTACATCAACCCAGTGGGCATGCATCAGAGCACGGTATTCTCGCAGGGGGTTCTCATACCCGCCGAAATGCGCACCCTGATCATCGGCGGTCAGAACGGCGTCGATGAGCGGGGTGAGGTTGTCAGCAACGACCTTGCCGGACAGACGGCTAAGGCTGTCGACAATCTGATCAGGGTGCTTGAAGCTGCGGGTGGCACGCTCAGTGATCTTGTGCATGTCGGTCTTTACATAAAGGGAGATAGTGACTTTACGCCCGGTTTCACCGAGTGGATGAAACGGGCAGGCGCGATCAGAAACCCACCTGCCGTCTCGGTCATACGGGTGTTGGGTCTGGTCAATCCTGACTTCCTCATCGAGATTTTGGCAACTGCGGCGTTGCCTGTCTCCGGTCGTTGACCGATGTTCGCTTTGTCCTCAAGGTCGCTAGCCCTTCGACTCCCATGTGTCCTATTCACTTCCGCCGCTGGCGCACCAATAGTCCTCGGTAGCCCCCGTCGATCAGGGCTCGTCCGTCCCTGACAAGCGCGATCGTGCTGTCGCGCAAGGACGATGTCTTCCAGGGATGTTCCGCGATACGGTCGTCGCCATAGAGCACCTTGGCGATGTTGCGATAGGTGGCGCCGTCCAAGTGTCCGTCGATCGCCTGCAGCATTTGGCGCAATCGGCGTCGTCTTTGCACGGTCATTCGTGTGTCAGCAACCGGTGGACGCCGCCGCAGGAGCTGCGAAAGCCGACTGACCGCCTCGATCCTGTCGGCGCAGCTCTCATCGAGTGGGATGAGTGCCGCAACTGGCAGCCCGGGTCGTGCCCCGTCGATCATGAGCAGTCGGACCGATGATGCGCCGATGCCAATCCGCAGGCTTAAGCCATCGGGATCATAGCGCGCGCTATCCTTGTCGAGTTCTGGGAGTGGGGTGGGCTCCTGCCCGGAAAACGGCGTTCGTGCGGTCAGGATGATGGTGCCGGGATCCGCTTCCGGTTGCCAATAGACCACTGCGTGCACTGCGCTCAGCTTTGGATCGACCGGGAAATCGCAGGCCCCACGACTGGCGCACGGTCCGCGTCAGGTCATGGGGGCTCTCTTTCCTTCGGCGGGCGCCGACATAGTCGCGCTGGTATTCGACATTGCGACGCAGCCATTCCCAGGCGAGGTCCGGAGCAGACAGGGTTTCCGCATACGCGTATTCCGACGCCGAACGCCAATGAGAGGGGTCGAGAGACATCGTGGTCCTCCAGACTCGCACATCAATTGCGTTCGTCGATGTTCGACCAAGAGGGGATTGCGGGGAAGTCGGCAAAAGACCAACATGCGATGCCGCAGCGGCATCGCCGCCGCGTTAGTGGCTGGACCCTTGCAGGAGTTGGCGATAGCCGCGCTCGGTCATCCAGCGCGCACGGGCGAGATGGCTTTCGTGAACTTGGCGGGCGCGTTCTTCGTCGTGGGCTGCATCCAGGCCGAACAGAACCGACACGACTTCGCGCCAGTCGGCCCTGTCCGCGTCGGCGTCCAGAAGACGCAGATAGAGCGTCGTGTGCGCCCGGTCATAGTCGGTGAGCACCGCACTGTCCGGCGGCTGATCAAGCAGTTGGTCTTGCGACACCCTGGATCCCCCTTGCAGCACGATAGGCGGAATTTCGCTGCCTGTTAATCCATATCCTTCTGGATGTTCGCCAGTAGCTCTCACGGCGACATCATCTTGTGCGGGCCTTGCATCGACCGGAACACTCAGGAGGCAACAAACTCTACCAGAGTGACGCTTGAGCGCTTACTACATACTATAGTTGATAAACTTAAAGTATGTAAATCGCGAACAGTCTGTGCATGGACATGCGCAAACTGGTTGGCCGGAACTTTTCGCGCCTGCGTCGGGAGAAGGGCCTGACGCAGGAGCAGGTGGAAGAACGCTCGGGCTTCAGCCAGCAGTATCTGAGCAGCCTGGAGCGGGGGCGACGAAATCCGACCGTGATCACGTTGTACGAGCTGGCAGAGGCACTGGGCGTGGACCACGTTGAACTGGTGAGGCCCGACGTTGAGGAAGGCTGACTGGGTCAGGTAGTCCTGATCGGCAGCTATGCGAACAAAGCGTCAATGGCTCCCGCAGCGTCGCCGCCGCAGGAGCCATGGAAGTAGCGGCAAAAGACTTGCTATTTCGATCCGTCAGCTCGGGGCATCGATGAACGCGATAGCTGCTTCGCCCGGTCGGGTATCTGCGAAGATGTTGTAGTGGGTGGCGCTGGGAATGATGGCCAGGCGGTTGGCATTCATGGCCGACCCGTCCCATTGTGCGTCTTGCAACCCGCCTCCGAGCAATTCGAAAAAGCTGGCGATGTGGCTCGTGCGAACCGCATCCCAGTCGGCGAACATCAGCAGCGTCGGCGCTTCGATCCGCTTGACCTCGGCGGACCAGTCGAAATCGTGCGACATCATCTCTGCGACTTGTCCGATGAGGATGGGGAAGTTGTTCGCGTCTGGCGCAACAGCCGCGTAGGACTCATAAAGCGGCGAGCCTTTCATGCTTTCCGCCATGTCCGGTGTCATCGAGCGCATGCCTTGCTGGTTGTAGTCGTGCCAGCCGGTCCAAGCATAGGGGGCCGAGACGAGGACTAGCCTGTCCACGACCTCTGGGTGCTGGATCGCCACGCGCATGGCGGTGCCCGAACCGAGCGAATATCCCATGATGTCGGCCTTCTCGAAGCCGAGAAACTGAATAACACCAGCGACGTCGTCGGCCATGGTTTCATAGCGCATCGGGCGGTCGAACGGCAGGGTGTGTCCATGCCCCTGAAGGTCGATGGCGACGACCTGATGAGCCTCGGCCAGCAGCGCGACATTTGGCCCGAACATGTCAAGTGTGGCCAGACCGCCATGCAAAAGGACGATCGGGTCACCTTCGCCGTATATGGCGTAGTAGACCTCGACACCGTTGACGGGCGCGTAGCCGGACTTGGAGGGGGTTGGGAGTTGCATGGTTGCCTCTTGAGTAGTGGTTTCGGTTTGGCCGATCGCTGGTGCGGCGAACGTCAGGACTGCGACGGCGACAAGAGATAGGTATCCATTCTTGAGCATTTTGGTTGTCCTTAGTTTGGTTTGCAGGGACGCTACGAGGTGCGGCCCGATGAGACCTACAGTTTCGAAGTCTATAGGAGACCGTTTCGCCAGAGGGGGTCGAGTCTTGCTGGACTAGTTGACTCATTGTTCTTCGTCTAACGAACCGGAGCAGTCACGCTGACTTTGGAGGGAAGAGGTCGATAACATCAGTCAGTCTCCGGGGGGTCGTCCAGGTTGGTCTGTACCCAGGCTGGGTTCAGATGGATATCGATCGTCTCCAGAATGCCAGGACCAAGGTTGGCAAACTTGTGTGGAAGGCCAGCAGGTCCTACGAGGATCTGGCCCGCTTCGGCTTCTATTTTCTGGTCTCCAATGGTGAACAATGCTCGACCAGTACGGATGATGAATACTTCGTCATAGGGATGGACGTGCAGGCGCGGGCCTTTGCCGACCTCCTCCGTGGCATAAAACAAGACAGTGACGTCAACTCCGAAATCTTGACCTTGGATGTTGCCACGCCACAGCCGATCATCCAGTGCCCAGTCAGAACGGTTGATGATTACAGGTACTCGGGTCATGATCTTCACCTCTCGAAGTGCTTGGAAATCCGCCGACGAATCATCGCTAGTGTGAGCACTTTCTTGACAGAGAACTGGACCCATTGCGTGGTCCGGATCACATGAAGTATGGTGGGCCAATTCTTACGGGTGGCTGCGATGGGCGAAGGCCGAACTTCCAGTTTCTCCAATCTGCAGCGGCCTGACGGCATTGAAATTCTGCCGATCAGGATCGAGCTACCGCCAAAAGGTTCGCGCACCTTGCGGGAGAGCATTCTCCTTCAGATGAAACGGGCCATTGTTGATGGTCGTCTCGTCGCGGGGCTGCTACTGCCGCCTACTCGAGAATTGGCGCGGCATCTTGGAGTTGCCCGCAATACAATTGTAGGGATCTACGACAACCTGCTCAGTGAAGGTTACGTTGAAACACGCTTGGGATCCGGCACATTCGTCGCCAAGCGTGCCATGCGACTGACCCCAAATCAAGGCAATGGCCGCAACACTTCGGATCTTCGCCTCGTGCCTTACTTCCGAACGGTCGGCGTTGTTTCGCCAGATTTGGCACAGGAGGCCGAGTTTGACCTTCGGCTTGGCCACCCAGATAAGTCACAGTTCCCTTTCGATGTTTGGCGGCGATTGTCAAACCGGGCGCTACGCACACTCGAGCGCGCACCACCTGTGCCGATGGGGCCACATGGCCATCCCGCTCTTTGCAACGCTATCGCTGGCCACATATCGTTCGCCCGTGCAGTTGCTTGCAATCCGGGAGATGTCATCGTGACTGCAGGCGCGCAACAGGCTTTTGGCCTGATCGCTAGAATACTTGTTGAGCCAGGCAAGACCATCGTCGCGGTCGAGGATCCCGGCTACCCGCCGCTCCGGCAGGCTTTCGCTGCTGCAGGTGCAAAGATTGCGCCAGTACCGCTCGATCACGAAGGGCTGCGGGTGGATCTTATTCCTGACGAGGCCAAGATCGTTTGCGTCACCCCCTCTAACCAGATGCCGATGGGCATGAGCATGTCGTTCGCACGGCGCATGGCACTTCTGGACCGTGTTCACCAAACAGGTGGTGTCATCGTCGAGGACGACTACGAAGGTGAGTTTAGGTTCGCCGGACGGCCACTAGAAGCGCTTCAGACGCTAGACAACAGAGAACGCGTTTTCTACGTAGGCACGTTCACAAAATGCATGTTTCCGGCACTCAGGCTCGGCTATGCAGTGGGACCGAATTGGGCACGTCCGGCGCTTGCGATGGCCAAGCAACTTGCCGACTGGCATTGCCCAGGTGCCCAGCAAGAGACAATGGCGGCGTTCATCTCCGAAGGACATCTGGTCCGACATGTTCGCCGAATGCGCTTAGCGTACCAGCATAAACGGGAACTGCTTATTGGAGCACTGCGACTACATTTGCCGCAGCTAGAGATGCGATTGACAGCACCTGGCCTTCATGTTTCCGCCACACTTTCTGGTACCATCCCAGCCGGACTGCTCGTGACTGCTGCGGGCAACCAGAAACTACGATTTGAAGACCTTAGTCGCTTCGTCGTCCGCAGGGACCAAAAATCGAACGGTATCGTTTTCGGTTACGGCCTGATAGACGCCGAAAAAATCCTGCCAGCAGTAGAAACACTGAAGGATGTGATGGCGAGCCTCTGATCCAGCTTAGCCTGTCGTGTCAGCAAATCTCGGTGTCGGAGATAACCACTCTTTGCAATCGTTCGTCTCCTTGAAAATACCTCTCTGCTTTTTGCAGGGAATAAAAGGTCGTGACTACAGTTAGTGACCCGCCGGGACCACTCGAGTACCAATTGCGTACCGTTGCAGCTTCTTCGAAATCGATCGGGGTAGAGGCTGACCACACGGCCTTTGACTACCAAACCCCAGCGGACTTCGCCCTTCACCTGAGCACTACACCCGCCCGTCCGGCTGTACGCGATGAAAGCTCCGCACGACGGGCGATAGCTCAACCCGCGACAATAGGCATGAGTAACCATCGGTCTTCGGTCGTCGCTGCATGAGAGACCAGTGGCGGATCAAAGTTTCTCATTTCGTCCACCAGACGATTGGCACCTTGCGCTCGGACGATATAGTCATGAGGGCAGCGATATCCGCGAACCGCGTTTTGCCAGCAGTGGTCGGGAAGGTAACGACGAGATCGTCGGCAGCATTCACGAAGCCGCCGTTGCGGCTCCGCAAAGGCCCCGCCCGGACTGACCGGGCGGGTTGTAGCGTTAGCGGTTTAGTCGCCGTTGCGGCGACCGGGGCGTGACCAGATGAGGTTGAAGCCCTCGCCGTCTTCCTCGGCGACGAGGTTGGCGTAGATCGGAGCCGTGAAGCTCGGATCGTCCAGCTTGAGGCCGAGGTAGTCGCGGCCTTCATTGGAGGTCTTCGACCAAGCGGCGCCGATTTCGGCGCGGCCGACGAGGACGCGGTGGGTGGGAGCATTCTCGCTGGTCTGGCTGGTTTCGGGAACGATGCGGACGTTTTTGGCCTGGACGTTGAGGGTGACGATTTCGCCGGTGTATTCGTTGCCGGACTTCTTGAAGGTGCCGATGGTTGCCATTGCCTTTCTCCTTGATCAGATGTTTTCGAGCCCGCGCCATTGCGGCCTCGATGGCGATCAAGTGGCCGGAGGCGACCGACGGCTCACCCGTCAGGGACGAAACGACAGTGGAGGACGGGGGCGGGAGACTTTCTTGCCGGCGCGAGGAATGGCGGTGCAGCCGCCAGGGGAAGAAAGTGGACCGACGCTGTTGAGCCTTGGGCGGTCGAGGCGAAGCCGTCCTTCGGCCAGATCAGCCCCTCGACGAGGCCGTTTGGAGCGGTCGACCCAGACAGCGTTCATCAATGGAGAAACTGGAGACCGCGATGCACCGCTGAACTCCGGCTGCCTGCGAATACGCCGACCATCGTCCCTCGTGTCGGGGCCAATCCGCATGCCCTCGAAACCAGCCAGACCAGCGATAGGGATCAAACCGCGCGGTGCGAACGGCCAAGATCTCGGCAGCCAACCCGAAGACCCCAAGCGAAGGTCGTGACTGCCTCGGTCTCAGACTGGTCGATTTGACTGCCATCGCTCGCACGACCGTCCAAAACCCGGAGAAACGGGTGAGAACATGCCGACCCCCCCGGTACCGGCTGCACCCGGTGGCTACGCGCGGCGCGCCTGCTCCAGACCGGGCTCGGGCGGGGTCGCTCCCGCAATCCGCAAAAGGGCAGTGAGGCCGACCGCACCTGCGCCGATGATCGAGAACGCCATCTGCCAGCCTTCCGACGGCACGAGGTGTTGTGCTATTCCGAACACTGCGGCGTATCCAGCAACGGCGGCCGGTGCGGCGAATAGGGTGGCGACGACAAGGCGAATCCAGAGCGGTCGGGCCAATGAAAAAATGAGTTGGCCGACAATTGCGACCGCGCCGACGGCGAGCAGCCCAACCAATAAGCTGCCAACGAGGCCAGCGCCGCCATCATGCGCCCAGATGCCTGTCGTGACGCCGAAAAGGAGCGGCAGCGCGTAGATGGCAAGGGTGAACAACAGCCAGCAGAGCATGGCCGTTACGCCGATGAGCAGGAAGATGTTGAGAATGATCATGGTGGGGTTCTCCGTGCAGCGGGGATGAACGGTTGTGCCACCCACCACCGCCTCGGCACCACCAGATGGTATCACGGTAACGCTCAAGAAGCGACCCGGAGCGGCAGATTTTGGTCGAAGACGGCCATGCGCAGTGAACCGGCGTCCATCGGCTGGGGCCTGAAGACGAGGCTCAGCTCCGGCAGGTTTGCTGACAGGCGTTTGAAGGCGGTTCACTTGAACCGCCAGACGGGGATGCCCAGAGACTTGGCCTTGTCGGCGAGATTGTCCTGGATGCCGTTGCCGGGAAAGAGGATGACGCCAATCGGCAGCACATCAAGGAGTTGGTCGTTGCGCTTGAACGGCGCGGCTTTCGCGTGACGGTTCCAGTTCGGCTTGAAAGCGATTTGCGGCACGTTGCGGTTCTCGGCCCATTTGGCGGCGATCAGTTCGGCGCCCTTGGGCGATCCGCCATGCAGCAGAACCATGTCGGCGTGCTTGGCATGGGCCTTGTCGAGCGTGTCCCAGATCATGTGGTGATCGTTGAAGTCGAGACCGCCGGTGAACGCGATCTTGGTGCCTTGCGGGACAAACAGTTGGCTGTCGGCATGCTTCCGGGCGGCCAGAAAATCCCGGCTGTCGATCATGGCCGAAGTGAGGTTGCGATGATTGACCCGCGATCCTGAGCGCGGTGACCAGGGGGAGCCAGTCAAGCGCAGATAGTGATCGGCGGCGGCGTCGCGAAAGACCTCCATGCAGTCACGGCGGCCAATGAGCGACCGGCCCATGGCGATGAGGTGTTCGAGCTGGACGGCTTTTACCTCGGAGCCGTCCTGTTCGCGTTGACCGCGTTTCTGCGCCTGTTCGTTGTCGTCGAGTTTGCGCTCGATCCGGTCAGTGGCACGGTGGAACATGTTGACGGTCGACCAGAGCAATTCGTCAAGGTCGCTGTCGAGGAGGGTGTCTGCCAGAGTCGCCACGAGGGCATCGAAGATATCGACAACGGCACCTTCGATCATCTGCTCTTCGGGAGCGTCGCGTGGATCGGGATCGCTCTCGGAATGCTGATAGCCGTGGAGCTGGAGTTCTGTGCAGACCGTGTCGGTCGGTGATGGGCTGTGATACGGCTCGGCATCGATGTCTTCTGGGTCGGTGATCATGGTGTGCTCCTTCGCCTGGGTGGGCCACGACCGCCGCGGCCTTCATGGCGACGCAAGACGGCAGGCGGGGCGGGCCTGCACCCGGAGCACTCGCGGAGGGCCGCAGCGAAGCGGAGGATGGCGGAGCCCGGTTCTTTTGGCTCGCGATGGAAAGGCGGGCCATCCTGGGTCCCATTCGACCTGTCGCCGCGGGTGGCGGTCCGCCGCCGGAAAAGAACCGGGCGCAGCCATTGCCGGCCCGCGCCGCCTGCCGTTCTGTCGCCCCCTGAAGAAGGCCGGGGGCGCGGCGCTCGGGTCGATGAGCATGCGCCTCAACACCGAAGCCCGGTCACGATGCTCAGCTTGGCACGACCTTCGTCCCGGCGAGGACCGCAGCCTCCATGAAACGGTCAACGTCTTCCGGGGCGATCTGCACCCGCATCGCGCTTTGAAGAGCATCGATACCGAGCAGCCGCAGGTCTTCGTTGAAGTCCCCACGTCGCGGTGACAGCGCGATTGCCTTGATATCGGCTTTGCAGGCTCGGGTGATCAGGCGTTCCGTCGCCCAGTCGCCGGCCGGATCGTCATCGCGCGCGATGTAAAGACGGCGCAGTCCTGCCGGAAAGTGGATGGCGGCGAGATGGGCTGCCGAAAGGGCAGCGGCCATCGGCAGGGCGGGCAGGACTAACTTCAGAGACAGCATGGTCTCGATGCCTTCGCCCGCAGCCATGACATCCCGTGCGATGCCGAACCGGACGGCGTGCCCGAGAAGGCTGCCCATCGCACGGCGCGGCGAGGCGATGGGTGCCTTGCCGAGACGGGCTTGCGAGAAGCCAGCGGGATCCAGCCAGGTCCGATGGGCACCGGTGATCCTGCCATCAAGGTCTGTGACGGCGGCGATCATGGCGGGCCAGCGTTCGACAGCGCGGTTTCGATCAGGCCGGTAGTAGCAGCGCGGATGGAATCTCAAGTTTTCGGCGTTGCGCAAGTCGTTGATGCCGCGACAGCGCAAGTAGGTCTCGGCAAGGGTGCCTGGGATCGGCTGCGACATCGCGAAGAGGCGGCGTGCCGCGTCTGGCGATCCGGCCCGCGCCGATGACGGGCGAACCACCGGCTCGTTGATGGGGTCTGACTGTGGCAGGTTGAGAAAGCGCCGCGCTTCCATGACAACATCAGAGAAATTAGCGAGGCCGCAGCTTTCGCGGATGATGTCGAGCAGGTCGCCGTTCTGACCCGTCGCTGCATCGGTCCATTTGCCTGCCGCCCCCTTGCCACTCTCGGGGCCTGTCAGGCGTACGAACATCGACCGTCCGGGCGTGCCCTGAACATCGCCAATCATCCAGTAGCGGCCTTCACGGTGACCGTTCGGGAGAAAGTGGCGGCAGACGGCTTCTGCATTGCGGGCCAGGCCCGCCGTCACCTCTGAAGTGGATTGCCTCATGATGCACCTCCATGAAAAAAGGGCCCACCTTGCAGTGGGCCCAGTCGTGGAAGGGCTTGTTATTTGGCGGCGACCATTGCGTCGTCCTGTCCCGCGTCTTCAGTGTCGGCGGAACTGTCGTCCTGGTCCATGACCGGTTCGCCGTCCTTTTCCGCCGATTGCACACCTTCGCTATCGTCACCGTCTTCGACGACGTCGCCGCGCGCCTCGACCGACGGCCCCGGTGTGCGCAGGGGCTCGGGCAGCCAGCCGGTTTCAGCAAGCAATTCCTCGGCCTTGGCGACCATCGCGTCCTTTTTGAGAGGTTCGAGGTCGGCGGCGATCTTGTCGCCTTTCACCGCTGCCACCGCAGCAACAATGCGCGCCTTGGTGACCCGGCCAAGATAGGCGTCGGCGGTCGGCTTCCAGCCCGCTGCGGCCATGTCGAGACCGATCGCGACGGCAAGCCGGTCGGCATGTCCGATCGCGCGCGGCCTGCGATTGTAGGCCTCCACCGTCGCGTTCGCTGTCAGGGCCACGCAATGCGCGAAGAGCGCCTGGCGTGCCTCAGCGTCGAGCGCACCCAGGTGATCCCAGAGCCTTTCGGTATCGTTCGGCAGGTCGCCCGAAAAAGCCTCGTGGCGCTCGTTCTGGGCCGTAGCGTAGGGCGTTTCGCCCAGTCCCGGTGCCTGCGACCCAAAGTAAACGCATTTCGCCGAAAGCTCGAGGCAGCTGTCCTGCGCGTGGCTGTAGAACTGGTCAAGCACCAGCGCGTGCAGACAAGCGAGGAAGGCGGTCTCAAAGGACCCGCCAAGCGCCAAGCGAAGCGCGACGGTCCGATGCGCCGTCAATTCAGTCACGAGCCGGTCGGGGATCGGTTTCAGGCCCTCATCTTCCTCCAGCTCGCCTTCGCGATTGGCCACCAGCGAGCCCCCGCTTTGCGCGTCAACGCTGCCGGACTTGTCTGCCTCATCGGCCTCGGGTCCGACCGAAGTTTCATCCTCGGGCCGCACGAAGCCCCGCGCGACATGCAGATGACCGCTCGGACTTATGCTGACGAAGGCACCGGCGCGGGACACCTCGTCGGCGTTGAAGATCACCGGGCGCTCATCAAGGGCGTCAATGGCGGTCTCGATTTCGGCCAGGCGTTCGGCGACGTCTTCGGGCAGGTCCGGGGCGTCGCCATGCTCGGCTTCCAACTGATCGAACTCGGCCTGCAGTGCCTGCCGGGTCGCCTCCTCGTCATCGCTCAGGGGCGCCTGCTCGCCAAAGAGGCGCCGCAGCCCGAAGGTGTGACCATAGGGGAACTCGAGGCCGACCTCGATCCACTTCCAGCCTTCGGCGCGGACCACCTCGACAGCTTCGTTGAGCGTCTCAGTGACGAGCCGGTCAACAAGACCGACATCCTCCAGCCAACCGCCGTCGTCGCCCTCGAACAGATCACGCATGACTGCACCGCCTGCCTCGACATAGGCGTCGATCCCGACGAACCGCGCGCGCTTGTCGGAGGCCCGCACGGCGTCTTCGGTCAGCATGCGCCGGATCTGGTAAAGCGGCTTGGTATAGGATCCATTGAGCGCCTCCCAGACTTGTTCCTGCCGCGCATGGTCGGGGTTGACCGTGAACGCCATCAGATGATCGAGCGTCATTTCGTCGGCGGCATAGGCGTCGAGCAGGGTCTGGCTGACGGCAGCCAGGCGCAACCGCTGCTTGACAACACCCGACGAGACGAAGAACGCCGCGGCGATCTCCTCCTCGCCCATGCCCTTCTCGCGCATCGCCTGAAAGGCACGGAACTGGTCAAGAGGATGCAAGGGCGCGCGCTGGACGTTCTCGGCAAGGCTGTCCTCTTCGGCGAGACCTTCGGTGCGGATCACGCAGGGGATCGGCGCGGTCCTCGCCAGGCGCTTCTGCTTCACGAGGAGTTCGAGCGCGCGGTATCGCCGCCCACCGGCGGGCACCTCGTACATCCCGGTCTCCGCGCCGTCGGCATCTACGACGGGTCGCACTGTCAGGCTTTGCAGCAGCGTGCGCCGCGCGATATCGGCGGCCAGTTCCTCAATCGCGACGCCAACCTTGATGCGCCGGACGTTGGACTGCGACAGAACAAGTTTGTCAAAAGGAATGTCGCGCGACAGGCTGAGCGCGATCTTCGACATGGGTTTCGCTCGGGTCATCGGCTTTCTCCGTGACGGGCGGTCAAGAGCCTCTCTCTCGACCTCCGACCCGTCACGAAACCCCATCCTGGCTCTTTCTCTCTGAGGCCGCCGCGCCAGGAAACATCCCCGCATCGGGCGCGAAACCGAGGAGGTAATCCGCTGCCTTGCTGGCCTGGCTGGCCGCCCGGATGATGGCGCGATTGTCGGCGCATAGCACTTCCAGCCAAGAGCCGATGTAATCGGCATGCCGCACGGTCGGTACGATGCAGAGCGCGGCGCAGCAGAAGGCTGCGGTCAACTCGGCGACCAACTCCTCGAAGGCATAGGCCTTTGAACCGAAGGAACCCGACAGGTCGCGACCGAGACGGGAGGAATGACCGGTGGCGTGGCCCAACTCGTGCAGGGCTGTCCGGTGCCAGTTGACCGGGTCGAAATAGGCCTGTGGCGGCGGAACCTGGATCTGGTCCTGGATCGGGTCGTAGCAGGCCAGGTTGCCACCGATGCGGAAATCGATTCCGCTTGCGTCGATGAGTGCGTTGACGGTCGGGTCGACAAGGCCCGGTGGAGCAGGGGGCGCGGCGGTGGTGATCTCTTCGGGCAGGTTCTCGCATTGCGCCGCGTTGAAGACCGTGAAGCGCTTCAGGAAGGGGATCGCGTGAGGATCATCGCCAGTCTCGCGGGCGCGCGTTCTTTCGTCGTCAGGGATGAGGCGGTCGGCGTAGACGACGGTTGTGCCGCGCGCGCCCTTTCGGACATGGCCGCCGAGTGAAAGCGCCTGGCGGAAGGTGAGCCAGCTCTGACTGGGAAAGCCGCTCTCGACAACCGCACCCCATAGGATGAGGATGTTGATCCCCGAATATCTGCGACCGGTGGCTGCGTTGCTCGGAAGCGCGAGTGGCACCATTGCCGCTACCGTGCCCCAGGGCTGGACCCAAGGCAAGCGCCCGGCCTCCAACTCGCCGATGATCTTGTCGGTGACTTCGTCGTAAAGGCTAGGCCGATCCTTGCCGGACCGGGCGCGGGCTTTGGTTCGGGACATCATGAGACACTCCGCGACGGGCGTTGGAGGCCTCTCCTCCAGCCTTCATCCCGTCACAGCGGACCCGCCCACACTCTCCCTCTTAAAAGGGGGCGTTGCGGGGTCTCCCCGCAGAAGGGGTCGGCCGAGACTTAAGGCTCGGCCGCAGGGGAAGGCTTTCCCCTCCCAGGGCTGAGAAGCCGCAGCTTGAGCGTCTGCCGTCTCGTGTGTTTTGCCTGCGGCAAAAAGGGCGGAGAGCGGACTTGCGTCGCTGCCGCGTGGCGCTGCAGCAATAATCTAGAGCAGCCACTCATCCATCGCGGAGAACCGCCGGCCTCAGATCGACCAAGAGGTTGAAGCCGCCTTTCCCTATCCGAGGCGTCCCGTCGCACCGCAATGGCAGCTGCGTGCGCGCCGTCACCGCATCGAGCAGGTGAATGCCCAGATTGCGGTGGCGCGCTTGCAGCTGGGTTATTGGGACGGCGATCTCGACCTGCTTGCCGCTGAGCTGCCCCCTCATTTGCGAAAATTGCTCGTCCCGCTGCAGCAAGCACGGATGCGCGATATCACCCCGCCGCCGCCCCCTCCCGCATCGTTGTCGGGGGAACCGCTGCCCGTCGTTCAGGTCGCAACCGATCAGCCGCCCGAGGCCATGCCAGAGCCCGCTGCCAAACGGCGAAAAACCCGCAGCCCCGCCCTTGCCGCCTGCGGCGCGGCGTCCACAGGCAATGGAGTAAGCCGTTCCGTCAGCTATTTATAAATAATCTCAATAGCATCCTTAGGTACCCCATGGCGCTCAGCAAAATCTACGAATTCGTCATAGGTCACCTTTTCCTTATCTCTCGATATCTCCATAGTCCGAGTCATTTCAATCGTTGCGCCCTCAACTATAGCTTTCTTTGATTCAACGAAACGGAAAAGATCATCCGGATTTTCGATCGCAGTTTTTTCAACGTCTGAAAAAACGCTAGCTACATCATCAATCAGCATACCGATGCCGATAATATTCTTTAGCAAAGCAACACGCTCAAACAGTTTGTTGGCCTTTACCTGTTTTTCAATATTCTCTTTAAGATCTTTCTCAATACGAGTTCGCTCAAGTCTAGCAGCTTCAATCCTGCTGTAGAGCTCTGAAAGTACCTGTCTTTCTTCCGCTGCTACTAATTTTCCCCGCAGTATTCTGGTAGTCGATTCGAGGGCCGTCACTTTCTCAAAATCTCGCCTTGCGGACAAAAGGTCCTTGTCATTTTGCAGCAGCATCGCATCACGAAGAATTGACCTAGTAAACTGTGCCGGTATGTATCCAAACTCGATAGCGTGAACACCTTGCTGAACCCAGACAAAGAACGAATTAGCTGTTGAGTGCTCAAATCCCGTAGATGTGTTCTCTCTTAAAGCTGTGTCACGCCTAGTAGCTACAATTACCGGATCGCTCCCGACGCCAAGATAGTTCGTTTCATAAACTCTGACTTCGCCTGATAGATCGTTTGCCTCGACCTTGAGCTCGAATGCGGCGCCTCCACCAGACCAAATAATCTCGTCACTTAGGGACCCTGACCTGGCAACCACAGTATTTATCGCCTTATCTAGAGACTCAGCATCAGAAACATGCGTCGCAGATTTTTTCAATAGTTCCGCGACATTACGCGAATACACAGCGTGATGCAGGTAGTTTTTATCAGATGATCTAGTCATTCCAGGAAGCCTCTACTATGCCTGAGATTTTGCTGAGCTTTTTTGACGGCTATCATCGCCTTATACGCAAAAGCGATTTTACTGCGATATAAATTCATTGCGGCCAACGTAGTTTTGCCCCGGTCTACTTGGGCCTGCAGATGTGTGCCGAGAAGCGCCTTCAGTCGAGTTTCGTCATCGAACTTTCTGAGATCATCAAAAGATGCGGAGCTTTGAATCGGCCATGGCCATCCAAAGCATAAGTCATCAGGCGCTGGTCCTGAATAGAAGCCATTGCCATCCAATGGGAATTTCTCTAGAATTGTCAGTCCTTCTATCATGGTGATAAAATGAATGTCGTGCTCAGAATCGAGTTCTTCGCTGAGGTAATAGTTGCGCATTGAGGTGAAACCACCAGATATCAGTCCAGCTTTAACCTTTTGAAATGGCAACGCCAGCATTTTCTCGTGTCCGCTGAATTTGCCGTACACAATACAGACCCAAGCATTGCCTAGCTCCGCACCGCTACCGTCCACTTGAAGACTCTTAAAGTTCAGAGGTCCGAAGAAATGATTGTCTGGCAGTTCATTAATTGCCTTGTTGTGCAGAGTTATGTTGGCAGTTAAATTGTTGAGTATTGAATCTTTATTTTCGGATAGCGCGCCGTCGATCCATCTGAGATACTTATCTATGGAAGATTTCACGACTTCCTCAGGAAATCTTAGTCGGGTCTGCAGCGCAATTTCAAGAGAGGAGGATAGAGTAATAACAAATCCTGCGTGTGGGCCTCGACCTTCAGGCGAATTTATAAGCGTTCCAATAGTATTCTGAAACCGCGCCAGCATTGACTGCATTTGTATCCGAACTTCAGGATCCTCAAAGATCGTGTCGTCCGAAATGCTTGCATCCAGCCATACTGCATAGTTCTCAATGTCAGCTGAGATGCTTGATATTAGCTCGTCGCGAAATTGTTCTTGGATCATGCCTCTTATTTCAGCGCCAAGTAGTATAATTTCTGATCTAATCTCGGCCAAACCAACATGGATTCTCTCAAGTTCCGCTAAGATAAGCCTCTGGTTTTCGAGTGCTGCGCTTATCATAAATCCCATACTGCCTGAAGGTCCGGCAAAAGCGCTCACCAGATTCAAGCCTTTGTGGATCAATCCTAGTGTCGCAAATGGGTCGCTCATTGAGGTTCCATTGTTCGGCCAGGGAAATTCTTTTGCTAGTCCAAGTCATTGGGTCGATTATCGGCCAGGTCATGATCCGACATTCCCCAAGTGACATGCCGTTTGGCGTGAAGATCGCCTGAATCTGCCTGCTGGACAAGTGTTTTTCGCCCCTAGCGCCTCTGCGGTTGCGCAGGCTGCTGGAACAGGACGGATCAGACCGCGAAGCCGGCGTGTTGTGTCCGCGCGACGGCGTTTTTCGGCGCGACGGACAACCGCATCATCGTGTCGCTCCCTGCAATGGTCACTTTTCGCCACTTCCATAATCGGCTGTCAAAAGCGCCATTCAGCGCAAAGATGAACGAGTTGCTCGACCATGAAATGATGACCATGGCATTCGTTGTTGCCTATTCTCGGATGATCGAAGGAGGGGATGGGAGCAGCGGTGTTGGCAAGGGTCAAATCCCGGCCCATCTGCGCCAAGTGCATCAGGACATCCTCGACGCAAGAAATCAGCGATAAGCACACAACGACGGACAACATTCTCTAGCCGGGGCAATGGAAATCGACCCTGTCGAGGGGGAGTTCGAGGTCGGCGCGCGGTTCAGCATGGGATACTACTTCCGGGGTGCCAACGAATGGCGCGAGCTCGTCGATCTTCTCGAAGCGTTGCCGTTCGATCGCATCCAGAAGCAGATGGCAAAGCTCAAGCTGAAGACCGAGCGTGAGTGGTCCTTCGCCAGCGGTCCTGTCCCCGAGTGGACGAGGCAACGCGAAGATGGGTCCGCCACAGAATGAGCGGCGACCGATATGTTTCCTGGTGACCTTCGGCTTTTGCCTGTGTTGCGGTCACCGCAATTGGTACCTGGACGGGATCATTATTGCTTGCAACATGGGGTCAGGATCCCGGCGCCACGCCGCGCGCCGCCTGGCCGATTTCCACCCTTTCCATTGATTTCGGGATTGGCTGCGCTGCGAGGATCATAGATGGCCGCTTTGGGGCGCGCCGCTTCGCAGCATGTGGCGATGTCGACCGGCAGCTTTGGGCCGAACATGTCGACGGTCGACGCGCCACGCCGCCAGAACGCTATCGTGACAAAAGAAGCTTGGCCTACTCATAACCTTTCTTTGCGTCGACGAACAACCGTGGGCTGCCAACTTGGCATGTCACCAATGTTTGATATCTCTACCCATAGGTTTGGCGAGCGAACCAACGATATGACGACGAGCTGAGCCGCGGCCGATCCACTGTCGCAACTCTGTTTTGCTTGCCAAGGTAGCGTTCAGCGTCCCAAAGATCATGGTGCTGATTGCCTGCTGCTGACTCCGCAGATGATCCTCCAACAGCTTATGCCGTGTAATGTAGCCCGCGTTGATACCCGGGGCGGCGTGATTCATGAGTAAGTGAGCATCGAGTTCCGACACGCCAGCCAAAGTGGCGACAGTACGATAGGTCTGCCTGAGATCGTTTCCCCATTTTGAAAGCACGGACCTGTCCTCCTTCTGTTCGATCATATGTCCTTCGGTGCTGTCGGCGGGGAACATCCATTCTCTGGCGTTGAGAGGGTGGATGTGGCGGCCAAAGCGCATTGCGCGCACGAGACACTCGACCATCTGCCGGGACAGCGGGATGTCGAAGGCTCGGTCTGCACCGCCTTTCGGGCGAGGTATGTGCAACACCCGACGGCGTAGATCCAGGTGCTTCGGCTTGGCCGCTTTCAGTGCTGCAGGCCGCGACGCTGACAGCAACGTAAACAGATGGAACTCTCGACGAATGGGGTTGCCGAACTTAGCGAGCTCGATGAACCAGTCGTTTAGGTCTGCTGCACCCATGCCAGTGTTGCGCCGCTTCTCATGGTTCCAATCGACCACATCGACGGGATTGTCGGGCGGCAGCTCGCGGTTGGCTTTTCGAGCATGATTGTAGATGGCGCGGAACGTCCGCATGCTTCCGTTCGCTATGTAAGGCCCATTCTCTTTCGTGACAGCGTCATGCCTGGCGGCTACCAACGAAGGGTGTTCACAAATCTGAATCAGTGGCCTATCCAACCAATCCTTGAATATTCGCTCAACGTGATCGCGATAGCTCGCGATCGTGCGTTCGCTTCGGTTCTTGCGCTCCATGGCCAGTTGATACCGCTCCCAAGCCTGCATCAGCGTGATCCCAGTAGCCCTCGCCTCTTCCTTAGTGGTCCCGTCCAGATGCACTTCAGAGGTCGTCGAGGGCTTTACGGTCGACCACCTAATCTGGGATGGAGACCGCGACCGATCTGTGCGAGGTATTCCCGCGCAACTGCGCGGGCTGCGCGGGTGGATACCTCCGTGCTATCACCGATCGTCATCCGAACGGTAGAGGCCCGCTTGCCCTGCTGGCGAAGATCACCTTGGATCATGAAGGACTTCTTTCTTCGCCCGACGAGGAGGAAGAAGCCTTTCAACGTTGAGTCGCGGACTATGTAGCGCCCCTTGTCGGGTGTTGGGAGTTGGGCGATTGCCTTGTCGTTGAGCTGGATACGACGGGTTGCCATGTCGATGGCCTCAACAGCTGAAACGGTTTTTGGAACGGTTTTGGCGAAACAGACCGTCTGACGGTTTTGGTCCGCCGCTACCCTCAATTATACGATATATGTTTGATATTGAAACACTTAACTTCGATACCGGAAGGTCTGGACGGTGGTCGGATACTGTGGCGAACTGATAGTCTTGAACTACGAATCTGAGGGTCGGGCGTTCGAATCGCTCCGGGTCCGCCATTTGCCTTCTCAACAATGGTTATCCGGCCTCCTGCACGGCCTTTCCAATCGCGGCCGGTGTCGGTCAGGCGGGCTTGGTCCAGCGCTGTCAGGGTTACGAAGTGCGGCTGCACGCTGCGCGACTGGACGCGGTGGAAGTGGCGGGTGATCTGGTCATGCACCTCGCGCAGGATGCTGATCGGGCCCTGATCATGGATTTCGCGGTCCTTGCCCTCGATCCGCAGCCCGGCCCGCAGCTTTTCCAGCACGTTGTACATGGCCATCAGGGTGAGCTTCGGATGTGCCGCCTGCTGCGCCTTCCTGTGTGCGGCTGGCCGGATGCGCGGTGTCGGCTAAAGTCACCCGCCATCCGCTTCTGCGATCAGGCGGGAGACCCAGCGCGCAGCGGCCCAGGTGGCGGGCAGGCCAAGCGGGAGCGACAGCCAGAGCGCCGTGACGGGCGAGAGGGCAGGCAGGCCGAGGCTGATGCCGATCAGGCCAAGAAGGAAGAGGTTGATCGCCACGGCTGCGGTGGCGAAGGGCCACAGAAGCGCCATCAGCCGCCGGGAGGGTCTAGTGGCTGGTACCGTCCTCGAAGGTGATCTTGTTCCAGACATTGTATTTCCCTGACGGCTTCACCATTGGCAAGCGCTTGATTTCCTTGAAGCTCGCGGCGTCATAGACGATAACCGCCCCGTCCATTTCCCAGATCGAGACAAGCGCATGCCTGCCGTCCCGGGTGAATTCGGTATGCGCCACCGTCTTGCCGGGCGCGGGCGTCAGAACCTTGACCACCTCCAGCGTTTCCTTGTCGATGATGTGCATCTCGCCCCTGTGCTCACCGGTAAAGACATCGGCCCAAAGGTAGGGCGTGCCGTCATGGCTGCGCAGGAAGAAACCGGGGCCTGAGGTCTCGATGGTCTTGATCAGCGACCAGTCCTCCATGTCGATGACGCTGATCCGGCCTTCGTTCAGATGCGGGATGGCGACGACGCGGTGGCCGCCCCGGTCCCAGCTGATCCCGGATCCCAGATGCGGCATTCCGGGCAGCGGCAGCGATGCGATCTCGCGCCCGACGTCCAGATTGACGACCACGCCGGTCTCGCCCTCCCGGTTCGCGCCGATCAGTTCGCGGTAATCGGGCGAGAAGAAGAAATCGTCCAGCGGCGCGGTCACGTCGATCCGGCGGCGGGCGAAAAGGCCGCGCTCCACGCCCAGCGCCTCTTCCATCCCGTTTTCGTTGTTGTGGACGAACCCTTCCGAATAAGGGCCGCCGTCCTCGGTGAAGGCGATTTCCCAGATCTCGGGCACGTCCTTCAGGGCGAGGACGAAGGTGCCGCGTTCAGGTGCCTGGTAGACCGCCGACACGCGCGAGGGGTCGCCCTTGCGGCCCTTCACCTCGAAGACCTTGGCGACGGTCAGGTCGGCGGCGTTCAGGATGGTCAGGGTCGCGGGCAGGGTGTTGGCCACCGCCAGGTATTTCCCGTCCGAACTCATCGCGATGTTGCGGCTGTTCAGCCCGGCGCGGACGCGGCCGACCGCGTGCAGCGACCAGATGTCGTATTTCTGCACCCAGCCATCGCGCGACATGATGAAGACAAACCGCCCGTCGGAAGAGAACTTCGGCCCACCATGGACGGCGAACGGGGTCTCGAAGCGGTCGAGCATGTCGAACGTGTCGCCGTCCAGCACCGAGATGTGGCTGTCACCGGTTTCGACGACCAGCGTGACATTCATCGGGTCGGCGGTGAAGACCGGAGCGGGGGCGGGGACATAATCGTCTTGCAGACTGCGCGAGGCAGCGATTTCCGGCTCGCCCCAGACCGGGGTCAGGATCGGCTGGCTGATGAAGCTGGCCACCGCCGCAATGTCTTCAGGTGTCAGACTGTCCCTGAACGCCGGCATCTGCGTCATCGCGCGGCCATCCCTGATGACGGCGGCCAGCTTGTCGCCTTTCAGTCGCCCGAGGCTTTCCGGGATCAGCGCCGGTCCCTTGCCGCCCAGCCGGGATTCGGCATGGCAGGAGGCGCAAAGATCGGCATAGATCACCGCTCCGTCGGGTTCTGCGATGGCAGGTGCGGCGAGCAGCGCGAAGAGGCTAAACGAAACGGTGTTCAGGGTCATGGCTTTTGCCCCGGAAGGGGGTGACGGTCAGGCGATCGGTGTCCTCGACCCCGATTTCGGCGTTGGTCAGATAGCAGGCAGGGTCTTCGGCCCAGGGGTCACCGGTGACTTGCAGCGCCCGGATACGGGTATTGCCGCCGCAGATGTCCTTGAAGGCGCAGGCCCCGCAGCGGCCCTTCAGCGGGCGGGGGCGTTGCCGAAGCGTCGCCAGCATCGGGTCGGCTCCGGCCCAGAGCGCGCTGAACGGCGTGTCCTTGACCGACCCGACCGTGTAATCCGACCAGTAGGTATCCGGATGCACCTTCCCCTGCGGATCGATGTTCGCGACGCCAAGACCGCTGGAATTCCCGCCCCAGGCCCGCAGATGCTCGGCCACATGGGCGGCGCTATGCCGGGGGAAGTTCCGCTCTACCCAGCGCAGGAACCACACTGCATCGGCATCGTTGTTGCCCGTCACGATCTCCAGCGGTTGGTCCTCGGCCACGGCCACCCAGGCGCGGTCGATGAGCTGTGTCATCGCGGTGCGGGTCCGCGCGCCTTCGGTATCCTCGCCCCGGTTCTTGTTGCCGCGACCGGCATAGACGAGGTGGCTGAGATAGAATTTGTCGACCCCTTCCGCATCGCAAAGATCGATCATCGCGGGCAGCATGTCGGCGTTGTCCTCGGTGATGGTAAAGCGCAGGCCCACCTTCACGCCCCTCGCCTTGCAGGCCCTTACCCCGGCAAGTGCAGCAGCAAACGCCCCATCGACGCCGCGGAACCAGTCGTTCATCTGGCCGATCCCATCCAGCGAGATGCCGACATAGTCGAAGGCGAGGTCGGCAAGGCGGTCGATATGATCCGCAACCTTCGTGCCATTGGTCGAAAGCGAAAGATGGCGGAAACCCAGCGCGCGTGCGCGTTCGGCCAGCGGGAAGAAGTCGAAGCGGGAGAGTGGCTCGCCCCCCGAAAGGATCAACGCGGGAATGCCGAACCCGGCCAGATCGTCGAGAACGCCCATCGCCTGGTCATGTGTCAGCTCTCCGGGAAACGGGACATCGGCGCTGGTCGTGTAGCAATGCCGGCAGCGCAGGTTGCAGGTGCGCGTCAGGTTCCAGATCACCACAGGCTTCACCGGGCCCGCACGGCGGCGGACGGGGGTGGGGTCTACCAGTTCGCGCATGTATTGCGTCAGGCGGAACATCAGCCTTCTCCGGCAAGGCGCATCCCGGACTTCTTCAGGATGCGGGTGGAATAGAGGATGTCATGCGACCGGCAGGCCGCATCCAGCAAGGCGGCTACCTCGGACCGCTTGGCCTCCACCTCCTCGCGGCTGCGGCCATGCAGCATGGCGAAGAGGTTGTAGGGCCAGTCCGGCAGCGCGCGCGGCCGCAGGTAGCAATGCGAGACGAAGGGCAGCGCCCCGACCTCTGCCCCCAGCTTTTCGGCCTGGTCATCCGCCAGATCCCAGACGCTCATCCCGTTTGCCGCCAGCCCCAGCGTATAGTGGTTTGGCGCAAGTGCCACGCGGCGGATCACGCCATCGTCCTGCATCGCCTGTATCCGGGCGATGACCTCGTTTTCGGGCAGCACCAGCCAGCGGCCGACTTCCTCGAACGGATGCGGCGTCAGCGGCAGGCCGCTGGCCGTCGCCTTCAGGATCCGCCGGTCGGTCGCGTCAACGGTCATGCCTCTACCCGAAAGCCGATGAAGAATTCGTGTCGTTTCGGAAAGCGCAGCACCTTCAACCCCGTTTCCCGCTCGATCCGCCCGGCTGCTTCCGCGATCTCCTCCGGCCTTTCGCAGGCAAGGACGAACCACATGTTCAGCCTGTGCTGGCGTTCATAATTATGCGCCACCTCGGGGTGGGCATTGACCAAAGTCATGACCTCGTCAAAGCGGTCGGGCGGGACGGACAGCGCGCAGAGGCAGAAGGCGCCACCCATCGCCTCTGCATCCAGAAATGGACCGAACCGGGTGATCGCGCCGATCTCGCGCAGATGGGCGATGCGATCCACGACCTCAGTTTCGCTGATCCCCGCCTCCTGCGCCACGGGTGCGAATGGCGCATGGGTCAGGGGCAGGCCGTCCTGAAGCCGGTTGATCAGCAGGCGGTCGGTGGCATCCAGCGCATCGGGGGGCAGGGTTTGGCGCATCAGGCGGCCTCCGTCAGGCGGGCGCCGGACTGCTTGAAGCAGCGGGTGGAAAAAGCGTGCGATGCGCGGCCCCGGCCAGCGCGGGAAGGGCGCGGGCAATGGCCAGAACCCCCATCGCTTCGGGGCGCGTGCGGGCGTGGATCATGCTGTAAAGCCGGTAGGGCCAGATGCCGGGGACCGGACGGCGTTCGTAAGCCAGCGTCACGCCGGGCAGTGCGGCCAGCGCCGGCCCGGCCTCGGACGCATCGGCCACATTCCAGACCACCATCGCATTGGCCGTGAAGCCCAGGGCCCGGTGGCGGACGATGACGCCCAGTCGTGTCAGGATGCCCGCAGCCAGCAGGTCGGCGATGCGGGCCATGACCGCGCCCTCCTTGCGGCCAAGGCGCAGGGCAAGGGCGGCATAGGGGCGCGAGGTCAGGTCCAGCCCCTTGCTCAGAGCGTCGAGCAGCGGGCGGTCATCGGCGTGCAGGACGGCAGGATCCACCCTGCGCCCGCCGGGCATGGCGACGGGGCGGCCTGACAGGGGGAAGCCAAGGTCGATGTTGAAGGGCCGGACGAGCCGCAGGTCAAGAAGCGGAAGGCCGGATGCTGCCTCGATCCGGGCGAGCATTGCGGCAAGGGCCGCGACATCGGGCGCAGTGGCGACGAACCAGAGGTTCCAGTCCGCCTCGCGCAGGTAGGAATGGTTCACCCCCGGCTCGGCGCCGACATGGGCGGCGACCTCTTCGATCCGGTGCTCTGGCACAACGAGCGCGGCGAGGGTCGAGGCTCCGGCAGTGTTCGGACGGACAGTGCCGCCGACCCGGGCAATCCGGCCCGCGGCCCCCATCCGGGACAGCCGGTCGATGACTTCGGCTTCCTCCAGCTCCAGACGCAGGCCGATGGCGGCGAACGGGCGGGAGACGAGGGGGAGGTCGCGCTGAAAGCTGTCGAGGAGGGTCAGATCGATGGGATCAATCCTGTGCATCTCAAAGCCCCGTCTGATGCGCGCGGGCCGTAAAGAAGATGCCCGATGGCGCCTCGGCCGGGAATTCGGCGACCTTCTCGCGGGTGCGGGTGTCGTAGATCAGCACCTTGTTGTCGTCGCGACTGCTGATCCAGACCTCCGCCCCGCGCGGCGCAAACTCCATGTGCAGGATCGCCTTGCCGGGTGTCAGGGTGGCCACGACGTCATGCGACCGCGAGTCCACGACCTGTACAGTGTCGTTCAAAGGCGTCGCAAAGTTCACCCAGACATAGGGGCTGGCCGGTTGGGCAATGACAAAGACCGGCTGGCCGTGCATTTCGGTCGTGGCGACGGTTTCCCGACTGTCGCGGTCAACCCACAAAAGCGCGTGCCGCCCGACGGCCGGAAGCGCATACTGCCCTTCGGTGAAAGCCCAGCCCTGCAGGTGGGGCATCTTGTAGACCGGCATGTCCTCGCCCGTCTTGCCGTAGTCGGTCAGGAACTTCTGCGGTTCGGGGCTGTCGTCCCACAGATCGAACGCGGTGACGCCCTTTTCGCCGAAAAGGCCCACGAGATAGGTATGCGCATCGTCGGTCAGGACCGCGTCGAACGGGTTCTTCCCGGCGTTTCCCAGCATGGTGACCACCGGCTCGGCGCCCGAGAAATCGCCGAGGAATACCTCGCCCGTATCCCAGACCGTCCAGGCAAAGCGGCGGCCAGGCACATCGACCAGACCGATGGTCTTGCCCGGCATAGGCAGGTCGGCGACCAGATCCAGCGTACCCGCATCGAACACCTTCACGCCCCCGGGTTCGTAGTTCGACACGGCCACCAGCCGACCGTCATCCGAAATCGCCCCGCCGATCGAATTCCCCGCCTGTAGGGTACGGGCAACCACAGTCCGGGTCAGCATGTCGACCTTGGTCAGCCCGCCATCCCGCCCGAAGACAAAGGCGAAGCGTTCATCGGGCGAATAGGTCAGCGAGGCGTGCGACAGATCGCCCAGGCCCTCGATCCGCCCCACGGCCGCGCGGTCCGACCGATCCACCAGCACCAGCGACCCGGTTGCGCGTTCGATGACCAGCCCGGAGATCCCCGGTGGCGGACAGGTCGTCGGTTCCAGCCCAAAGCGGTGTCGCCAGGAATGCGATGACGAAAAGGCGTCTCATGGGGTTTCCCCTTTCAGGTAATCGGCGATCCAGAGCGCCTCGGCTTTGGTCAGAAGCGGGTTCCAGGGCGGCATGGCGGTGCCGGGCACACCGTCGAGAATGATCAGCGCCAGCCCTTCGCGGTCGGCATGGGCGAGCGCCTCGGCGGTCAGCGGACGGCCAAGGCCCCCTTTGCGGGTCAACCCGTGGCAGGATCCGCAGTCCTGCAGGACCATGTGCTCCAGCACCGCCGCGCGTTCCGGGGCAATCTCGGCCAGCGCGGGAAATGCCAGCAGGAAGAGCGCCGCCAGACTACGCATAGGCGGCCATCCCCACCCCCTCGCAGAGGGCGGCATCGAGAGCGGTGATTTCGGGATACATCCCGGCAACCCGGCCGATCAGGAACAGGACCGGCGCCTGCGGCTCGGCCTTCGCGACATCACAGCCAATCCGGCCCAGGGTCGACAGAAGCCGCGTCTCGCGGGGCGTCGTGGCGGCGCTGACCGCCAGCACCGGCAGCGACGGCACCATCCCGTGCCGCATCAGTTGCAACGCGATCTCGGCGATGTTGCCGGCACCATGTAGACGACCAGCGTCGTCTCTTCCGACGCAAGCGACGCCCAGTCCAGATCCAGCGCCGCGTCCTTGGCAC
>JAAURK010000111.1 GCA_012032275.1 Tabrizicola sp.
CGCCAGCATGATCAATGCGGGACGCATCCGGCTGATCCAGCACGAGGCGACGACGACGGGCCGCGGTGCCATCGGCGGGCACACGATCTTGAAGCATGTCGGCCAGACCGAAGCACAGCTGCGCCAGCGGATCATCGACACCGCGACATTGCGCAGGCCGCCAAGGGCAATTTCCAGTTTCGACGACATCGCGTCGGCGGAACGCTTCATCTCTTCCGCCTTCCGGTCGCAGAAATCGGCGATCGAAGCCTGGGCGCGGTCGGCCACGACGAACAATTTCGTGGCCGAAGTCGCCATGGGGCGGGTTGTCGGCCGCGGCGTCATCCGCTCGACCGGTCAGCTGGTCGAACTCCGGAAGCTGCAGATCGTCCTGAAGAAGGAAACCTACAACGCATGCCGTATTACATCCTGACGTCCTACCCCGTGCCATAGCCAGGCAGGCGATGCAGACAAAGACCGATTATCCGATGCTGAGCACATTGATTGGGGGGTACCTCAATCAGGACATGGACATGATCGCCGACACGGTGCCCGAAGCGGTCGCTGCGCAGGCGAAAATCCTCTCGGAAGCCGAGCGCGAGGCTTTTCGCGCGGAAATGACGGCCTTTCTTGCAACCCACGGCGCCGATGCCGATGCGGTTTTCCATGCGCTTTACTGGTTCGATTTCGATCCCAAGGACATCGGCCAGACCGTGGCGGAATTCTTCGACATGGTCCGCGCCATTCTGGCCAGCCCCGATGCGTACAGAAGGTTCGAGGATCAATGACCGAGGGTCTTCTGCAAACGTCTTTCGCCGGCATGGCCCGTGCAAAATCTGAAACAGAGAGGAATATCTGATGCCCACCCTATCTGCGAACGACCTGCTGACCCAATTGATCATTCAGGCGGGCAATCGCAAGGATGCCTGGATCAACCGTCCGCTCGATGTGGTCAGGACATCCTATGAGGATGCGGCCGAAGACTATCAAAAGACGATGGACGACCAGAAGGCGACCGACGATTTTCAGGCGGAGGTCGTCATCATGTTGCTGATCGTCGGCGCGGGGGCATTGGCGACGACATTGCCGACGGCGGCGGTTCTCTTCGGTACGGCAGGCACATCGGCGATCGGACGTTTCGGTGGCCGCATCGCAAATCTGTTCCCCACGGCCCGGTCCGCAGCCGTGACCTTTTCCAATGCGACAATCACCAAATACATCTGGAAGACGCTGAGCAAGGAATCCTCCTCCATGCTCAAGAAGAAGGCGACCGACGGTCTGAAGTCACAGCTCACTGGCGGGCTTGCCAGCCCATCGGTTGTCGGCGGCTCGCCACGTTCGATGTTTTCAGCCGTCAAGGGCCAGATCGACCGCGTTTATGGCCACCTCATCGACGGCATGGAATGCGTGCGTGACAGCGATGCGCCCGAGCAGCAGAAGCTGACCTTTGTCCGGGAGATCAGGTCGAGCCCCTTCCTGGCCGCGGTTCCCGAGCTTGAATCATTTCGCCGGACGCTCCAGCGCCGTTTCACCCTGATGATGTTCATGAACCTGATCCTCGACCTGGATTTTCACGGCAAGGCGAGGTTGGTCTCGGTTCCGACAAGCGTGATCCCGATGAGGGTTGTCGACTATTCGCCGATCAGCACGCGACCGCTTGACCCTGCCTATCCCCAAAAGGGCCCCTTCAGCTACAACGACACTGGAAACACGGTCGCCCGCAGGATCAATGCACTTTACAAGGAAGAGCACGGCACGAGGGCGGGCAATTTCATGCCGGTGAATGCCATCATGAGCAATGTCGACGCCACCGTGCTGCGGAAGGCCGATCAGGAGGCGCGCAGGCTGTCGTCCTTCGTGGATCTTAACAGTCTGATCCCGATCGCAAAAGTCCTTTGATACGGTCATCGGCGCCATGCGATCGGCGGGCCGACTGATGCAGACGCCGCTTCCACCAGACATCGATCGAGGCAGTCCATGAACGCACCCTCCGATTTCATTCAAGCCGAACGTATCCTTGGGATTGAAAGTCCCTTGGGCAAGGACGTTCTGCTGGCGCAGAAGCTTGGCTGGCGGGAGGCGATCTCGGAGTTGTTTCTGGGCCGGGTTGCGGTGCGCTCGAAGGTGCAGGATCTGCAGGCCTCGGATCTTCTGGGCAAGGCGGTGGATGTCTCGGTCGAGCTTGGGGCGGGGGTGCGGCGGGTCTGGAACGGGATCGTCACGGACCTTACGGCGGGTCCGCGGCAGAACCGGGGGCTCCGGCATTACGAACTCGTGCTGCGGCCCGATCTCTGGCTTTTGTCGCAGACCTCGGATTGCCGGATCTGGCTGGACCGATCCGCGCTCGACATCGCGGTGGAGCTTCTGGGCGAACATGGCATTCCGGCCCCGGTGACCGACGGGGTGGTGGGGGTGGTGCCGAAGCAGCATTATTCGGTGCAGTGGAACGAGACCGATCTTGCCTATCTGACCCGGCGGCTGGAGGAGGACGGGCTCTTCTTCTGGTGGGTGCATGAGGCGGGATCGCACAGGATGCATATCGCGAGCCATGCCGCGGGCTATGTCGGCGGCGAGGAGGTGCGCTTTGCCCATGGCTCGACCGACCGCAACCACATCACGCGCTTCGAGACGACGTTCCGCTACCTGCCGGGCAGCTATGCCGGGGGCGACTGGAACTTCACCACGCCGGGCCTGGTGCCGGGCGGGACAGCGCCCTCGCTGGTGAGCCTGCCGAAGAACGGCAATTACGAGCATTACGAATATCCGATGCTGGCGGGCTATGGCTCGGGCAGCGGGGCGAGCGAGGGGATCGAGGACGGCGCGGTGGAGCGCGCGGCGAAGCTCCGGATGCAGGCGCAGGAGGCCGAACATGCGCGCGTCGAGGGCGCCTCGTCGTGCGCACCCTGGCCGCGGGGGCGAAGCTTACGCCCTATGATCTGGCCAACCCCGACAATGTCTTCGCGCCGCATGTGATCCTGGCGATCGAGCACGCCTCGGTCGACACGAGCTATGAGAGCGTGGCGAACCAGCCGGAATACGAGAACCGCTTTCTCGCGATCCCGGCCGATGTGCCGGCGACACCGGGCCACCGGACCGCGCGGCCGCGGATCGACGGGACGCAGGTGGGCATCGTCGCAGGCCCTGCGGGCGAGGAGATCCACCCCGACGCATACGGCCGCATCAAGCTCTGGTTCCCCTGGGACCGGCGGGCGAAGAAGGACGGATCGGACACGGCCTGGGTCCGCGTCGCGCAGTCCTGGGCGGGCGGCGGCTGGGGCGCCCAGACCATCCCCCGGATCGGGATGGAGGTGATGGTCACCTACCTCGACGGCGACCCCGACCGCCCCGTCGTCACCGGCGTCGTCCCGAACGCCACGCAGAAGGTGCCCTACAGCCTGCCGGAGCATAAGACGAAGACTGTCTTCCGAACCAATACCCACAAGGGCGAGGGCTTCAATGAACTGAGCTTCGAGGATAAACTTGGCCAGGAGGAGATTTTCCTCCACGCGCAACGCGACAACCGGATTCACATTGAAAACTCCCGCACCAAGCGGGTCGACAACAATCAGGCAGAAAGCATCGGCCATAACAAGACGATCGAAGTTGGCAACAATCATCATGAAATCATCGGTGGCAATATGACGCTGATGGTTGGGCCCAATATCCTGCAACGTGGCGTGACGGCGGCGATGGGCGTGCTGCGTGACAAGGTCGGCAATCTGCTGACCGACAAGCTTGGCGGATTTACGGACAAGCTTGGCATTCTCTCCGCGGCCACGATGGGCGAAGGCAACCTTGTGGTCGGCGTCGGCAAGAACAAGGCCGAGACCGTGATGCTGTCGTCCAGCGAAATCGTGGGCGCGGCAAAGACGACCATCGTTGGAGGTGGCTACCAGTTGTCCGTTCAAGGTATCCGGCATGATAGCGTCTTGCTTGGGGCCTATGAAGAAATTGGCCAGAACAAGACTGTCGTGGTTGGAAAGACCTTCGAAATCGTTTGCGGAAAAACAAGATTCAGGATGAGCGAAGAGGGCACGATCGAAATGGAGGCGGAACAGGGGATTGTATTGAAAGCCGCCCGGATCGATCTGAACCCTTAGGAGATCGCGATGACGAGACGTTATGACGATGGTGCTTTTGTGGCCAATGAGCCTGACCGCCGCCCGATACGCGATGAGTATCGCGACCGGTTCTTTACAGAGCTTGGTATCGAACGCCTGAAGGATCCCTTTGCTTGCACAATGGATCCTGTGGCCCAGCAAGCTTTTGTCCAAACACTCCACGGCATTGCGCTCTCGGTCCATGACGGTAACAAGGCCGCAATCCAGGCATTGCAAAGCCAGATCGGCACTCTTGGCTTTGGCTTGCCAACGGCTGGCCTCGCCTGCATGGCCCCGCAGCCTCTGGATTTTCAGGCCACGACGATAGAACGAATGTTCGCAAGCACCTTCCACCGGTGGTTTGGTTCGGCGGCTTATGATCGCCCTGATGATACCGGGAATTGAGGCATGGGCGGACCAGCCAATGCCGCAGCGGCTCCTGATGTCCAGCCGGGCTATTCCCAGCTGGATGGGGCATCATGCCTGGGCTACGCTGTGGACCGTGTCTTTGAATACGGAGCCGCACTTCGTTTCATTGGCTTGCTGGCGGGAATAAAAGGACCGAACGATACTGATGCCGACGTCGACGCGGCCCGGGCGGCCGTACGGGAAGCGCTGAGCGGTATCGGCGTCGCCCCGCCAAGTGACGCACAGCAGGCGCACAATGACCTGGAATACGCGAAGATTGCCCAGCGAAGGATCGAAGCGCAGGAAGGGATGACTGTCGAGCAATGGAAGATGGGCTCCGAGCACGCCGCCGCATGGCAAGCCGCCGGTTCTCCAAAGGGATTGGACTACAATCGCTGGCTGGAAACTGGTGCGGCGATACCGACCAACGTCCGCAACGCGCAGATGATGCGGCGTCAAGCAGCCAACGATGTAGATCTGGCCCGGCAGTATCGCGACGCAGCGGAGCGTGAACTCCTAAGCAGTTTTTTCCCCAATCTGTGGGAGAGCATCAAGAAGGCGTACAATGACGCCGTCGCGGCAATCCGCAACGGAACGTGGAAACTTGCGCTATGCAAACTTGCGGTGGACGCTGGTTTTGCCGTTTTGGAGGCGGGGCTCATCGCTGCCCTGTCGACAATCGGTCTTGCGGCCGTTGCGGCTTTTCTGAAGGTTGTGGCCAAGGTTTCCCAAGCCGGCTCAAAGCTTGTCCGCATCACAGTCAAAGCCACGCGGAACGTCGTGCAACGGGGCATCGGCGATCCGAACAAGATTGACAAAGATGTCGTATTTCCGAAACAGATCGACACACGAAAAGACCTGACCTCAGACGAAAAGCGTGTTCTGGGCGAAGAAAATCAGGGGACCACGACTAAGACTAACGATGCTGGGATAACCGAGACCGACGGTGCTTCTAGTGGCAAAGGGTCAGCTGCGCGAGCAGCAAAGAAGGAAGATGACGTGCCGCCGTCGACTGTTCTTGCCCCCAAGCACGTCGATTGCTTTGAAGTACCGAAGGGCGTGAGCCGTGAAGTCTTTGAAGGTCAGTTACAGAAGCAGCAAGAGACGATCAGAAAGATGACGGTGGACGATCTTGCATATGCCCATTTGGTGCTTGACCAGGCCGAGATCCAGTGGCGCGCGAAGGGCAAAAAGGGAAGCTCAACTGACCTATTGCGGGATAAGGATGCGCAGGACGCGGTACGTACAAAATACAAAGAGCTTTTGCGCAGACGAGGTAAGACCGATGCTCAGATTGCGCAGATGCTATCTGACCGAGATGCAACCCACTTCCTAGACATGATTGCGGGCGGCCATCCGTCCAGCTTGGGGATTGGAAACAGCACTGCAAATCGATCTATCGGACCGCAATGGAATGCTGCCGGATCAAGTGGCAATAAGCGTGCAGATCAGTTGCGTAATGAGGTAAAAGAGATGCGGGCTAAAGGTTTGCATGATCAAACGATGAACCATATAGTGCTTAAAGCGTGTTGAAGGAGGGGCTGGTGGATCAACTATTTTCTGATGATCTGAAAGGCAGGGGTATTCTAGTTCGCCGCGAAGGGGCCACCCCAAATCAGGTTTCGTTTGCCGCAGATCACGTATCAGAAACCTACAGCCAGTTCATTGCGCAATATGGTTATTGTATGATGTTTGATGGTCGATTCCAGTTTTGCCCGATTGAAAGATTTAGACCTCTTGCCGCCCTGATATTTAAAGCAGATCCAGATTTTAGCCATAATGACTGCCACATTGTAGGTTTCAGTGCTTTTGGATCATTAATCTACGCCTGGTCGGAGAAGCATGATTTTGTCAAAATAGACCTACTCAAGTATAGAATTGAGTGTAACACACTTGCGCCCGATGTTTTGGACATGAGTATTTTTGAAGACGATGATCCGCCTCGACCGCAAAATCGCGAGTCACTTACACGCCTCATACTGCCTTTCGAAGAGAACGATTGTGATATTCGCGATTACGATGATAATCTTATGTATGCTCAATGCGCGAAAGCGTGTGGCGCACTGGAATATGGGCAGGTCTACGGATTTTTCCCTTCACTTGGTTTTGTCGGATACAAGACGAAGTTTCGCTCAGTCGAGAATATCAACCGCGTAAAAGCTCTTGAGCATTTCGCAATGATTGCGCAGATGCAGGATTTTCATCTTGTCCGATATAACATGGGCCGTGACGAGATAGTAAGACCGATAGGATAGCAACACGCCACAGGAGCCGCCATGCCCGCAGTCTTCCGTCACGCGATATCGCCAGTGAGCACCATAACTGCCCGCGCACGCCCTCGATCGAGGCAAGCGGGGATGTTTTCGTGAACAACAGGGGCGTCGTCCGGCAAGGAGACGCCTGCGCGCCGCATTCCTCGCACCCCGCGCGGTCGCCGAGGGCTCGGCAACCGTCTACGTGAACGGCCGCCCCGCCGCCCGCATCGGCGACGCTATCGACTGCGGCGGCGAGGCCCGGACCGGATCGGACGACGTCACTTTCGGCGACTGACGGCGGTTCAACCTCTGCGTCCTTCCGGGACCGGCAGACGCGGCAGATCGGTCACACAGCTGCCGGGTTCGCGACGCGGAAGGGACGAGGCTTCCATCCCTGCCCCAGGGTTCAGGTACGACGGCCATTCCGGTCAACGCGAAAGCCCGGCTTTGGCCATCCGCCTTTGTCCCCCGGAAGACAGATTTTCCCGGCATCGCTCGGCGACATTCAGGTGACGCCACACTTCTTGGCAACCAGATCGGAACCGCAGCCGGTTCTACATTCTGCCCGGATGAGGTCAATCGCCGTCAGGACCAGCGCATCGCCAGCGACCAGACGTCGGGAGTAGCAGGGCGGTGGCAGGCACGCGCGCCGATGTCTTCGACTACATCGCGCGCTTCCAAAATCCGCGCAGACAGCATTCGAAACCGGGCTGCCTCAATCCCATGGAGGTCGAGGCCCGCACGATGTCAGCTTGACCCTCTGTCCACGAAACCGGCAGCAGACCATCCCGCACCTCCCGGCCAAAGGCACGTCACGCCGAAGCGCCCCCTCCCCCCAGATCGACAGCAGGAAAATCGGCAAGCCGCGTCACCTGACATCAGGGCCACCCGAATGATCGCGCTGCCCGACGGACCCCGTGGCACCGGCAGTCGGATCATCCTGCCTAGAGCTTTTCAGGGTTTCACGGAAGCGTATCCTGAGTTGACAAGGTAGTTTGCGCATTCGTTTGGTGTGAAGAGGGCGAGCAGGTCGCCGATTTTCTGCCACAGGGTCTCTTTGGATCTTTCGGCGGCTTTTCGGAGCAGGTGTTTGAGTTTGGCAAAGACCTGTTCGATCGGGTTCAGGTCCGGGCTGCAGGGTGGCAGGAACCAGAGCCTTGCTCCGGCGGCCCTGACGGCCTGGCGGATGGCGGGGGCCTTGTGGCTGCCGAGATTGTCCAGGATGACGATGTCACCGGGCCGCAAGGTCGGGACCAGCACGCGCTCGACATAGGTGCGGAAGACTTCCGCGTTGACCGGGCCGTCGAAAACCCCGGGGCGCGTCGATGCGGTCATAGCGCAGGGCGGCGAGGAAGGTCATGGTGTTCCAGTGCCCGAACGGGGCGCGAGCCGGCACGCGATGACCGCGCTTGCCCCACCCCCGCAGCGGAGCCATGTTGGTCTTTGTCCAGGTCTCATCAATGAAGACAAGGTGTTGCGGGTCAATCTGCCCCTGATACTGCTTCCACCTCACCCGCCTGCGCGCGACATCGGGGCGGTCCTGTTCACTGGCCAGCACGTTCACTGGCCAGCACGCTTTTTTTGAAGCTGAGACCAGCCCCGCGCAGATAGCGCCAGACGGTATCATGCGAAACCTGGACGCCCCTGGCCCGCAGTTCGTCGCGCAAGGCGATCAGCGTCACCTCCGAACAGCTCTCAACCCGCGCCACCAGCCAGTCATGGTGCGGCGCAAGGATCGGCTTGCGATGCCCACCTGTCCGGCCGGGAACCACCCCTCCGGTCCGCGCTTCCAGCTGCGACCACTTCACCACGCTCGAAACGGCAACGCCGAACCGTTCCGCCGCCATCCGGCAGGTCGATCCAGACCTAACCGCCGCCACAACACGCTCCCGAAGATCCGTCGAATAGGCCCGTGTCATCCGAAACCTCCCTTCCCAAGACCAGGAAAGGGAATCACGAAAATCAAAGACAGGGAATCCCCTACGATTCAGTCAAACGCTGATCCGCTCTAAAACAGGCTCAACTGCCTGCCGCGGCCGTCCGGCAGCCGGAAGAGATCGGTTCGCAGTGGCGGCAGGCCGCGGTCGAGGCCCAGCCGCTTGCGCGCCAGTGCGATCCGCTGCGCGATGAGGGTTGCCCAGGGGCCTTCGCCCGTCATCCTTTTGCCAAAGGCGGGGTCGTAGTCGCGGCCACCATGAAGCTCTCTGACCCGGCCCATGATCTTGCGCGCCCGCCCCGGCACCTCTGCCTCGATCCAGTCCTTGAACAGACCGGCGACTTCCAGCGCAGCCTCAGCGGGATGGAGGTTGCGTGCCGCGCGCCGGCCTCTTTCGCGGCGGTGAGGATCGCTTCCATCTCGTGATCCGTGAGGCCCGGGATCAGCGGCGAGACCTGCACCCGCACCGGGATGCCAGCCGCCGACAGGGCGCGGATCATCGCCAGCCGCCGGGTCGGGCTCGGGGCGCGGGGTTCCATCTTTCGGGCCAGTCCCCGATCCAGCGTGGTGATCGATATGCTGACCGCAGCAAGCCCTTCCGCCGCCATCGGGGCCAGGATGTCGATGTCCCGCTCGATCAGGCTTCCGCGGGTGGTGATCCAGACCGGATGGCGATGATCCGCCAGCACGGCAAGGATCTGCCGCATCAGCCGGTGGGTCGCCTCGATCGGCTGATAGGGATCGGTGTTGGTGCCAATAGCAATCGGCGCCACCTTGTAGGACGTGCGGGCAAGTTCGCGCGCAAGCACCTCTGCAATCCCCGGGCGGGCAATCAGCCGCGTCTCGAAATCAAGGCCGGGAGAGAGGTTCAGGTAAGCATGGGTCGGCCGCGCGTAGCAATAGACGCAACCATGTTCGCAGCCGCGATAGGGGTTGATCGACCGGTCGAAGGGCAGATCAGGAGAGTTCTGGAACGTCAGCGCCGAACGCGGCCGCTCCAGCCGGACCTCGGTCTGCAAGAGCCGGTCCTCTTCGGGCAGATCCCAGTCATCGGCAAAGCCCTCGCGGCGTTCCGTCTCGAACCGGCCGCTGGCATTGACGGTAGCGCCGCGGGCCCTGATCCTTTGGCCGGGAATGGGGGGAGGTTCTGTTCTGGTCATGATCAAACCTAGAACATAAACGGAACATTTGCCATCCCGCGATCCGCCAATAATTCTTGCTGTCGGCTTTCATCCGGGGCATGTCGCAATCCGAACAGTGACGGGCGGGCTTTCGGCCCATTCACATCAGAGGGTTATTCCGCAAGGAGCGCCGCAATGGCCGACGAAGACGACATCATTCTTTCCGAACTGTCGGATGACGAGCTTGTCCTGCAAATGCATGATGACCTCTATGATGGTCTGAAAGACGAGATCGAGGAGGCGGTCACCATCCTTCTTGACCGCGGCTGGACACCCTATGACGTGCTGACCAAGGCTCTGGTTGCCGGGATGACCATCGTCGGTGCGGATTTCCGGGACGGGATCCTCTTCGTGCCCGAGGTTCTGCTGGCGGCCAATGCGATGAAGGCGGGGATGGCGATCCTGAAGCCGCTTCTGGCCGAAACCGGTGCCCCGCGCATGGGCAAGATGGTGATCGGCACGGTGAAGGGCGATATCCATGACATTGGCAAGAACCTCGTCGCGATGATGATGGAAGGCGCGGGCTTTGAGGTCACCGACCTTGGCATCAACAACTCGGTCGAGAAATACCTCGAGGCGTTGGAGCGGGAACAGCCGGATATCCTTGGCATGTCGGCGCTTCTGACCACGACGATGCCCTATATGAAGGTCGTGATCGACACGATGAAGGAAAAGGGCATGCGCGAGGATTACATCGTGCTGGTCGGCGGCGCACCGCTGAACGAGGAATTCGGCAAGGCCATCGGTGCCGATGCCTATTGCCGCGATGCGGCCGTCGCTGTCGAGACGGCAAAGCAGTTCGTGGCCCGCAAACATAATCAGCAGATCGGCACCCGCTGAAGCCGGACACCGACCTGTGAGCGACAGGGGGGTTGCGAAACCGGTCTTCAGGGCGCAGGTTTGAGAGGAAGGAGGCGCAGATATGCCTTTGCCCCATTTTCTTGGTCTGATTGCCGTTGTCATTGCCGCCGCCGGTGCAACCGTCATCCTGCTGGTCTGGGCGAATGCACCGCTCTTTGCCGTCAGTTTCGCGGCAGTTGCGGCAAGCCTGATCGTCACGTGGAACCGCATCGGGCGTTAGGACGCAAGCAGGAAGGCGATGTAGCCGCCCGGGTTCTGGCGCAGGTCAATCCGGGTGAATCCGGCTGTTTCCAGCATCTGCCGCGCGCGGTCGTGGCCAAGGTCGGTGCCGCCCCAGACGGCGGCGCGGAAAGCCACCAGCGCCGCACTCTGCGGATCGGACGCCGCCAACGCGGCCAGCAGAACCCGGCCGCCCGGGCGCAATGCGGCACGGGCGCGTGACAGGATCTGCGGCAGTGCCATGGCCGGAATGAAGGCCGAAGGGACGAACACCAGATCGAAGGCCGTCCGGTCGGCAAGGTCCTGGCCAAGACCCTCGCGAAGCTCCATGCGCGCGCTGAGCCCGGTTGCCGCAAGGTTCGTCCGCGCAAGCTGCAGCGCGGCCGCCAGAGGCTCGATCCCGACAGCGGTCAGATCGGGGAAGCGTTGCAGCATGCCGATGGCAAGCCAGCCGACGCCGGTGCCGATGTCGAGAAAGCGTGCATCCGCCGCTTCAAGGCGATGGAGCAGATCGGGGGCTGCCATGGCCGCAAGCTGCTCGAACCCGCGCCAGAAGCCATGGGACACTTCGCCAAAGCTCTGCAACACGTCGGGATCGCGATCCTGCCAGCCCTGGATACCTGTGGTCTCACCAAGGATATGGCCGCCGAACAGAAGCTCGGCCCGGATCAGCGCCAGAACGGGGGCCAGTTCTGCCGCCGGGATGCTGGCGATCA
>JAAURK010000112.1 GCA_012032275.1 Tabrizicola sp.
CTGACGACGCTCGCGGCGGCGTCGCAGCGCGTTCCGGCCCGCGATCTGGTGCGCAATGCCTCGTTCCGCGCCCGCGTGGGCGACCGGGTGGATGAGGCGCGGCTGAAGGGCTTTCTGACGCGGATGGGCTTCTCTCCCGTCTCGACGGTGGCAGAGCCCGGCGACTACGCCTTGCGCGGGGGCATCGTCGACATCTTCCCGCCCGGGCCGACCGGGCCCATCCGGCTTGATTTCTTCGGCGATGTGCTGGATGGCGCGCGCCGGTTCGATCCGGAAACGCAGCGGACGGTGGAAAAGCTGAAGTCCGTCGATTTCGCGCCGGTGTCCGAAGTGATCCTCGACGATGCCGCGATCGCGCGGTTCCGCCAGAACTACCGGATCGCCTTTGGCACGGCCGGAACGGACGACCCGCTTTACGAAGCCGTCAGCGCCGGGCGCAAGCATCAGGGGATGGAGCATTGGCTGCCGTTCTTTCACGACCGGCTGGAGACGCTTTTCGACTATCTTCCCGCCGCGACCGTGGTGCTTGATGACCAGATCACCCCGGCGCGGCTGGCCCGTTGGGCCGGGATCGACGACAGCTATGATGCCCGGCACGAGGCGATGGGCGCGAAAGGCCGGATCGACACGGTCTACAAGCCGGTCGAACCGGGGCTGCTCTATCTTGACGACGCAAGCTGGGAGACGGCGGTTGCGGACCGCCGGGTGATCCAGCTTTCCCCGCTGCGCCAGTCGCCGGGGCCGGGGGTTCTGGATGCCGGCGGACGGATCGGGCGCAGTTTCGCGCCCGAGCGTCAGCAGGAAAAGCTGAACCTTTTTGGTGCCTTGGCCGAACATGTTCTGGCGGAACTGAAAACCGGCCAGGTGGTGGTCGCCAGCTGGTCCGAGGGCGCGAGAGAGCGGCTGAGGGGGCTTCTGGCGGATCAGGGCATGACCGGGATCGAAGAGATTGCCGATTTTCGCGCCGTCCCTGAAGGCACGGGGCGGCTGTTCCTGATGATCTGGCCGCTGGAGACCGGGTTCACCGCACCGGGGCTGACGGTGATTTCCGAACAGGACGTTCTTGGCGAGCGGATGGTGGCCAAGCCGCGCCGAAAGCGGAAGGCCGACAATTTCCTGCGCGAGGTCGATGCGCTGAGCCGTGGCGATCTGGTCGTTCATGTCGAACACGGCGTCGGCCGCTATCTCGGGATCGAGACGATCACCGCGCTTGGTGCGCCCCATGCCTGCGTTGCCCTGGAATATGCCGATAACGCAAAGCTTTACGTGCCGGTCGAGAATATCGAACTGCTCAGCCGCTATGGCCATGAGGAGGGGCTTCTGGACCGGCTCGGTGGCGGTGCCTGGCAGGCCAAGAAGGCAAAGCTGAAAGAGCGGATCAAGGAGATTGCGGACCGGCTGATGCGGATCGCGGCAGAGCGGGCGCTGCGCCATGCCCCGATCCTCGAAGCGCCGCATTCGATCTGGGAGGCTTTTGCCGCACGGTTCCCCTATCAGGAGACCGATGACCAGCTCGCCGCGATCGGCGATGTGGTGACGGATCTGGAAAAGGGGTCGCCCATGGACCGGCTGGTCGTGGCGACGTGGGTTTCGGCAAGACCGAGATCGCGATGCGCGCGGCCTTCGTGGCGGCGCTGTCGGGCATGCAGGTTGCGGTGATCTGCCCGACCACGCTTCTGGCGCGCCAGCACTATCGCAGCTTTGCCGAGCGCTTTCGCGGATTTCCGATATCGATCAGACCTTTGTCGCGCTTTGTTTCGGCGAGGGATGCCAATGCCACGCGCACGGCGATCAGCGACGGGACGGTGGACATCGTGATCGGCACCCATGCGCTGCTGGCCAGGAGCATCCGGTTCAAGAGCCTTGGCCTTCTCGTGATCGACGAAGAGCAGCATTTCGGGGTGACCCACAAGGAACGGCTGAAAGAGATGAAGTCGGAGGTTCACGTGCTGACCCTGACCGCCACGCCGATCCCGCGGACGCTGCAGCTTTCGCTGACCGGGGTGCGCGATCTGTCGATCATCGCGACCCCGCCGGTGGACCGGCTGGCGATCCGCACCTATGTGGCCGAGTTCGACACGATCACCATCCGCGAGGCCTTGCTGCGCGAAAGGTTCCGAGGCGGGCAGAGCTTCTATGTCGTCCCGCGCATCGCCGATCTGCCCGAGATCGAGGATTTCCTCACGACCCATGTTCCGGAGGTGCGCTATGTCATCGCGCACGGGCAGCTTGCCGCCGGTGATCTTGATGACCGGATGAACCAGTTCTACGACGGGAAGTTCGACGTGCTCCTGGCGACAAGCATCGTGGAATCCGGGCTGGATATCCCGACCGCGAACACGATGATCGTGCATCGCGCCGACATGTTCGGCCTGGCGCAGCTTTATCAGATCCGGGGCAGGGTGGGGCGGTCGAAGACGCGGGCCTATTGCTACCTCACGACCAAACCGCGCGCGCCACTGACCCGCAGGCGACAAGCGGCTGCTCGCTCCTTGGCAGTCTCGACAGCCTCGGTGCCGGGTTCAACCTGGCGAGCCACGACCTTGACCTGCGCGGCGCGGGCAATCTTCTGGGGGAGGAGCAGTCCGGCCATATCCGCGAGGTCGGCTATGAACTTTACCAGCAGATGCTTGAAGAGACGATCGCCAAGATCAAATCGGGCGAGCTGCAGGGGCTGAGCGCGGTCGCCGATGACTGGAGCCCGCAGTTGAACCTTGGCGTGCCGGTGATGATCCCGGAGGACTATATCCCCGATCTCGACATCCGGCTGGGGCTTTACCGGCGGCTTTCGTCGCTTGGCACGAAGGTGGAGCTGGAGGGGTTTGCGGCCGAGCTGATCGACCGTTTCGGGCCGCTGCCGCGGGAGGTCAACACGCTGCTTCTGATCGTGCGGATCAAGGCGATGTGCAAACGCGCCGGGATCAGCCGCCTCGACGCCGGGCCGAAAGGCGCCACCATCCAGTTCCACAACGACAAGTTCGCCAATCCCGCGGGGCTCGTCGACTTTCTGAAGGCGCAGGGAGGTGCCGCCCGGGTGAACGGCACGAAGATCGTGCTGACGGGCGAGATGAAATCCGATGGTGACCGGATCAAGGGCGCGTTCAACATCGCCCGCGATCTGGCCGAGGTGGTGAAGGCAGGCGGAGCGAAAGCCGGCTGAACCGGTCTGATCAGCTTTCGGCAGCGCCCTGGCCAAGAAGTTCGTCGATCACCTGCCGCCAAACCTCGGGCGGTTGCGCGCCGGGAACCACATAATGCTGCGCGATGAGGAAGGTCGGCACCGCCTGCACGCCCTTGCGGCGGGCATCCTCGTCGCGGGCGGCAAGATCGTCGCGGTCGGCATCCGAGGCGAGAAGCCGTTCGGTGACGCCGCGGTCCATCCCGACGGTTCCGGCCAGTTCGGCCAGAATGCCGCTGTCGCCGATATCCCGGCCCTCGCGCCAGTAGGCGCGGAAAAGCGCCGAGACCATCGCCGTCTCCTTGCCCTCAAGCCCTGCCCAGTGGATCAGACGGTGCGCGTCGAGCGTGTTCGGAATGCGGTCGATCGCGGCGAAGTCGATCTCGAGCCCCGCCGTCCGCGCCGCCTCCTCGATCCGCGCATAGACGGACGCCGCACTCGACTTGCCGCCGAACTTCCGCTCCAGATACTGCCGCCGATCCATGCCGTCCGGGGGCATGTCGGGGTTCAGCTGGAACGGATGCCAGTGGATCGCGAAAGGATGATCGGGACGGCTTTCCAGCGCCCGGTCAAGATGGGCCTTGCCGATATAGCACCAGGGGCAAACCGGATCCGAAAAGACATCAAGCCGGACCATCAGCTGGCGATCCTGCCACTGACACAGGGCCCGCCGCGCAAGTCTGGCAGACGCACGCCCTTCAATTGAAGATGTTCTGCACGGTGTTCGCGCCAGCAGAGATGTCTTCGCCAACCCCGCCGATCGTGTTGCAGCCCGAAAGTGCCAGAAGCACCAGCCCCAAGAACGCAAGTTTCTTCATGTTTTTGCCTGCCTTAGTTAGACGTCGCCGGGATCACTTTTCATACCACCACAGGGCCGGAAGATAGGAACTTGCCCAGTCGCCGTAAAGCGGTGCTTTTTCCGGGTGCTGCAGCTCCTTGCGGTGAACGATCAGGTTCCGGTCGGCGTACCAGAATGGCACGACATAGCGTCCCGCGGTGAGGATCCTGTCCAGGGCCTGAACCGCCGGGGTGAATTCTTCCGGTGTGCCGGCCGCCAGCATCGTCGCGATCATCGCATCGATGGCAGGCGATTTCACCCCCATCAGGTTGCGCGTACCAGGGGTGTCGGCCGCCTCGGAGCCCCAGTAGAGCGACTGTTCGTTCCCGGGCGACAATGACAGCGTGCGCACGATATAGGTCATGTCGAAGTCATAGGCATCGGTGCGCACCTTCATCTGCGCGCTGTCGAGCATGATGACCTTGGCCACGATCCCGATCTCTTTCAGCGCCTCGACATAGATCGCGGCGACAGAGGCGGCCTCGTCCTGGCCGATGGTCAGCAGGATGTCGAAGGTGAAGGGCTGACCCGCCGTGTCGCGCAGGACGCCATCATCGGACAGGGTCCACCCCGCCTCTTCCAAGAGCGCCAGCGCACGGCGCAGTCCGGCCCGGTTGCGCGGCGTGCCGTCGCTTTCGGGCAGGGAGTATCCCTCGATCGTGCCGGGCAGAAGATCGGCCTTGAACGGGTCGAGCAACGCGAGAACCTCGCCCTCGGCGGGCGTGCCGGGCGCCATTCCAAGCGCGCTGTTCGAGAAATAGGAGGTGATGCGCGGTGCGGCACCGCCCGTGAACGTGTTGTTGATGAAGTCGAAGTTGAACATCTCGATCATCGCTTCGCGCACCCGCCAGTCGGCGAATTGCGGGCGGCGGGTGTTCATCACCAGACCGATGATGCCCGAGGGGCGATCATGCGGCACTTCAAGCTTCACCATGTCGCCAGAGGTAATGGCCGGAAAATCGTAGCGGTTGGCCCATTTGGCCAGATTGTCCTCGCGGTAGGCAGTGATCTCGCCCGCTTTCACCGTTTCGAAAACTGCAATCGGATTGGAGAAATATTCATAGCTGATCTCGTCAAGGTTCCACTGCCCGCGATTCACCGGCAAATCGCGGCCCCACCATTCGGGATTGCGCCGGAAGGTGATGCTGACGCCCGCATCCACCTTGTCGATGAGATACGGCCCCGATCCGGTCAGGCTCTCCAATGTGGTGGCCTCGAACTCCTTGCCGTCGAAATCGGACTTCTTCAGGATCGGACGCAAACCGAGGATCAGCGGCAATTCGCGGTCTTCGGTGTTGAAGGTGAAACGCACGGAGCGCTCTCCCGTCGCTTCGGCCGTCTCGACCTTCTTCCACGCGGTCAGATAACGCGGATGGCCAACGGTCCCCAGTGTTTCGAACGACCAGAGCACATCCTCGACGGTGACGGGGCTTCCGTCCGAGAATCGGGCCCCCTCGCGCAGGGTGAATTCCACGAAATTTCGGCTCTCGTCGGTTTCAATCGATTCGGCCAGAAGGCCGTAAAGCGTGAAGGGCTCGTCGTAACTCCGTGCCATCAGGGTCTCAAAAGCAAGCGCCGAAACGCCCTCTGCGGCGGTGCCGTTGGTGGTGAACGGGTTGAGGGTATCGAAACTTCCGTTCATGCTCAGCGTGATGCTCCCCCCCTTGGGCGCATCCGGGTTCGCTTGCGGCAGTGACACAAAATCCGGGGGTAGGGCGGGGTCTCCGTACATAGCTATGCCATGCTGCGGCTCTGCGGCGGCAAGGCCGGCCCAGGCCAGCACGATCAGCCCCGCGATCCCCGCGCGAGAGGTCAGACTGTTTTTCCGGATCATCGCGCCCTCATCCCTGTTTGTCTTCCTTGCCCTTTGCCGAGACTAAGCCGGAGCCTGAGCCATTTCAAACTTTTAGCTTGGCCATCGGCGGAGAGGCGACTATATATGAGGGACTGCTCGATAGGTTTCTTGCCTGTATGAAACCTGCCTCAATGACTTAACGCCGGCCTTGTGCCGGCGTTTTTTTCATCGATCCGGTCATTTGAGGGAACCGCTCGGCGCGCACTTTCATTTGCTCATGCAGCATGCCATTGTGCTGCGGACGCAAAACGAGGAGATGCCGATGGAACTCAAAGGCAAGCTTGCGGTCATCACGGGATCAAACTCCGGCATCGGGCTCGGGGTGGCCGAGGCGCTGGCGCGGGCCGGTGCCGATGTGGTCCTGAACAGCTTCACCGACCGGGCGGAAGATCACGATCTGGCGCGGAAGATCGCTTCGGAGACCGGGGTCATGGCGCGCTACATCGCTGCCGACATGTCGAAGGGCGACGACTGCCGCGCGCTGATCGAGAAGGCCGGGGGATGCGACATTCTGGTGAACAATGCCGGTATCCAGTACGTGGCGCCGATCCAGGACTTCCCGCCCGAGAAATGGGATTCCATTCTGGCGATCAACCTGACCTCCGCCTTTCACACGACGGCTGTGGCACTGGCCCATATGCGCAAGCAGGGATGGGGCAGGGTGGTGAACATCGCCAGCGCCCACGGCCTGACCGCCAGCCCGTTCAAGAGCGCCTATATCGCGGCGAAACACGGGATCGTGGGGCTGTCGAAAACCGTGGCGCTGGAAACGGCGGGCGAGGGCATCACCTGCAATGCGATCTGCCCTGGCTATGTGCTGACGCCGCTTGTCGAGGCGCAGATACCGGAGCAGATGAAAGCCCACACCATGGACCGCGAGACCGTGATCCGCGAGGTGATGCTGGACCGTCAGCCCTCGCGTCAGTTTGCGACCGTGGAACAGATCGGAGGAACGGTCGTCTATTTGTGCAGCGCGGCGGCTGATCAGGTCACCGGTACGACGATTTCGGTCGATGGCGGCTGGACCGCGCTCTGACCCGCCGAAGCGGGTGAACCTTGCCTTGCAGGGCGGGGGGGCGCATGGCGCCTTCACCTGGGGCGTGCTTGACCGTCTGCTGGACGATCCCCGCCTTGAAATCGCGGGCATTTCTGGCGCATCTGCGGGCGCGATGAACGGAGCCGCGCTGAAGGCGGGGATGCTGGTCGGCGGCGCGGCAGGGGCGCAGCGGATTCTCGACGGGCTCTGGACGCAGATCGCCGCGGTGGGCGATCTGCGCATGATCCCCTGGATGCAGGCGTGGCTGCCCCTGACCCGCCTGTGGCAGGAGACGGCCGAAGTTTTCCTGCCCTTGTCGGCGCAGGGCATCGCGGCGCAGTTCTATTCCCCCTACACCTGGGGTGCGGCCTGGAAGAACCCGCTTGCGGCCATTGCCGAGGACTTCGATTTCAGCCGCGTCTGTGCCGATGAGGGGCCCCGGCTTTTCGTCAGCGCGACCAATGTGCGCACGGGCAAGATCAAGGTGTTTCAGGGGCGCGAGATCACGCCCGAGGCGCTGATGGCTTCCGCCTGCATTCCAACGGTCTTTCAGGCGATCCATATCGGGAACGAGGCATATTGGGACGGCGGCTATTCCGGCAACCCGGCGCTGTTTCCGCTTTACGAACCCGATCTGCCGGAAGACATTCTCGTGGTGTCGATCAATCCGCTGCGCCGCGACGAGGTGCCGGAAACGCCGCTGGAAATTCAGAACCGGATCAACGAGATCAGCTTCAATTCCAGCCTGCTGGGCGAACTTCGGGCGATCCATTTCGTGCGTCGGCTGATCGCGGAGGGCCGGATGGAGCGGGGCCGCATGAAAGAGGTGCGGGTTCACATGATCTCGGATGATGGGTTGATGAACGAGTTGACCGCAACTACCAAGCTGCTTCCATCGCCCGAACTGATGGCGCGGCTGAAAGCGGCCGGGCGCGCGGCGGCAGAGGCGTTCCTCACGCAGCACGCCGACCTTGTCGGCCAGACGGCGACCGTCGATATCACCAGGCTGGTCAACTGAGGGCAGGGGGCCCGTCAGGTGAAAAGATGATCCGCCGGATCGACCACGATGGTATCGGTCATGTCGAAATCAACGGGGGCGGAATGATACACCGCCCCCGCCTGCTGGACGGGCCGTGAGCCGCCAAATCCGCTGTCCGCAAGTTCCGCCGACACATCGCCGACCGCGTCGTCAGCCACCACGAAACGGTCGTCGGAAATGGCCACGGCCGCCTGTTGCCGCGCGACGATCGGCGCGTCATCGCTGTATTTCAGGGCGCCGAAGCTTGTGCCCGACGTTTCCGCCTCCGGTGTGAGCCGGATCGAACCGTCCTTGAAATTCAGCCGGTCGACCCCCGTGACATACGTCACCGCCTCGCCCGTCACGATGGCAAGCTTGCCGTCGATCCGGGTGACATAGCTCTCTGCCATCATGTTGTGAAAATAGACGCGATCATTGCCGCTTCCGCCGGTGATCGTATCTGCGCCGGCCGAGGCGCGGAACACGTCATCTCCGGTGCCGCCGTCCAGCCGGTCGTCCCCCGCGCCGCCGCGCAAGGTATCGTTGCCGCCATTGCCGAACAGCGTGGCACCCTGGGCCGCGGCCTTGATCTCATCCGCCCGGACGGTGCCATCGGCATGGCTGAAGGTCACCGTGTTGACGTTCCGCCCCGTCGGCGCGCCATAATCGGTCCCGCCGTTGACGAAGACGACCGGCGACATGTAGCCCTGTTCATCCAGATTGCGGACCGAGTCCACCACCGTGACCACGTTGCCATGGTCGAGACCGCCGTGGAAATTGATATCGCGGTTCGTATGCGTGACGCTGACCACGTTGCCTTCGGCCGAGGTGGCGCTTGCAAAGACCACGGCGTGACGGGTGTCGGTGATATCCAGCCCGCTGAACGAGCTGTCATATACATCGCGGATCCAGATGCCGTAGCCGTTGCCGCCATCCCCCTTGTTATGCGCGCCATCGACGCGGATATCGCTGATGTCGGCATCCAGCGACTTGGCCACCACCAGCCCGCTTGATCCGGGTTCAAGGATTTCGATGTCATTGACGATCGTGTCTGTCGTCGCGTTGACGAGGATCACCATGCCGCCCTTTTCCGAGGCAAGGGTGTTGGTGAAATCCCCGGGGTCCGAAGCGCCGAAATCGCCGCGGACCGTGAAACCAGAGAGGGTGACGCCGGCTACCGTCTCGATCTTTTCCAGCGTGCTGATCGCGGCGGGGAATTCGAACGGCAGCGCGCGATCAAGGATGACCGTGTCGCCGCGCACCTCGACAATCGTGGCCATTGCCGTGCGCAAAGGCTTGTCCTCGCGCCACAGATGATCCCCGATGCTGTCAAGAAAGGCCTCCGTGTTCCGGGCCTCGATCCAGACGCTGTCCCCGGCTTGCAGCCCTGCGGCGGAGGAAAGCTTGACGGCATTTCCACCCAGTGCCGCGTCACCGGAAAGCCCTACTGCATCGCCGTAATCCTCGACGAACAACTCCGATCCCACCTGGAAGACCGGCTCGCCCTGAAGCGAGGAATCGGCAAGGATGACCGTCTTGCCCAGGCCCGAACCGACAACCTTGATCCCGTCCCGTTCGATGAAGACGGTCTCGTCGAACCAGAACTTGCCAGCGTCAAGCCTGATGGTCGCACCGTCGGGCGCGTTGTCGATGATGGTCTGCAAATCCGTCGCAGATGTGCCTGCGGCCACGCGAATGGTTTTCAAGGGACACCTCGTCTCTCATTGATAGCCAAAAGGAATTGAACGCGACAAATCGCGTGCTGCAACTGCATCATTACATGCGCAACCGGAAGCTTTAGCTCGATCACGGCAAAATCCGGTCGTAACTACGGTATCTTAATGGCAGCGGCGCGGGAACCCGGAAATTTTCTGCTGCGCAGCAATCCGCTAAGCCGGTTCCTTCGAAAGCGGGTAGACAAGCCCCCCCGAGACGATGAGCTTGGCCGCGTCATCGATCTTCATGTCGAGGATCACCAGGTCTTTGGTCGGCACGAACAGCAGCATTCCCGAGGTGAAGGGCGTCAGTCCCACGAAAACGGCCGACATCTCGCCCCCCATCTCTTCCAGCCGCTGGGCGAGTTCGCCCTTCGGCCGGGTCGACAGAAATCCCAGCGCATAGGTGCCGGGGCGGGGAAATTCCAGAAGACAGACCTGGTCAAAGCTGTTTTCCTTCTTGTTGAAGAAGGTTTCGGCGACCTGCTTGATCCCGCCATAGACAGACCGGACAACCGGCATCCGGTCGACCATGTCTTCCCCCCAATGCAGGATCGACCGGCCGATGATCCCCTTGGCCACCCAGCCGATCAGCACGGTGAAGATCAGGAACACGAGCACGCCGACGCCGCGGACCGGAAAATCGGCATCCGGGCCCAACCAGTCATGCATCAGCGCCTCGGGCTGATAGGCCGCCGGGATCAGCGGCAGGATCCAGCCGTCGATCCAGCCGATCAGCGTCCAGACGAAGTAGAACGTCAGGCCGATCGGCAGCACCACGACAAGACCGGTCAGAAAACTCGCCCGCAGGTCCGCAAGCATCCCTCGGCGGCGGGGAAGAAGTGGATCGTTCATGAGGGCTCCGAAATCAGCGGCATTCGCGCGGGGTCAATCTAGGAAAGCCCGGCAGAGATGCCAATGCCCCGCGTCAGCTTTTGGCCCTTTGTCGGGAAATTTCCACTGCAATCGCGCTGGCAAGGCGCGCATTGGCAAGCACCAGGGCAATATTGGCGGCAAGCGAGCGGCCGCCGGAAAGTTCGAAGATGCGTTGCAGCAGAAACGGAGTGACCGCTTTCGCGGCGATCCCGGCGGTGGCGGCCTCTGCCAATGCGGTGTCGATCAGCGGCGTGATGTCCTCGCGGGGTATCTCGGCCTCGACGGGGATCGGATTGGCGACAAGCTGCCCGCCCGGCAGGCCCAGAAGTCCGCGCATCAGATGCGCGGCGGCGATCTGCGCGGCGCTGTCCATCCGGAGCGGCGCGGCAAGGCCAGAGCGGCGCGACCAGAAGGCCGGAAACTCGTCCTGACCGTAGGCGATCACCGGCACGCCGCGGGTTTCCAGATATTCAAGCGTCTTCGGCAGATCGAGAATCGCCTTGGCCCCTGCGGCAACGACCGTGACGGCGGTTTCCGCCAGTTCCGACAGATCGGCCGAGATGTCAAAGCTTTCTGCGCCGCCGCGATGAACCCCGCCGATGCCGCCGGTCGCGAACGTGTCGATCCCCGCCAGCCTTGCGCAGATCATCGTCGCGGCAACGGTCGTGGCCCCGGTTCCGCCGGTGACAAGGCAGGCGGCAAGATCGGCCCGCGACAGTTTTGCCGCGCCTTTCGCCTGGCCAAGGGCCTGAAGCTCGTCCTCGTCAAGGCCGATCCGGATGGAGCGGTCCATGACCGCAATCGTGGCGGGAGTGGCGCCATGCGCGCGGACCTCCGCCTCCACCAGGCGCGCCGTCTCGACATTCTGCGGAAACGGCATGCCATGGGTGATGATGGTGCTTTCCAGGGCGACGATGGGCGCGCCGTCGGATCGGGCAGCGGCAACCTCGGATGACAGTCTGAGGGGAAAAGTCATGATCCGATTTCTCCTGAAACATAATCGGCGGCGGCGCGGATAGCGGCGGCAAGGGCGGCCTCGCGCCCCACACCCGGGTCTCGGCGGCCACATGTGCCGCCATGAACGTGTCACCTGCCCCCGTCACCCGGGTGACAAGGACCGGCGGCGGCTGATCCTCG